>QIGN01000114.1 GCA_003228955.1 Hyphomicrobiales bacterium
TGGTCAATGACGGCGGCATCATGGATCTTTGGGTGCGCGAGGCCAGATTGTTCAAATATGGCTCGGGTACGGGCTCCAACTTTTCCCATATTCGCGGAGAAGGCGAGAGGCTGGCCGGGGGGGGGCGGTCTTCGGGGCTGATGAGCTTCCTGAAGATCGGCGACCGGGCGGCCGGGGCCATCAAATCGGGCGGTACCACCCGGCGGGCGGCCAAAATGGTGAGCGTCGATGTGGACCATCCCGACATCGAGACTTTTATCGATTGGAAGGTCACGGAAGAGCAAAAAGTCGCCGCACTGGTTGCCGGGTCGAAGATGTGCCGGAAGCATTTGAGCGCGGTAATGGAGGCGTGCGGCGAGCGCTCCGGCATGACACCGGACAGGGCCGACGATGACCGGTTCGAGGCGCGGCACAATGCCGCGCTGCGGCGGGCTATCCGCGCGGCGCGCGCGGCGATGGTGCCCGAGAACTATGTGCAGCGGGTGATCGCGCTGGCGCGCCAAGGGTTAAACGACTTTCATTTTCCTGAGTTCGATACCGATTGGGATTCGGAAGCCTATTTCACGGTTTCGGGGCAGAATTCGAACAACTCCATTCGGCTGAGCAACGGCTTCATGGCGGCGGTGGCCAATGACAAACCGTGGCATCTGACCCGGCGGACGGATGGCGCGGTCGCAAAAACGCTGCCGGCGCGGGAATTGTGGGAGAAGATCGGCCATGCCGCCTGGGCCAGCGCCGACCCGGGACTGCAATTCGATACGACGATCAATGAGTGGCATACCTGCCCAAATTCAGGGCGGATCAATGCTTCGAACCCCTGTTCGGAATATATGTTCCTGGACGATACGGCGTGTAATCTGGCCTCGCTGAATCTGATGGCTTTCCGGCCCGCCGACGGCGGGGCGGACGGTTCGCTGATCGATATCGCGGCATTCGAGCATGCGGTCCGGCTGTGGACGATGACGCTGGAGATTTCGGTGCTGATGGCGCAATACCCGTCACGCCAAATTGCCCAACTGAGCTACGAATACCGCACACTGGGACTGGGTTACGCCAATTTGGGCGGGCTGCTGATGGCGGCCGGGCTCGGTTACGACAGCGATGAAGGCCGGGCCTTTTGCGGCGCGATCACAGCCTTGATGACGGGTGCCGCTTACACCACATCGGCGGAGATGGCCGAGGAACACGGCGCCTTCCCGGGCTATGCCAAGAACCGCGAGCCGATGCTGGGGGTGATGAGAAACCACCGGCGCGCGGCCCATGGCGAAACCGGCTATGAAGGTCTGTCGGTGGACCCGGTGGTGCTGGATGCAGAGATATGTCCCGACAAGTTACTCGTCGCTGCGGCCAGGCGGGCTTGGGACAAAGCGGTCGAGGACGGGGAGAAACACGGCTTCCGCAATGCCCAGGTCTCAGTGATCGCCCCGACCGGGACCATCGGGCTGGTCATGGATTGCGATACCACCGGCATCGAACCCGACTTCTCCATTGTCAAATTCAAGCAACTGGCCGGTGGCGGCTATTTCAAGATTATTAACCGGATGGTGCCGCTGGCGCTGCGGACGCTTGGTTATGGCGAGGCGGAGATCGCGGAAATATCCCGCTACGGGGGCGGCCACGGCAGCTTGGACGGAGCGCCTGGCGTCAGTGAAAAAACGTTGCGTGCCAAAGGCTTCAACGATGAGGTTCTGGCGCGCATAGAAGAAGGACTGGGCGGCTGCTTCGATATTCGTTTTGTGTTCAATAAATGGACGCTGGGGGTGGAGTTCTGCACCCAGACCCTTGGCCTGCCGGCGGACCAGCTGGATGCTTTGGATTTCGATCTGCTGGCGGCCATTGGTTTTTCGAAACAGGATATCGACGCGGCGAACGCTTATGTTTGCGGCGCCATGACATTGGAGGGCGCACCGCATCTGCGGGATGAAGATTTACCGGTATTCGACTGCGCCAACAAGTGCGGCATGACCGGCAAACGCTACTTGTCGGCGGAAAGTCACATCAGAATGATGGCGGCGGCGCAGCCGTTCATTTCCGGCGCGATCTCGAAGACCATCAACATGCCCAATGAGGCGCTGATCACCGACTGCATGGATGCCTATATGCTGTCCTGGGGATTAGGTCTGAAGGCCAACGCCCTCTATCGGGATGGCTCAAAGCTGAGCCAGCCGCTGCAGTCGCAGTTGCTCAGCAGTGAGGATGACGAGGAAGAGCTGGACGGCCTTGACGCGATCATCGATGCGCCGGACGGGCGGCGGGCGCAAATCGTCGCCGAAAGAGTGATCGAGCGGGTCATATACAATAGTGCCGAACGGCATCGCTTGCCCCATCGGCGCAAAGGCTACACCCAGAAGGCGGCGGTCGGCGGACACAAAGTCTATATCCGCACCGGCGAGTATGAAGATGGCGCCCTGGGTGAGATATTCATCGATATGCACAAAGAAGGCGCTGCCTTCCGCTCGCTGATGAATAATTTTGCCATCGCGATCTCCATCGGCCTGCAATATGGCGTGCCCCTGGACGAGTTCGTCGATGCCTTTACTTTCACCCGGTTCGAGCCGTCGGGTATTGTCGAGGGTAACGAGGCGATCAAGATGTCGAGTTCGGTGCTCGACTATATCTTCCGGGAATTGGCGATCAGCTATCTTGACCGCAGCGACCTTGCCCATGTGGTGCCAGATGATCTGAGACCGGATAGCGTTGGCCGCAGCGAACGGGAGCAGGCCCTTCCCGATGTCGCCAGGCGGGCCATCAGTACGGGCTTTTTGCGCCGCAAGGGCCTGGTGGTGCTACCGGGCGGGGCCGACCGGGGCAATGATCGGCCGAATGAACGGGAGCGGGCAGGCGCGACGCTTGAAGCAGCGACGGCCGAAAGTGCTATTTCGATGGGCTCGGGTTCGTCAGTGCAGATGCAGGCGGTGGTGAGCGTGGGTCCTCAAGCCGTCAGCCAGCTCCGCGATGCCCGGATGCGGGGCTATGAGGGCGATGCGTGCGGCGAGTGCGGCAATTTTACGCTGGTTCGCAACGGCACTTGCCTGAAATGCATGACATGCGGCGGTACCAGCGGGTGTAGCTAACCTGGCGCCGGCCGCGCTGCCATCAAATCCAGGTCTTTGAGGGGGTGCTGCGGTGCGCCCTCAAAGTGTTCAAAAGCGCGTTACGGGCTTGGCGATCACGGGGGGTGCGGCCTGGCACCGGCCGGCGGCGGGGGCTATCATGGCGGTCAAACAGCCCTGGAATTGGAGAAAATCATATGACGGGTGAGATCGACGCCAGGCTGGCGGATCTCGGCATTACCTTGCCGCATGCGGCTGCCCCGGCGGCCAATTATGTGCCGTGGGTGATCAGCGGCAATCTGGTGTTTATTTCCGGGCAATTGCCCATGGTGGATGGCAAACCCGGTTACATCGGCAAGATTGGGGTCGATTTCGATACAACGGCCGGCGCGGAGGCGGCGAAGGCCTGCGCCATCGGTATTCTGGCGCAGCTGAAGTCGGCCCTGGATGGCGATTTGGACCGGGTCGCGCGCTGCGTGAAACTGGGCGGTTTCGTCAACGCCATACCGGATTTCTTCGAACATCCGATGGTCATCAATGGTGCCTCGGACCTGATGGTGGCCGCGTTGGGCGAGGCTGGACGCCACTCACGCTTCGCTGTCGGTGTGGGCAGCCTGCCCTTTGGCGTCGCGGTGGAAATAGATGCCATATTCGAGATTGGCCAGAAATGACGCTACGTGACGGGCCGATAGCGCGGCGGTTGGCGGCGCTGGGAATCGTGCTTCCCGAGGCGCCGGCGCCGGCGGCGAATTATGTCGCCGTGGTGCGCATGGGCAATTTGCTTTCGGTCTCGGGTCAGGGGCCGGTGGACGGCCGGGAAAAATTGTCGACCGGACGGGTGGGGCAAGATTTGAGCCTGGAGCAAGGCAAATACGCGGCCCGGCTAACCTGTCTGAATGTGCTGGCGCAAGTGGCGGCGGCGCTGGACGGGGACCTGGACCGGGTCAAACGTGTGGTCAAGCTGTTCGGGCTGGTCAACAGCGCGCCGGATTTCGTTCAACAGGCCCAGGTGATGAATGGTGCCTCCGATCTGATGGTGGAGATTTTCGGCGATCGTGGGCGCCATGCCCGCGCCGCTATCGGGTCCCCTGCCCTACCGTTCAATATTTCGGTGGAAATCGATGGGATTTTCGAGGTCGCTTGAGCCGACCTCATGGTTGCATGGGGGAAGCGGCCGGTGACCTGTGAGCCCCCGGCCGAGGTCACCGCACGCACGGTGGAGCGGATCGGCGATATCGAGGCGAGCCAGTGGGACGCCTGTGCCGGATCGGAAAGCCCTTTTGTCAGTCATGCCTTTCTAGACGTGCTGGAAATCAGCGGTTCGGTATGCGCGGAAAGTGGCTGGTTGCCGCGCCATCTGATCCTGGAGAATGGATCGGGCGAGCTGATCGGTGCGGTGCCGCTCTATGTGAAAGGTCACTCCCAGGGCGAGTATGTTTTCGATTGGGGGTGGGCGGATGCGTTCGAGCGGGCCGGTGGCCGCTATTACCCAAAACTGCAAGCGGCGGTTCCCTTCTCGCCGGTGACAGGTCCAAGGCTGCTGGTACACGCTGGTAGTGGGACGGATGTGCAAGAGGCGCTGATCGGCACATTGGAGACGGTGGCGAACCAGCTTGGGGTGTCCTCGGTCCATGCGACTTTCACGACGCAGCATGAGCATGAATTGTTCGAGGCGGCCGGATGGGTGACGCGGCTGGGCCAGCAATTTCACTGGTTCAATCGGGGTTATGAGACATTCGACGATTTTTTGGCGACTTTGATCAGCCGCAAACGCAAAGCCATTCGCAAAGAAAGGCGGGCGGTGGCCGAGAGCGGGCTGACGCTGGAAACGCTCAGCGGCAGTGCCATCCGGCCAGAGCATTGGGACGCCTTTTATCAGTTCTACGTGGACACCTACGACCGCAAGTGGGGCGCCCCCTATCTGACGCGCGGTTTTTTCGAAGAATTACAGATGCGGATGGGCGAGAATGTGGTGCTGGTGATGGCGTTCGATGGCGATCACGCGGTGGCCGGGGCGCTCAATCTCAAAGGCAGCGACGCGCTCTATGGCCGCAACTGGGGCAGCGTGGCGGATTTTCCGTTTCTGCATTTCGAGGCCTGTTATTATCAAGCGATCGATTATGCGATCCGCCATGGACTGGCCCGGGTCGAAGCCGGAACGCAAGGGCCGCACAAAATCCAGCGTGGCTATCTGCCAGTGCCGACCTACAGCGCTCATTATATTCGCAATTCGAGCTTTCGCGACGCGGTGGCCAATTTCTGCGCCCAGGAGCGGCGGGCGATGGCGTTCGAGATTTCGGCGCTAACAGAGCATTCGCCCTACAAGTCCGAAAAATAGCGTCGCCCAGAGTGTTTCCAGGAAAAGCGGACACCGCTCTTTCGCCAGCAAACACGCCAAAACAAGACTCTAGGGGCTCGTTTTGATCCCATCAAAACGAGAAAGACCCTAGTCAACGAGTTCGGTCTTGTCCGAGCCTGATTTGCCTTTCGACTTCTTTTTCGACTTCGCCGATTTGGCGGCGCGCTTGTCCTCTTTGCACACGAAGGAAAGCTTCTTGTCGACAACGGTAACCTTTACGGTACCGCCCTTGGCCAGGTCACCGAACAGAAGTTCCTCGGCCAGGGGTTTCTTGATGTGCTCCTGGATAGCGCGGGCCAAGGGGCGGGCGCCAAAGGCGATGTCGTAACCGCGCTTGGCAAGCCAATTTCTCGCCGCGTCGTCAAGCTCGATAACGACGTTACGATCGCTTAGCTGGGCCTCCAGCTGCATGACAAATTTGTCGACAACCAAGGCAACGATATCTTCGGTCAGGGCGGCGAACGGAATCACCGCGTCCAGGCGGTTGCGGAATTCGGGCGTGAACAGCCTGTTGATGGCCTCCTCGTCGTCACCGGTCCGGCGCTCACGGCCAAAACCGATGGCCTGTTTGGCGAGTTCGGATGCGCCGGCGTTGGTGGTCATGATGAGAATGACGTTGCGGAAATCCACCGCCTTGCCGTTGTGGTCGGTGAGCTTGCCGTAATCCATGATCTGCAACAGGATGTTGAACAAATCGGGATGGGCTTTCTCGATCTCATCAAGCAGCAGCACACTATGGGGGTGCTGATCCACGGCGTCGGTCAGCAGACCGCCCTGATCAAAACCGACATAGCCCGGCGGGGCGCCGATAAGGCGGGATACGGAATGGCGCTCCATATATTCGGACATATCGAAGCGGGTGAGCTGGACGCCCAGGGACATGGCGAGCTGGCGCGCCACCTCGGTCTTGCCGACACCGGTCGGGCCGGAAAACAGATAACTGCCAATGGGCTTTTCAGGCTCGCGCAAACCGGCGCGGGCCAGTTTGATGGCGCTGGAAAGTGCCTCTATGGCTTTGTCCTGGCCGAAGACCATGGTCCTGAGGTCGCGCTCGAGATTGCGCAGGGACTTCTTGTCGTCGCGGCTGATGGATTTGGGCGGAATGCGCGCGATCTTGGCGACCACTACCTCGACATCGCGCACGGAGATCGTCTTCTTGCGTTTGGACGGCGGCAGCAGCTGCTGGGACGCGCCGACCTCGTCAATGATGTCAATGGCCTTATCGGGCAGTTTGCGGTCGTTAATATAGCGTGCCGATAGCTCTACCGCAGTGCGGATGGCGTCTTCGGTATAACGAACGCCGTGATGGCGCTCGTAATAGGGCTTGAGGCCGCGCAATATCTTTACCGCGTCAGCGATGGACGGCTCGACAATATCGATCTTCTGGAAGCGGCGGACGAGGGCGCGGTCCTTCTCGAAATAGTTGCGGTATTCCTTGTAGGTGGTGGAGCCAATGCAGCGCAGCCGGCCGCCGGCCAATGCGGGTTTTAGCAAATTGGACGCATCCATGGCGCCGCCCGAGGTGGCGCCGGCGCCGATCACGGTGTGGATTTCGTCAATAAAGAGGATGCTGTCGTCGAGGGCTTCCAATTCCGAGACAACGGCCTTGAGACGCTCCTCAAAATCGCCGCGGTAGCGGGTACCGGCGAGAAGGGCGCCCATGTCGAGGGCAAAGATCGTGGCTTCGTCGAGTACCTCGGGCACATCGTGCTTGACGATGCGGCGGGCAAGACCCTCGGCGATGGCGGTCTTGCCGACCCCGGAATCGCCAACAAAAAGCGGGTTGTTCTTCTGGCGGCGACAAAGAACCTGGATCGTCCGCTCGACTTCCTGCTCACGGCCGATGAGGGGATCGATCAAGCCGTCGCTGGCCTTCTTGTTGAGGTCGACGCAATAGGCGGTTAGCGCCTCGCGGCCCTTCTTGGCAACCTCCTCGCCTTCGCCGGCCTCGTCAGTGCCAGTGAATGGCGGCGAGGCCTCCTGGCCCGGCACCTTGGCTATGCCGTGGGAAATGTAGTTGACGGCATCAAGCCGGGTCATGTCCTGCTGCTGGAGATAATAGACGGCGTGGCTCTCGCGCTCGGAGAACATGGCGACCAGGACATTGGCGCCGGTGACCTCCTCACGGCCGGAGGATTGGACGTGAATGGCGGCGCGCTGCAAGACGCGCTGGAACCCGGCGGTGGGCTTGGCGTCATCCAGCCGGTTGGTCATCAGGCCGGAGAGCTCATTGTCGATATAGTCGGTTACCTCCTGGCGGAGCTTGCCGACTTCGACACCACAGGCGCGCAGGACGGCTATCGAGTCCTGATCCTCGATCAGCGCCAGGAGCAGATGCTCCAAAGTGGCGAACTCGTGACGGCGCTCATTGGCGAAAGCCAAAGCGCGGTGGAGGGTTTGTTCAAGGTTCTGCGACAACATACCCACGGGGTTCGCTTACTCCTTTTCCAGAGTGCACTGCAACGGGTGTTGGTTCTTGCGCGCGAAATCTATCACTTGGGTGACCTTGGTCTCAGCCACCTCATAGGTAAACACACCACAGATGCCGACACCACGCTGATGTACGTGTAACATGATGCGGACCGCCTCTTCATTCTGCAAATTGAAGAAGCGCTGCAGAACCTGGACGACGAACTCCATGGGCGTGTAGTCGTCATTTAACATCAAGACCTTGTACATAGACGGCTTCTTGGTCTTCGGCTTGGTCTGGGTGACTACGCCCGTCTGCCCCTGATTGCCGCCGTCGTCACCGCCATCGTGGTTCTCGCTCATGAGCCTGACACATGTGCGCAACATCGGGTAGCTTGACCCTGAAAATGATATTGGATCGAATTGGGTTAGTGAAAGCTCTCGTTGCATGACAGTTGTGTGATTTGCCGCGACCATCAAGCTGTAACCGAATACCCTTACTGCTTTCCATACAACAGACCGGGGCCAGGGAAAACAACCCGCACATTAAAAAAGCCCGGCGAAAATTTCGCCGGGCTCCCAAATGCCGCAATATCGGGCAAATATGGTTCTCGCTTACCGGGCGAAGGGCTTGCCGAATTTCTCAAAAGCCGCCGTGGCACCGGTGTTGAACGGCGCAGCCGCTGCCGAAGCGGCCTGCACGGAACGCTCTTGAATCTTGGCGCTCTCGGCGGCAAAACGCTCGAAACTGGCCCGCGCCCAATCGGTCTGGACGCTCAGGACGTCCTGAAAAGTCCTGGCGGTGAATAGACGATTGGCCATGGACAGGGTCTCCTCGACAGAGTCCTTGGCGTATTCGGTCAAGGCCGCGGTGGTGTCCTCGACATTGCGGGTCAAGGCACTGGACGAAGCCTGGAGCGCGTTGGCGAGTTCCTTGTTGTAGTCGGCGACGCCCTCGTAGCTGTTCTTGGCGATGGCGCCAACTTGTTCCAGACCCTCGCGGGTCATATTGGCAACTTCTTCGTAACCCTTGGCCGCCTGCTCGGTGGCATACTCAAACTCAGTCTCGCCGGCCGGCCTTGCGGTACCCTTGCCGGCTGTCTTCTTGCTAACGCCCATTGGAATGCTCCCAATCTGAAAATAACTTCGGCTTACCCGCCTGCGATGATCAAAACCCGCACCGTCGGGCCGCAGCTTTTGCTGCATTGCAACATGCCCTATCTGGGGCCCTTTTGTGCCGGTGTCAAGAATTTATTGTGCGTCGCACCAATTTCTTTGCTGCACCGCCAAAGCAACGTTTTTCGGCCCTAGAATGACAGCAAAGGAGCCACCAGGCCGTCGCCGGATTGGTTAATACGGAGCTGAAATTCCCCGTCGCCGCCGCGTTGCCCTTCGATTTTCCGTGCCGCCTTGAAGGGCACGCCGGTGCCATCCAGGGCCAGCAAAAGGGGCGGAAAGGCGAGATCACGATGGGGCGTTTTGGCATCGCGGAAGGCGGCCAGGGAGAACTCACCGTTCTCGCAAGCGCTCACCAGCCAGTAAAATTCGCTACTGTCGAGCCGCTGGCCGGCGGGCGGCGGGGCGCCGGCACGGTCCTGGGCGAAAGCGGCGAGAAGTCGGTTAACGCCGGCGGTGTCGACCCGGACATCGTCACGGGTGAGCTGCCAGGGGCCAAAGGGCCCGTCCTCACTCAATCGTGCCAGATTGCCGCTGGCGCCGCGGGCGCGGACCACCAAGTCCGCTCCGTCCGGGCCCTGGGTGAGATCATAGGTGCGGATCTGACGGTCGTAGATGCCGTTGTAAATAAAACGATGGCGGTCCGGGGTGCCCGGGCGGCAGGCAGCCTTGATATCGGCGCCCGGGGCATAGTTAAACCAACTGAGATTGCGGGCCACGGTATTGTCAACGGGACCACTGGCGGCGCAAGCGGCCAGTATGGCCGCCGTTGCGGCAACTAACGCGATCTTCCCGGCGCGCAGCATAATCAACTCCCAAGACCTCTCTATTAGGTGGCTGCGGTCACAGGAAAATGCAAATTGCAATGGAAAACTCAATATATTTCGCGATTATTCGATTCGAATACTCCGCCCTATACCAACGCCGGGCCTGGTTAATCATTTTTCCTTGATTAATCGAGTATTAACGCAAGAAGTGTATAGACATAAAAAGGTCATATTAACTAGACTCTTGTCCGAGTCGTTGGGTTGTTGTTAGGTGAGTGGGCTAGTCTTGAGAAAGCTTGATCGAGAGGTAGCTGGGCGCCAGGTCGGGGGACTTAGTTGGCGCCTGGTATCACACGGCGCGAAGTATTTTCTCGCCGCGGTCGTGGTGGTGCTGCTGTCCGTGGCCGGCACCGGGCCGGCGCTGGCAAAATACGCCTCCATAGTCGTGGATGCCGATACTGGGCGCGTTTTGTATTCCGCCAATGCGGATACTCGCAACTATCCGGCATCGCTGACGAAGATGATGACGCTGTATTTGCTGTTCGAGGCGCTGGAGAAAGGCGACTTGAAAATGGACACCAAACTTAAGGTGTCGCGGCGGGCGGCAGGACAGGCGCCCACACGATTGGGCCTGAAAGCGGGCTCGACCATCGCGGTGCGCGATGTGATCGGCGCGCTGGTGGTGAAGTCGGCGAATGATGTCGCCACGGTCGCGGCGGAGGCGATGGGCGGGACCGAAGTCAAATTCGCGCAGAAAATGACAAAAAAAGCACGCGAACTGGGCATGAAACGCACGACATTCCGCAATGCGTCCGGATTGCCCAACCGCGGCCAGCTCAGCACCGCGCGGGACATGGCTAAATTGGCGCGCGCGCTGATGGACGACTTTCCGGATCAATATGCGGTGTTCTCTAAACCGACCTTTGTCTATAAAGGCCGCACCTACCGCAGCTATAACAATCTGCTGAAGGATGGCGCGGACGGCATCAAAACCGGCTATACGCGGGCGTCGGGATTCAATCTGGTTACTTCGGTGGAACGCGACGGAAAGCGGCTCATCGGCGTGGTGTTCGGCGGCAAAACGGCGAAGTCGCGTGACAGGCACATGGTGTCGCTGATCAACAGAGCGTTTGTGCTGGCACAGAAAACGCCTTCAACGGCGACGGCGCGGCCGGTACCGAAGCCGACCATGCCGGCACGGGGACCGCAGTTGGCGCAGAAGCAGGTGAGCGTCGTCATCGATCCGCGCAAAATCCCGGCGAGTGCCGTGCTGCCAGAGCCGGGGGCCTGGGGTATTCAGGTCGGGGCCTTTGCCAAATTCGCGCAAGCCAGGCGGGCGGCGGACCTCGCCGCCGACAAGCTGCCGGCGCTCAATGCCTCGATCGAGATCCAGCCGGTGAATACGCGCGGACGTACCCTCTACCGGGCACGGCTCATGGGGGTCACGCGTACCGATGCACAGAGTTCTTGCGGCACGTTGCAGCAGCGGGGCGGTGATTGTGCGCTGGTGACGCCAGAGGGCGCCATACGCTCAGGCTAGCCGATCTCGGGCGAACTTCGTTCACGCCATGGGCGTTTCGGGCGTCACCTCTTGTCAGTACTATTCAGATCAACCCGTTAGGCTGTCGGCGAGGATGGCGCCGCGCGAGGCCATGAAGTAGAGGCCGAGATGGTGGGTCGCCGCCTGGGGGTGGGCCGCGGTTGCCGGCAGGCTCAAGCTGGCCGCGACATCGGACGGCAGGTCATAGGTGGCGCAGGCCGGTTCATAGACGACTATGTCCCGGAGGGTTGGCATGAGCGAGTGATTGCGCGCCGACAGCAGGGTCAGGACAAAATCCATCACACAGATATCGGTACAAATGCCGACCGCTATCAATGAGTCCAAATGATGCTCGTTGACCCAGTCGACGACGGCGTTGCTGCCGTCGGCCCGGATGGCGCCGACGAAGCCGTTGATACAGTCCTTGCGGACCAGGGTCGCGGCGGGGCTATCGTCGAGCCAAGCGAGTTCGGGAACCAGGTTCTCCTCGCCCGTCCCGGCCTCGCAGTGGGGCGGATAGGGCGGTTCTGGTTTGCCGGGCTCGTGGGTATCGAGGAAAGCCAAAAGCGGCCGCCCGGCGTCGGCGAAGGCGCGCGCCAGACGGTCGGTCTCGGTGACCATCTGGCTGACCTGGCTGTTGGGGGCGGGCGGGGCCAGGTTTCCCGCGCCCACCGTGGCAAAGCCGTTGACCTCATCGACAATAACCAGACCCGGCGCGCGGCCGGCGAGATCATAGGTGCCGGGGGCGATGGGCATCTGTTGGCTAAGGTCGGCGAGCAAGTCGCGCATGAGAGGGATCCTTAGATTAGATCGGCTGGCGCCTCTATCCCGCTGGCCTTTAGCTGGTCGAGGATCTGGCCTTTGAGGCGGGTCAAGCCCGCTTCATCGGCGGCTTCGCAGCGGGCGACCAGCACATCCTGGGTGTTGGAGGCCCGCAGCAGCCACCAGCCATCCGCGGTCTTGACGCGGACGCCGTCGATATCGATGACGTCGGCCCCGGATGCGGCCAGGCGGGCCTGCAACTCCTTGACGACTTCGAATTTGCGTTCCTCGGAACAGGGGAAACGAAGCTCCGGCGTGTTCACGGCGGCGGGGATGGCGTCGTAAAGCTCGGTCAAGGGGGCGCCGCGACGGTCGAGAAACGAAAGCAAACGGACGCCGGCATAAAGCGCATCGTCGAAGCCGTAATAACGGTCGGAGAAGAAGATATGGCCGCTCATTTCGCCGGCAAGGGGGGATTTCTCCTCAACCATCTTGGCCTTGATGACCGAATGGCCGGTGTTCCACATCAGCGGCTTGCCGCCGAGGCGGGCGATTTCATCGAACAATACCTGGCTGGATTTGACGTCGGAGATGATGGTGGCGCCGGGGTTATCCATCAAGACGTCCTCGGCCAGCAGCATCATCAATTGATCGGCCCAAAGGATGCGCCCCTTGCCATCGATGACACCAATGCGGTCGGCGTCGCCATCCAAGGCAATGCCGACGTCGCAACTGTTGGCCGCCACATGGTCCTGTAGCTGGACCAGGTTCTCGGCGACCGTGGGGTCGGGATGGTGGTTGGGGAAGGTGCCGTCGATTTCGCCGTTGATGATGAGGTGGCGGCCAGGCAGCTTCTTACAGAGACGGTTGAGGATCTCGGCGCCGGAACCGTTGCCCGGGTCCCAGGCCACGGTCAGGGGCTTGGCCGGCTTATATTCGCTGGCCAAACGGTCGACATAGACATCCTGGATGTCGTGCTCGGTGACTTCGCCGGTGCCGCTGGCATAGGCGCCGCTGCCGGCAATGCGCGCCAGGCGCGGGATGTCGGGACCGAAAAAAGGCTTGCCCAGCAGCGTCATCTTGAAACCGTTATAGTCGGGCGGGTTGTGGCTGCCGGTAACCATCACGCCGGCATCGGTGGGCAGATGCTTGGTGGCGAAGGACAACATCGGGGTCGGGCCGATGCCGATGCGGCGGACGGCCAGGCCACAGCTTAACAGACCCTGGACCAGGGCCTGTTCGAGTGCCGGCGAGGACAGGCGGCCGTCGTAACCGGTGGCGACCGTGGTGCCGCCGGCCTCAATTAAGCAAGTGCCGAAAGCCGCACCGAGGGCGCCGGCGTCGGTGGGACTCAGGGTCTCGCCGACGATACCGCGGACATCGTATTCGCGCAGAATTGTGGGGTTGAATTTGTGCGCTTGGATTGTCATCGGCTGGCAGTCCTTACCGGGTTCACACTCGCGCCCTCGGGACGCACGGCAGGCCGGCCAATGCTGTTGTAATAGAAGCCCCTGGCCGCCATTTCCCGGGGCTCATAGATGTTGCGGAGGTCGACCAGAACCGGTGCGCGCAGTGTCTTTTTGACCCGCTCCAAATTGAGCGCGCGAAATTCGTTCCATTCGGTGAGAATGGCCAAAGCGTCGGCGCCGGTCATGGCGGTAAAGGCATCTTTGCACCATTCGACATCAGGCAATAATGTGTTGGCCTCGGCCATGCCGGCGGGATCGAAGGCGCGTATGGTGGCGCCTTGTTCCTGCAAGCGCGGGATAATCGCCAGACTTGGCGCGTCGCGCATGTCGTCGGTGTTGGGCTTAAAGGTAACACCCAGCACGGCAATGGTCTTGCCTTCGACAGAGCCACCGCAGGCGGCGACGATCTTGTCGGCCATACGGTCCTTGCGCTCGTCATTGACCTGAATAACACGCTCGACAATAGTCAGGGGCGAGCCGGCGTCGGTTGCGGAGCGCACGACCGCCAACGTATCCTTGGGGAAACAAGAACCGCCGTAACCGGGGCCGGCGTGGAGAAACTTGCCGCCGATACGGCCGTCGAGGCCGATCCCTTTGGCGACATCCTGGATATTGGCACCGACATTCTCGCACAGATCGGCAAACTCGTTGATGAAAGTGATCTTTGTCGCCAGGAAAGAGTTGGCAGCGTATTTGATCAATTCCGCGGTTTCCAACGATGTGAAGATCATCGGCGTTTCGATGAGAAAAAGCGGGCGGTAGAGCTGGCGCATCTGTTCGCGCGCGCGTTCGCCGTCGGCGCCGATGACAACGCGGTCGGGGCGCATGAAGTCGCCGATGGCCGAACCCTCACGCAAGAATTCCGGGTTGGAGACAACGTCAAAATCGGCGTCCGGCCGGGCTTCGCGGATGACGCGTTCAACCTCGCGGCTGCTGCCAACCGGGACGGTCGATTTGGTGACAACCACCGTGTAGCCGGTGAGTGCGGCGGCGATTTCGCGGGCGGCATCAAATACATATGAGAGGTCGGCATGGCCATCGCCGCGACGCGACGGCGTGCCGACGGCAATAAACACCGCGTCGGCGTCGGCCACGGCTTCGGCCAGCTCGGTGGTAAAGGACAGACGGCCGCCGGCCCCGTTGTTGCGAACAAGGGAGGTCAAGCCCGGCTCATAGATGGGAACCTCGCCGGCTTGCAGTCGGGCGATCTTGGCCTCGTCCTTATCGACGCAAGTGACGTCCCAGCCGAATTCCGAAAAACATGTCCCGGACACGAGCCCGACATAGCCGGTGCCAACCATCGCGATACGCATCGCTCATACCCTCCTGCCGCGAAACCGTTGCGCCGGTCCGCCGTCAAAATATTGTTCTGCCAACGCACCTTAACGTGGGTTGGTATATCCGCCTAGCCGCTCAGCAAAGGCGGCGCCAAGATCATCGCGGGCCAGCGCGAAGGCGACATTCGCCTCCAGAAAGCCGAGTTTGTCGCCGCAATCGAAGCGGACGCCCTCGAACTTAAGACCATGGAAGGGTTGGTCGGCAATCAGCTTGGCCATCGCATCGGTGAGTTGGATTTCGCCGCCGGCGCCGGTCTCCTTGCGGTCAAGATGGGTAAATACCTCGGGCTGGAGAATGTAGCGGCCAATTACGGCAAGATTCGAGGGCGCCTGATCAGGGGCCGGTTTCTCGACCAGAGCGCGTACCGGGACCGGATTGGCCTCGACCCCGCCGGCGTCGATGACGCCATATCGGGCGGTCTGCTCCTGGGGTACGGCCATGGTGGCTATGACGTTACCGCCATGGCGCTCATAGACATCGATCATCTGCTTGAGGCAGGGGGTATCCGCCATGATCAAATCGTCAGCCAAGATAACCGCGAAAGGCTCGTCGCCGACGAGGTTGCGGGCGCACCAAACGGCGTGCCCGAGGCCCAAGGGCTGCTGCTGACGGGTGTAGGAAAAGCGCCCTTCCTCGGGCATGGTTGCCTGGAGAGCGCGAAGTTCAGCTTCCTTGCCGCGTGATACCAGGGCATCCTCGAGCTGATGGTGGCGGTCGAAATGATCCTCAAGGGCGACTTTGCCGGCGCTGGTGACAAAAATGAACTCCTCGATGCCGGCGGCGCGCGCCTCCTCCACGGCATATTGAATCAAGGGCTTGTCAACAACCGGCAGCATCTCCTTGGGCACCGCCTTGGTGACGGGAAGAAAACCACCAACCGGGAAAACAACCTTACGAACTGGTGATTTCATCATGCGCCCAGTGATGTGGGGAGAATGCTCGCCGTCTTGTGCCATAGCCGCACAAGACGGCGCAAGGGTCCGGCACCTAGCAACCTGCTAGCGGCGGCCGAGCAATAGATCCTTGGCCTGGTTGATTTGCGCCGCCAGATAGTCGCTGCCGCCGTGGTCGGGGTGCATCTTCTGCATGAGCCGGCGGTAGGCGCTCTCGATCTCGCTGTTATCGGCGCCGGGCTTGAGGCCGAGGATCTCGTATGCCTCGTCGAGGGTCATGCTGCCGGACTGGGAACGCGCGGCGCCGCCGCCACGACTGGCCGAATCCCATCCGTCCGGGCCAAATTGGCGGTCAAGATAGGTCTCCAGCACAGATCGAGATTGCCGGTCGGCGGCGCATTCGGCAAACAGATCCTGCAGCTCAGGGACCGACATGGCGTTCAGGTCACGGCCGGCATATTGACCTTCGAGAACCTCGCCGGTCATATCGCCGGTGTCGTGATCCAGCGCCATTCTGAGAAAGCGGGTCTCTATGGTTGAACTCTGACCCGAGGACGGGCCGCGGGCGTTCTTGGAAAAGGTGCGCATAGTGCGCATACCCCGGAGCCAAGGCAGTGCCACGATGGCCATGGCAGGCAGCCAAGCCCAGCGGCCAGAAATGGCAATAAAGACGACGAACAGAACACCTAGCCCGATGGCCAGGGCGCGGATGAATTTTATCAGAGTCCTAGGTTCCGCGGAGACAACCCAGCGTCCCAGAAGAACAAATCCGGCGAGCAACGCCACCCCGAGGATAAGAGCGGGCAGCATGACTAACGACGGCCGCCAATTTGGCTGGTGAGCTGAAGCACCTTACCTCCTTTTCGGTTGCTGTAATTCTCCAGGGCGCGGCGGCCGCCGGCAGAATAGACAGCCACAGCGGCCAGCAAATCGCGCAGCTGTTTGGCGCTGCCGGTGTCAAAGCTGCAGTAGGCGCCGCCCGACAGTTTGGCCACCTGCATGAATGCGCGCCTGGATATGGGCTCGCCCCCTTCGTGGAAAATAAAGGCCGGCGTCCCCTGAAGGCCAAGTTCACCAGCCAAATGGCCGAGTTCGTCGATATCCTCCTCAACCACATCGCCGACAAAGACGACCGCGTTGACCTTGCGCTGCTTGGACTCCTTCGCCGCATGGCGCAGGACCTTGCGGATCTGGGTCTGGCCGGCGAGGCAGCGGACGCGATTCATGCGCCCGATCAGCTCGGCGGAACTGGTAAGCCATTTGGTCGCCCGAAACTCGCCAAAACCGCGGTAGAAGCAGAGTTGAACCTCCAAACCGCCCAAAGTCTCGGTCTGGGAGAACATTTCGGCCTGAATCTGGCTCGCCATATCCCAGGTAGGCTCGCGGCTGGCGGTGGCGTCGATGGCAAACATGAGCCGGCCCGGTTGACCGGAAGCGCTGGCCGGCGGGGTCATCGCCACCTTTTGCAGAAACTTATCAACCTGGTCCTGTTGCGCCCGTTCTGTCGGTAGTTTCCTGTCGCGGCTGCCCATAACTCCTCAAACGTCCCTTGTATACCGGGGTTCGCCCTGCCCTAGGGTCTTTGCGGTTTTGTTGGACTCAAAACCAGACCCTAGAGTCTTGCTTTGCCGTGTTTGCTGGCGGAAAAGCGGTGGCCGCTTTTCCCGGAAACACTCTAGCAGACCTGTTACTTGCTCCATTATGTGCTGTCTTGGTGGCAAATTGCCAAGGCTTCGTGGTTCAAACTCACCACAGCTGCGTGTTCTAGAGGATAATAGGGGCTAGCGGCCGGCGGCAACCAGGAGTTCAGCGCCCGGGGGGGCGGTGAGGCCAGGGGCTGGGGCGGCTGGGGCCTCGTCAGGGGGGGGCTGGCGGGTTTCAGGCTCATCGGGGACCTCGGTGAAGCCGATGGCCGCGAGGAGCGTGCGGACCTCCTGCCGGGCGGCAACGTGAGAAAGGGTCAAAGGCACATCGGCGCCATTCTCACGTAAATCCAACAAAGTCAGCCCTTTCAAGAATAATTCGCGGAAAATCACCCGCTCACCAAATCCGGGAGCCGAGCGAAAGCCGATGCGGCCAGCCAGGGCCTTGAGGACCTGGCCGACATTGCGCTGATTGCGCGATGCCAGAGACGCGATACGGTTGCGGATGACGATCCAGTCAATGGGGCGGCCATTATGGACCGCGCGGGCCTGTTTCTGCTGCCATACCATTTCGCTGTAACGGCTGGGGCGGACCACTTGCAGCGTATCGGGATCGACGACCGCCAGCAGATCGAGGTCAACGAAGCTGTCATTCATCGGGGTGATCAATGTGTCCGCGTAGGTGTGGCCAAGGCGCGAGAGGGTGCTGTCAGCGCCGGGCGTATCGATAACGATATATTCGCAGGCGGAGAGGTCATGCAGGGCGGCGGCGAGGTCGCGGCGTTCTTCATCGATAGCATCGGTGCGGCTTTCCAGCTCGCTGGCATGGACGGCGCGCAACTCTGGGTGCTCGAGCGCCAACTGGCGACGTTGGGCATAGTCGCGCCGGTTTTCCAGATAACGGGACAAGGTGCCCTGTCTGGCATCGAGGTCGATGGCGCCGACCGCATGGCCATGGCGCAACAGACTGACGATCAAGTGCATGGCAGTCGTGGATTTGCCCGTGCCGCCCTTCTGGTTGCCAATGACGATGATGTAGGGGCCACTCATCGGGCGCATCCACATTGTAATTGTGCGCGGCGTCGCGGTTCCCTTATGGCGCGGGACGGGCGGCAACGCAACCCGGTCCGGACGGCGGCGAAAATCGCCAGAAACCGCGCGCCTCGGTGGCGAAAAAACGACCCCGGTTCAAGCTGTTGGCCGACTCACTTCGGTAGTCGAATCAGGCGACTCGGGCGGCTATTGGTAGAGTGTCCCTTCGGGGCGGAAAGCGTTGAAGGAGAAAGCGAATGTGACGTCATGCACAGCGTCGATCAGTTCACCATCGACGAGGCGCTGAACCGTTACATTACCAATATCCTGGCTCTGGGAGATCACCCGGCTACTCATGGCGGCGTTCTGACCGGGCTCCCAAGTAATTACCAAATCACCGCTTTCAATTCGGCCTTCGCGGCGCAGAAGATTGAGTGACCAGGCTTCGTCGCCGACCGCCACGACATAAGCAAGAGGTGCTATTTCGTCCGACAGCTCGCCAAAAAACAAAGGCGGCCGCGTGGAACTGTCATAGTCCGCATAGGGGTTTTCGAGATACGCCGGGGTGAAACCACCCAAGCTTTCCGACCCGGCGTTAATGGTGCCGTCAGGGAAGCGCTCCTTAAAGCTGGCGTAACCCTCTGTTCGGACGGGAATAATCTCCAGCAGGGTGCCGGTCATCTCGCCGACGATGGCCTCGCCAATGAATTGCTGCCACCAGGTTTCCGTCTGCCGATCCCACATGATGAGGTCGGAAAAGCGCAGGAAACCGCTGACACCAAAGTCGAGCACCCGGTCGCCGACACGGCGATCAAAGACCACGGCAGAGTTGCAGAGCGGACAGAAGGTGACCGAGATGGGTACGCCGCCGAGTTCATCATTGACGATCTCGTGGCGGATCAGCAATCCGAGCGGATAGGCGCGGGCCTCGCCGTTCAGGCTGAGGCTGACGACCGGTGCGGTGTCGTTAAATACCTCGTCGGCCTCGGCGAAGCTCATTTCTATGGGATCATCGATGGCCCGAATGCAGTCGCGCTGCGGGCAGCCGGCGAATATCTCGCCATAATCGACGCTAAATTTGGAGAAATCGGTGGTCCAGATACTGCTATCGGTCGCCGGATCGAAGCTGCGTTGGGCCTGGGCCGCGCCGGCCGCAAAAAGAGAGGCAAGACCCGCGACCATGGCGATTTTTGCAAATTGCGCCAAGGAATGGCGGGCCGGTTGGGTCGAAAGGGTCATGGCGGTCCTCTGAAAGTGTGTGGAAATGCCGGAGCAGGCTAGTAGTTGAGCTTGCCGTCGGGCACGAAGGCGCTGAAAGCAAATGCGAAGGACACGTCATAGGGCACGTCCTCAAGACTATCGCCGGTGCGGCGCTGGACGACGACGTTGCCGACATCGCGGCCGGAGGAGATCTTGCCGGTATCGTGGATGGAGTTCTGGCCGGGCTCCCAGGTGATGATCAGATCGTTCTGCTCGATCCGCCGCTGGTCGCGAACAAGGGCCAACGACCAAGCTTGCTCGCCGACGACGACGACGCGGGCGATGGGCTCGATATCGTCGGGCAGGTTGAAGCCGAACCGGCTGCGCGGCAGACTGGCGCTGTCCATGCGGACATAGGGCGTGTTGCCGTAAGGCCTGGAACGCTCATCATCGGGTATGAGCAATTTGCCGTTCGGCGCCCGCTGGCGAAATTTCTGCAGAGACTCCAAACGCGCCGGCAAGACTTTCAAGCGCGTGCCCGTCGCCGCGCCCATGATCGCCTCGCCAAGGAATTGCTGCCACCAACTCTCCGTCGTCTTGTCATACATCACCATGTTGAAGAAACGAAGGCGCCCGGTGTTGCCAAATTCGATCACCTCGCCATCAACGCGGCGGTCGAAAACAACGCCGGAGTTGCACAGAGGGCAATAGCTGATCAAGACGGGAACGCCGCCGACAACATCGTTGACGATCTCATTCCATAACAAAATACGCAGGGGGTAGGCGCGGAAGTCGCCGTTGATGCCGATGCTGACGACAGGTTCGAGGATGCCGATGCCGGTCGCGTCAGCCGCCGGAATGAATTTGGGATCGTCGATGGGCGGGATCTGGTCGCGCAGCGGGCCGTCGGTGACGATCTCGTCATATTCGATCGATCGCTGGGTGAAGTCGGTGAGGGGAAATTCGCCGGCCCAGTCCTGATGGCCGTTGGCACTGGCGGTTAACGGGGCCAGCGAGATGATGGCGGCCAGGGATGCGGCGCTGGCGAGCCGACGGAGTGAGGTTCGCACCATTTCTGGCCTCATTGATTGATCGTGGCGCCCGGGTTAAACGCGTTGAAGGCGAAGGCGAAGGTGAAGTCATAAACCGCGTCGACGAGCTGGCCCTCCTGGCGGCGCTGAACGACGACGTTGCCGATGTCGCGGCCGTTGGCAATTTGACGGGCGTCAAGAGCCGAATTCTGTCCCGGCTCCCAGGTGATCACAAGATCGCCCTTTTCTATGCGCCGCTCCGTGCGCAGCAAATCGAGGGACCAGGCTTCGTCGCCGACGGCGACGACATAGGCTAAAGGCGCGATGCCGTCGGGGCTGTCGCCGCGGAACAGGAAAGGGCGCTTGGCGGTGTCGTAACCCTTGTAAGGATTGCGGCCATAACCGCGGCGAAAGCTAAAGGGGCGTTTTTGGACCAGCCCCTCGGGAAAGCGCTCCCGGTACCGGGCAAAGGACTCGACTCGCGCCGGCAAACTCTCAAGCCAGGTGCCGGTAAATTCGCCGACAATGCCCTCGCCAAGGAATTGCTGCCACCAGCTCTCGGTTTGGCGGTCGTACATCACCAGGCCCGATTTTCGAAGCTTGCCGGTGGTGCCAAATTCAAGTACCCGGCCGTCGACACGGCGGTCGAAAACAACCGCCGAGCTGCATAACGGGCAATAGGTCACGGCGATGGGCACGCCGGCGATCTCATCATTGACGATCTCGTGCCACATCAAAATGGCCAGGGGATAGGCGCGGGCCTCGCCATTTATCTGGATCGAGACGACCGGCTCGGTGGCGGCGATATCGTCAGCGGCCTCGGCGATGGTGGAGAAACTCGGATTTTCGATGGAAGGGATGCCATCCCTTGGCGGCCCGCCAGACATGATTTCAGCGAAATCAACACTGCTCTTGGAGAAGTCGGTCTTACTGAAGGCACGGGTCCAGCCGGCGGGAACGGGCTGGGATGGGGTCGCGCGATCCTCCAAGGCCGCAACGTTTTCACCGCCACTGGCAACCGGGGTGCCGGAGCGGCTCTGGAACAGGAGGAAGCCAATCGCCAACGCAGCGATACCAACTACCAGGCCAAGGCGCATCGGGTAGGAAGATAAGGAAGCCATGGCTAGTGTCCCGCGGGCAGGGCGCTATTGGTTGATGGTCGCGCCCGGGTTGAAGGCGTTGAAGTTGAAGGCGAAAGTGAGGTCGTGGACAACATCCACCAGACCATCGCCGGTCCGGCGCTGGACGACCACATTGCCGAGATCCTGGCCCTGGGGAATGGCGCGCGCGTCGAGCGCGGACGTCATGCCAGGCTCCCAAGTGATAATGAGATCGTCTTTTTCGATGCGGCCCTCACGTCTTAGGAGATCAAGGCTCCAGGCGTCATCCTCGCCCGCGACGGCGACAACATAGGCGAGCGGTGCAATGCCTTCGGGTAACTCGCCGCGGAACAGGAAGGGCTGGGCCGAGGTGTCGTAACCATCATAAGGGTTGCGGCCATATTCGCGCACAACGTCCTGCGGGGTAAGCAGAACCTGGCCGGCGGGGAAACGCTCCTTAAAGCTGGCAAATGACTCGACCCGAATCGGCAGCATCTTGAGGAAGGTCCCCGTAAGCTCGCCGACGATGCCTTCGCCAACAAATTGCTGCCACCAGGTCTCGGTCTGGCGGTCATACATCACCAGGTCGGAGAAGCGGAGGCCGCCGGAGGTGCCAAATTCAAGCACCTGGCCGCCGGCACGGCGGTCAAAGGCGACGGCGGAATTGCACAGGGGACAGAAGGTAACGGAAACCGGCATGCCGGCGATCTCGTCATTGACGATCTCATGCCAGATCATGATCTGCAGCGGATAGGCGCGGGCGACGCCCTCAATCTCAAGCGTAATCACAGGCTCAACATCGGCGAGGAATGACTCACCATCGGCGATGGTGCCAAAATCCGGCGCGTCGATAGACGGAATGCGATCGCGTGGAATGACAAATAAGATCTCGTCAAACGCGACGCTGGCCTTCTCGAAATCCGTGTTGGGCCATTGCAGCTTCCAGCTGTTGGGCACCTGGGACTGGGCCGGTGCGGCCATAACCAACGACATGGCGCCAACCGCGAGAAGAACCGCCATCGCTGATCCAGTACGCGCTATGAAACTCATGGGCAGATTCCGATCTATCGGCTTGTTGAAATCAGGCGAGCGGTGCCGTCAAAAAATAGTGGCGGTGCCGCTGGCACCGCCACAAGTTCGCTCGAAGCGTTGGTCGTTGAGGAGAGGCATAACACTCATGGACTCATATTAGCCAAGGCAGGACGGGATTAAACTCAAACCGCGTCACGAATCCGTGACGGGAAAAGCTGGAACCCGGGGCGGAATTATCGTGTTTTTTCATGCTCTTGAGGTGTTCTCTTGATCTCCGGTTCAGGCAATTTCTTGGCCAACTGCTCGCCCAGCAAGCCGTGCTTGCGCAGGGCGTTGCGGAGTTGGTGGTAACTCAGGCCCACATGGCTGGCGGTGGCGCGCTGGTTGTAGCGGTTCACAGCCATTGCCTGGGCCAGCAGGCGGCGCTCGAAATCAGCCAGGACGGCACGAATATCAAGAGGCTCGCTGGCCTGGGGCAGTGCCTCGCCGGCTGGCTCGGGGACAGATGGTTGCGTGGCGGGGCCGGCCGCGGGCCGCGGCTGTTTCGAAGGGCGGTAGGGCGAGCCGAAGGGATCGAAGACGATCTCGCTCACGGGCTCGTCCATCTTGGCGGACCGGTAAACCGCCCGTTCGGCGACATTCTTGAGTTCACGGACATTTCCGGGCCATTGATGGGCAAGCATCGCGTCGACCGCCGAAGGCGCGAAACCGGGAAAATCCGGCCAATCGAGTTCGCGTGCCATGGTGCGGCCAAAGTGGCTCGCCAACAAGGGGATATCGTCCAAGCGCGCCCGCAGAGGCGGGATTGTGATGACGTCGAAACTGAGGCGGTCGAGCAGGTCATGGCGGAAGTCGCCCTGCGCCGCCGACGCCGGCAGGTCGATGTTGGTGGCGCCAATGACGCGGACGTCCACTGACAGGGAACGGTCGCCGCCGAGACGCTCAAACTCGCCATACTCAACAGCGCGCAAGATCTTCTCCTGCACCGCATGGCCGGCATTGGCGATTTCGTCGAGGAAGAGAGTGCCGGTGTCGGCCAACTCAAAGCGGCCAGGCCGGCGGCGCACGGCGCCGGTGAAGGCGCCGGCCTCATGGCCAAATAACTCGGATTCAAGCAAACTTTCAGCCAGGGCGGCGCAATTGAGTTTGATGAACGGGCGTTCCCAGCGCCGGGACAGGAAATGCAAACGGGCGGCGACGAGCTCCTTGCCGGTGCCGCGCTCACCGACCACCAGCACCGGCCGGGCTAGGGGCGCTACCCGCGACACATGCTCCAGCATGTCGGAAAATGCCGGAGACTCGCCGATTAGGGATGGTAAATCCGCCGGTGACGCCGCCATGGTGTGTTATCCATTTTTCCTATTATTTATTCATATGTACTAATTGTTCGTGTTTTTTGCAACCCTCACTTTCAACCGCGCCTCCCCTTTTTGCGCCCGTGTCAAAGACTTAACGGCCGCAGGGCTGTTGGCACGCTCCGTGCTGTGGTTAGGGTGACGCAACCGGCGTCGATATGAAAAACAAGGGGATGTCGATGCACATGGATGACGCGGATTTCGGACCAGACCGCAGCCGGCCTCAGGCTACGTGGCAGCGGCTGCTCAATCAGCTGGGCAAATATGTTCGCAGCCGTACAACCGACCACTGGATCATGTTTATTGCCGGGGTCGTGCTTGGCGCCTTGCTGTCCTAACCGCGCAGCCTTTGGGAGACGAGTAAATGGGTATTTTTTCGCGATTGAGCGACATTATTAACTCCAACATCAATGCGTTGCTGGACCGTGCCGAGGAGCCAGAAAAAATGGTCCGACTTATCATTCAGGAGATGGAAGATACCTTGGTCGAGGTACGCAGCAGCGCGGCGCGAACCATCGCCGAGAAGAAGGATCTGGGACGCACCCTGGAACGTCTTGGCGCGGCCCAGGCCGAATGGGAGAAGAAGGCGGAGCTGGCAATTAGCCGGGGCCGGGAAGATCTGGCTAAAGCCGCACTGGTGGAAAAGGCTAAACTTGGCGAGTCGGCACGGGCCTTGGGAGAGGAGCTGAGCCATCTGGATCATGCCCTGGAGCGGAGCGATGTGGATGTTTCGCGGCTTGAGAGCAAATTGAATGAAACAAAAGCCAAACAGAAGGCCCTGCTGGCGCGCCACGATACAGCCAATGCGCGCCTGAAAGTACGCCGCAAGCTGAATGACGGGCGGGTCGAGGATGCCTTCATGCGCTTCGATCTCGTGGAGAAGCGGTTGACACGTGTCGAAGGCGAGATCGAGAGTTATGATCTGGGTCAGAAACAAACTCTTGCCGAGGAGATAGATTCTCTGGCGGCGGAAAGTGCGATCGAAGAAGAACTGGCGGCGATCAAAGCGCGCATGAGTGACCAGGGTCAGGGCGGTAGCAAGAAGGGCTAGAGATGGGATTTTTCGAATTTCTGTTCGTCCCACTGGTCATCCTGCTGGCGGTCGTCGCGCCCCTGTGGATCGTTGTCCACTATTTCACACGATGGCGGGGGACCAAAACGATCTCGGGCGAAGACGAGAAACTGTTGCAGGAGCTGTGGGAGAGCGCGGAGAGGATGGAGGAGCGAATCGGCACCCTCGAGCGCATTCTGAAAAGCGACGATCCGGACTGGAGGGGAGAGAAATGAGCATTGGTGGGGCACCACGCCGCAATCGGCTCTACCGAAATCCGAAAAAAGCGAAAATCAAAGGGGTCTGTGCCGGTATCGCCGATTATATGGGTATCGATGTCCTGCTGGTCCGCGGCGCCGTCATCATCGGCGCGTTCATGGCGCTACCCTGGGTGATCATCGGCTATATTGTTGCGGCATGGGCGCTGGATGACGCGCCGGAGGATTTATTCGAATCCGACGCCGAGGCGGAGTTCTGGCGCAATGTGCGACGCGAACCGAGCGGAACGGCCCATGATTTGCGCCACAAATTCCGTGAATTGGAGCGGCGGCTGCGGGGCATGGAGGCCCATGTGACCTCCTCCGAGTTCGAGCTGAACAAGAAATTCCGCGACCTGGACCGCTGACCCGTAAGGCTAGAGCGTATTCCGTTCACTTGCGCTCACTTCATGTGCTCTAGCTTATTGTTTTGACGCATTTTCTTATCGTTCAAACGGATCCGTTTGAGAAAATGCCCTAGCGCCCGCCCAGGAGATCGGCGTAGTCACCGGCCACCGCTGTTGCCGCTGCCTCGAGGAGGGCGCTGCCATGTTCGGGCGTGGCCAGGGCCGAGTGTGAGCCGACGCGGCCATCGGGGAACCGGCGGCGATGCTGGTCGGGTGGGCCGTGGCGGTCGCCGGCATGTTGGCGGATGTATTCGGGAGATAATTTCTCGGGCGGTGCCGCCGCAATACCGGGAGAGACGGTTCTATGTGTCGCCTGGGTTATGGCGATTTCGGACGGCGTGGCATGCATGCCTTCCCAGTCATCGTAATATTGCCGCCGCAGGGCATCGACCGCGGGGAAGTCCCACCAGTTGCGAATGCGGGTTTTCGCCGGCTCGAATTTGTCGGCGGCGCGCTGTAACGGGGCCAGGTTCGCGCCATGGCCGTTCAAGAAATAGATGCGATCGAAACCATGGCTGATGACGGCCTCGAGGATCTCGCAGATCAAGGCTTCAAATAACGGCTCCGAGATGGAGATGGTGCCCGGGAACGCCATGTTGAACGGTGCTGGGGTGTAGGCCAATGTCGGCGCCACACAGGCGTCGGCAATTTCGCCCGCCCCTTCCGCGACGGTTTGCGCGCAAAGGGCGTCGGTGCCAATAAGCCCCATGGGGCCGTGTTGTTCCGTCGACCCGGTGGGCAAAATGATCCCGCGCGAGCGCTTGAGATAGGCTTCGGCTTCCTGCCAGGTGATCTGGTCGAGCCTCATGACACAGACCGCCATGGGTGCCGGCAATAGGGGAAAGGGGCACCGAAGTGCCCCGCCCCGGTTAGTTGGACAATTGCCACTTCTTGCCAAGGTCGGCAAAAAAGCCGCGCTCTTCCTTAAGAGCGATCCAAGTGTTCACATAGTTGATCCAGACCTGATCGTCCTGGGGCATCAGCATCGCGATCGGCGTCGGCGCCTTGGGCGCGGATACCGGTACAATCATCATCTGCGGGTACTTCTCCACCAGCTTGTAGGCTTCCACATTGGAGGTGATGTGGGCATCGGCGCGGCCTGACAGAACTTCCTGGAAATCGCGGGCCGGCGATTCGACGATCTTGTATTGGGCATTAGGGAAGAACTGCTTGACCTGATTTTCCTGGGTCGTGCCCAGGGTCGCCGCGACGGTTACATCGGCTTTGTTGAGATCCTCCCAGTCGGTAAACCTATCGGCGTTCTTGGACAGGATCAAAGGGACCGTCGCCAATGAGAAATAGCTTCTCGAGTAACCCGCCGCCTTGGCGCGAGCCGGGGAAATGGAAGCCGACCCGGTAAGGTGGTATTTTTTCGACGTAACGCCGCTGACCAGGGTCTTCCAGTCCGTCGGCACGAATTCCAACTCAACGCCCAAATCCGCCGCCAGTTCGGTCATAACATCGATATCGTAGCCGGTGTAGGTGTTGGTGGCCGGATCCTTCATGGTCATGGGATTCCAGTCGCCGGTCGTCCCTACCTTGAGCACGCCGTTGCTGAGAATGTCCTGCAGAGCGGACTGGGCCTGGGCCTGAGCCGCCGCCAACATGACCACCAGAGCCGCCGAAAATAGCGTGAGTCTCCTCATCGAATTTCTCCCCTGTTTGCTTGATCGGTAGGATTGCATGGAAATTGTCAAATTGCAAAATGATGAATTTGTTGCGTGAGACTAAACACCGTGTTCAATTTACGCGATAACCCTGGGGAGGCATCATGCAGCCAGCGGCGACGCGGCCGATCATCATTATTGACAATGTTTCGAAGTATTTCGGGGCATTTCAAGCTCTAAAGGACGTGTCTCTGGAGGTGAGTCTGGGCGAGCGCGTGGTCGTTTGCGGGCCGTCGGGTTCGGGTAAATCGACCCTGATACGGTGTGTCTGCCAACTGGAAAGGCATGAGTCCGGGACAATCATCGTCAATGGGGTGGAACTGGATAACACCAAGAAACGTGTCAATTCCGCCAGCGCCGGCGTTGGCATGGTGTTTCAGCAATTCAACCTGTTCCCGCATTTGACGGTGCTGGAAAACCTCACCCTGGGGCCGATGCGGGCGCGGCAAATGTCGAAGGCAGATGCCCGCGACCTGGCCATGCGCTATCTGGAGCGGGTGCGGATTCCCGAGCAAGCCGGCAAATACCCGCGTCAACTCTCCGGCGGTCAGCAGCAGCGGGTGGCGATCGCGCGGTCGTTGTGCATGGAACCGCGCATTATGCTGTTCGATGAACCGACTTCGGCACTGGACCCGGAAATGATCAACGAGGTGCTCGAGGTGATGTCCGAACTGGCGAGCAGCGGCATGACCATGATTTGCGTTACCCACGAGATGGGATTCGCGCGCCGGGTCGCCGACAAAATGGTGTTCATGGACAATGGCGAGATCGTCGAGATGGCCGAACCAGCGAAATTCTTCGAAGCTCCTGAAAGCAAACGATGCCAGGAGTTTCTTGAGAAGATACTGCAACATTAGGGAAGCGGAGATGAGAAAAGCAGTTGTAGGCCTTGCTCTGGTGCTCCTGCTCTCGGGCTGTTCGGCCACTTGGGGGTGGTATGTCGTCGACCCCACGAAAACGACGGGTATGTCCAATCTGCGGTTCCTGATCGACGGGCTTTACTACACTATCCTGTTGTCGGTGACGGCGATATTGTTCTCGGTGGTCGTGGGCCTTTTGATCGCCCTGCCCGGCCTGTCGGAAAATCGGAAACTGCGCGCGGTTAATCGGATCTATGTGGAGATAATCCGCGCCATTCCGATACTTGTTCTCATTCTCTGGGTCTATTACGGCCTGCCACAAGTGGCCAATATTTCAATCAATGTGTTTTGGGCCGGTGTCCTTGCCTTGGCTTTGTCCGACAGTGCCTTCGAGGCGGAGATCTTCCGCGCCGGTATCCAGTCCATCGACAAAGGCCAGTATGAGGCCTCGCACTCGGTCTCGCTGACATACACGGACACCATGCGGTTCGTGATCCTGCCGCAGGCGATCCGACGCATTCTGCCAGCACTGGGAAACCAGCTCGTCTACATGCTGAAAATGTCTTCTCTGGTCTCGGTCATCGGTATGCAAGAGCTGACACGCAAGGCCAACGAACTGGTGGTCTCGGAATACCGGCCGTTGGAGATCTACTCGGTGCTGGTGCTTGAATATCTCGCTCTCATACTCTGCGTTTCGGCCATGGTGCGCTGGTTCGAAAGGCGTCTGCAGGCAGACGAACGGTACTGAGGGAGTTTTGCATGGCGGCCTGGATCACGATGATAGAGGACGAAGAGGCCGACGAGGCATTGCGCGAGGCCCTCAAACTCGCGCAGACTCCCCATGGCACGGTGGACAACGTGATGCGCGTTCATTCGCTGAGACCGAGCACCATGCGCGGCCATATCGTCCTTTACAGAGGCGTGCTGCATGACGATGCCAACACCCTGCCGCAATGGCTGCAGGAAACCATCAGTTCTTTCGTTTCCATTCTCAATGATTGCGCCTATTCGCTGGCCAATCATTGGGCGAACGCCCGCCACTTGATCGACGATGACAAGCGCGCCGATGAAATCGAAAAGGCGCTGCGGGCGCGCCGGCCCGAAGATGCGTTCAGCGGCGCCGATCTGGCGCTACTGAATTATGCGGCAAAGCTGACGCTGCACCCGAACACCATGGTGAAGGCGGATGTGGATGCCTTGAAAGCGGCCGGTCTAGATGACGGCCAGATCCTCGAAGCGAACCAAATCATTTGCTATTTCAACTATGTCAACCGCTGCCTGAACGGCCTTGGAGTCTCAGCCCAGGGGGATATCGTGGGCTATTATGCCAAGTCGTAATTGTTGCTCTTTATGCATTTTATTGCATAATACGCAATGAACAACGATGTGAGGAGTAGAGCCCATGTACGCCGAGGCGAAACGGGTCGACGCAGAGGTCATCCCAGTGGTCGACATAGCGCCCTTGCGCGACGGCAGTGACCCGAAAGGGGTGGCGCAAGCGTTACACGCGGCAAGCCAGGGGCTGGGCTTTATCTACGTCAAAGGCCATGGCATCGCCGAGGGAACCATCGAGGCGGCGCGGCTCCGTGCCTTCGATTTTTTTCGAAGCGCTGAGGCAGACAAAGTAAAAGTCGCCGCCTCGGGAGAACACCGAGGCTGGCTGGGGCGCGGCGGGGCTAAAATGGGGGACGACGCGAAGGCCGACCTCAAGGAGAGCTTTATTTGGGGATTTGAATACGCGGCCGGCAAGGCGCCCGATGATCACCCCCTGCGCGGCCCCAACAAATGGCCCGATTTCGTGCCGGCGATGGAAAAACATGCGATGGACTATTTCGGCCAAGCCCATGACGTGGCGCGCCACTTGATGCGCGGTTTCGCGCTCGGCCTCGATCTGGAACCAGGCTTTTTCCTACGCACATGCTCGGCACCGCTGAGCCGGGCATCCTTTGTCTATTATCCCGAGCAGCCCGAAGATATGGGTGAGGAACAGTTCGGCGTCGGGCCGCATACGGATTTCGGCGTGCTGACGGTTTTGTGCCAGGACTCGGTTGGCGGATTACAGGTGCAGGATGTGGATGGCGAGTGGATCCATGCACCGCCCATCGCGGGAACACTTATCGTCAATGTCGCCGACTTGCTCTCGCGCTGGACCGATGGCGCCTATAAATCGACACCGCACCGGGTCGTCAACAGCTCGGGCCGGGAGCGGCTTTCGCTGGTACTCGCCTTCGATCCCGATCCCGATACGCTGATAGACGCGCGGGAGATTTTTGGCGCGGGCCACGCCGCGAAGGAAGAACCCATCACCTGCGGCGACTATCTTGTCTGGCGTTTTGGCAAGGCGTTCTCCTATCGTGGGGCCGGTGGCAATGAGTGAGAGAAATCCGGCGGGGTCTGACGAGTCCATCGATCTGGCCATAGGTTCGGCGTTGCGCGACCTGCGCCAAACGCGCGGTCTGACGGCGCGGCAGCTGGCCGCCAATGCCAATGTTTCGGCGGCGATGATCAGTCGGATCGAAAGCGGTCAGGTGTCGCCGTCGATCTCGACCTTGAGCGCGCTGAGCGGGGCACTCGAAGTGCCGTTGGTCAGTCTGTTCCGGGAGACCGCTTCGGGCCATGCCGACTTTACCCATGTGAAAGACGGCGGCGGGCTGTTGTCGACCCGCATGGTGGACAATCACAGCCATGACTTCAGAGAATTGGCGTTTCATAAACGGCGCGATCTGCAGTTCGAGGCGCGCATGGTTACGCTGGTACGCCAAAGCGCGCGGCCGCCGATTTATGTCGCCCATGGGGTGGTCTTCGTTTATGCCGTCGAGGGCGAAGCCGTCTATCTCTGCGGGCAGCGGGAATTCATGCTCAAGCCCGGCGACAGTTTGAGCCTCGACGCAGAACTTAGCCACGGGTTTCAGCGGGTCATCACGCCTTTCTGACCGTGCAAGCGGAGCGGCGGCGATGATCGAGACGCGCGGGCCCGGCGACGGGGCGCGTAATCTGCTGGTCAATTGCGCCGGCCTGAAACCAGGGGAATCGCTGCTGCTCATCGTCGAGGATCCGAGCCTTGGCTGGTACGTGCTGCTCATCGTCGAGGATCCGAGCCTTGGCTGGTACGACGCCGATGTGGCCGAGGCCGTCGCCGAAGAAGCGCGAAATATGGGTCTGGCGCCGACCATGCTTGAGGTGGGCAAGCCCGCGAATAACCCCGATGCACGGGTGGTGGAAGCGGTCGCGGCGCATGACTGCACGATATTCTTCGCGCGCATTGGCGACCAGGACCGGTTTGGCGAAACCGTGCCGGGCCGGAGAAGCGTGATGTGTTATGTGCGCGATACCGGGATGCTGTCCGGCGCCTTTGGCAGCACTGACCATCAGGCGTTCGTGGCGCTGAAAGGTGCCGTCAACGATGTCTTGCTGGGCGCCGAGCGGATCGAGATAAGCTGCCCGCGCGGCACGCGCTATGCCGGCGCGGTCTCGGAGGCCGTGCGCCAACAGCAGACGGATGTATCGGTGGCGCGCTTCCCACTGGGTGTGCCCTTGCCCATGGATGCCTCGTTATTTTCGGGCCGGGTCGCGGTGGCGGACTATCTTACACCGACGGGAGCGCGGGTGTATGAGCCTGCCTATCTGGCTCTGGACACAACAATATTCGCGGAGGTGGAGCGCGGCAGGATCGTCGGGTTCAGCGGCGACACCGGTGACGTCGGCCGCGTGCGGGATCATTACAAAAGAATATCCGACCAGTTCGGTATCGATGGGGATGCGGTGCATTAATGGCATGCCGGCATCCATCCGGGCTGCGCCTACACAAAAAAAGCCGCCGACGATCCGGACCGCTGGTCGAACACGATTTTCTGTAACCCGCGCTTTGTCCATTTTCAT
>QIGN01000016.1 GCA_003228955.1 Hyphomicrobiales bacterium
GTGACGAGAACGCCGCGCTGGCTCAGCATCACGTTATAGTTGAGGTCGCCCGAGAGCCCTTCCCACAGCTTGAGCGAATGCTCGTTGAAAGCGATGTTTTCCGGGCACAGGTAATTTGAGCGCACAATCGTCGTGTTGCGCCCGATATTGCCATTGCCGAGATAACTCTTCTCGAGCACCGCCACATTGGTCAGCCCGTGATTGCGCGCCAGATAGTGCGCCGTTGCGAGGCCATGCCCGCCGCCGCCGATGATCACCACGTCATAGGCGGGTTTGGGTTCCGGCTCGCGCCAGACCCGGGGCCAGTGTTTGTGGCCCGTGAGAGCATTGCGGATGAGCGATACCGCGGAATAGCGCATCAACCTTTACCCCTCAAAAGTGCACTCACAGAGCCCGCGCGCTCTATGTCCCAGAGACCGGACAGTAGCGCTTCGCAACTCTCGGTTTCCCATCCGGCAAGGTTGCAGCAGTCGCGGAACTTTTCCGACAAGGCCTCATCGCTCAGCGGATTGTCAGGCATTCCGGTCGCCGCGCCGAGAAACCCGGAAACTTCGCGCCCCTCCCGCATCCTGAGTGTTATCCGCGCGCATTCGGGAAACTGCGGCTGAAACTCCTTTCCATTCAGCTCATCTGCTTCCACCATCTCAACCTTGGCCATTGCGTCTTGCAGAGCGCGGTTTTCAAGCGTTTCATCTGCAATCTGCGCGGGGCCAAGTTTCCCGAAAGCAAGGATGCACCCAAGCGCGAAGGGCATGGAAAACTGCGCCTGAGCGGGGGTTTCCGGATTGTCATGCACCAGGCTGATCTTGACGAGGTGCGGCACCTCGCAGCGTAGGGACGCGATGTGATCGCGATCCAGTTTGTTTTGCGCGATTAAAGTCCCGGTGAGTTCCATGGCCGCCTGCGCGGCGGAACACACCGGATGACGCTTGATGGCGATACCCGGCTCCAGCAAGCGCCATGTCCGGCCCAATTCATCGAGACCGGCCGCATCCGCCCTGCCCTCATTCATCAGCGCCAACAACCCGCGCGGGTCCTCGAAGACCCGTGCGGGGGCGCTATGGCCCTGGGCGGAAAGCAATGCGGACTCAACCCCAAGACGCGAAGCCTGCCCGGCAAGGATGGGCTTGGCGTCGGTGCCGAGCATGGCGGTCATGCCATGGGTTCCAAGCGCGGCCAGCGCGATTGCGCGCGCGGTAGCGTCCGCGTCCAGTCCTCCGGCTTTGGCCGCGCCCGCCGCCGCGCCGATGGCCCCAAGAGTGCCGGTGGCCCACCAGCCGCGCATATAGTGGCTGTCCGTGAGCGTCAGCCCGAGCGCATAGGCGGCTTCCGATCCGGCGACAAAGGCTTCCAGAAACTCCGCGCCGCCGATGTCCGCCTGCTGCGCCATGGCCAGCACGGCAGGCAGAACAATGGCCGAGCCATGAAGCACGCCGGCATAGCTTGTATCGTCGAAGTCGAGGGCATGGGCGGCGGTGCCGTTAGCCAGCGCCGCGCCAAGGGCCGAAGCGCTGTGCGCCGTACCGAGCAATGTGCATGGCCCCGACCCATATTGGCCCAGGACATGCGCGCGAAGCCGTTCGGCCACCCCCGTTTGGCTGCCCGCGATTGCAACGGCGCTTGTATCGATAATACAGCGCCGGGCGATATGAAGCGCCGCTTCGGGTACATGGCTCAGCGACAGGCCCGAAACCCATGCGCCAAGTCGCTCTGCAATACTCGCTGATGACACCTTACGCACGCGCCCCGTTTCCAGCCCTTGATTCAAATTGAAACATATGTTTCAATATTATCGTCCTTCTAATACATATATTACGAGACCGGCAATCAAGTCCATTGGCAAATCGGGAAAACGCCAGTTGCAAACCGCAGAAACCATACAGGACCGGGTCATGAACCGGCTTGATGAACTCAGCCCGAAATTGCGGAGCGCGGCGGAGTTTGTCGTGGCGCATCCCGATGAGGTCGCGACGCGCACCCTGCGTCAGGTCGCCAGGGCCGCAAACCTGACCCCGCCGACCCTGTCGCGGCTTGCCCGTGCGCTCGACTGCGAGACCTATGAGGATTTGCGTGAAATCTGCCGCGGCGAGTTGAAGCGGCGCAACCGCGTCCTCGCCGACAAGGCGCAGGAGTTGCTGCAACTCTCTTCGGGAAATGGCTTGGGCGGCAAATCCGGCGTGTTTCTGGTACAGGCCCGCTCGGCCATGGAGAATGTTCAGGAACTTATGGAGACGATTGAACTGGACAAGCTTCGCGCGGCGGCGGATGCCCTCGCCAATGCCCGCAAGGTCGTGCTGCTCGGCACCACGAGCGGGCTGGCCATGGTCGGCTATTTCCGCTGCATGGCGAGCATGGCATTCGACAACTGGCGGGTGGCGGGAGCCGATGGCGCCTTCTGGGCAACGGAGCTGGCGAAACTCGGGCCTGAAGACGCGGTCTTTTTCGTTTCGCTGCGGCCCTATGCGGACCAGCCGGTTCGCGCGGCGCAAATCGCCGCCAAGACGGGGGCGCAGATTATCGCCGTTACCGACAGCCTCATGTCGCCCTATGCCCGCGCCGCAACGCATTGTTTCATCGTGGAAACCCAAAGCCCGCAGTTTTTCCCCTCTCATGTGGCGCCGCTGGTGCTGATAGAGGGCCTGATGGGCATGGTCGTGCGGCGCGCCGGGAGCGAAGCCGCCGCGCGCATCCGCTCGTCGGAATCAACGGGGCATGAGATGCAGGAGTATTGGGTCAATTAGGCGGCCCGGCAAAATAGAGAGTCGACAAAACGGCGGATTGAGGAGACAATTTTTTCAGAAATACCCGGTCAGGAGCAAAGTACCGTTTCTCCGGCCGGGGGTTTAACGGGTGTTGCGATCGATCAAGAATGCCGAATGGCGGAATGACCGCAATATTCAGCTTTTTAGCAGGGGCCGAAAATGGCCCAAAATTCGAGTAGGGAGGAAGTCAGCATGAAATCGAAAAAAACAGCCATTCTCGCCGGTGTGACGGCAGCGCTTGCATTTGGCGTTGTAGCGACGCTCGCGGATCAGGCCTATGCCAAAAACGACCGCTTCAAAAAGGTTCTGGATCGCGGTGAACTCATCGTCGGCGTCAAGGCCGACTACAAGCCCTGGGGTTTTCGCGATTCCAGCGGCAAGATCGTCGGCATGGAAGTCGATATGGCCAATGACGTGGCCAAGGCGCTGGGCGTCAAGCTGAAGCTCATTCCGGTGCAGTCGTCGAACCGTATGCAGTTCCTGCAGCAGGGCAAGATCGATCTGATGATCGCGACCATGTCCGACAAGGCCAACCGCCGCAAAGTGGTCGGCATTACCGACCCGAACTACTACACCTCGGGCACCAATGTTCTGGCCAAGAAGGGCGTGGTCAAAAATTGGGACGACCTGAAGGGCAAGCCGGTCTGCGGCAAGCAGGGCGCTTTTTACAACAAGCAGGTGACCAGCCGCTATGGCGCCAAGATCGTCGCCTTTGTCGGTAACGCGGAAGCCAAACAGGCGTTGCGTGACGGCAAATGCGTGGCCTGGGTCTATGACGATTCATCGATCATGGCCGATCTGGCGTCGGGTCAGTACAACGACTACGAAATGCCGATGAAAACCGAGGATGACACACCCTGGGGTCTGGCGGTTCCGCTGGATGAAAAGGACGGCATCTGGGGCAATTTCATGTCCGGCATCACCTATAACTGGCACCGCACGGGCCGGCTTATCGAGCTTGAGAAAAAGTGGGGCATCCAGCCCACCGCCTATCTCCAGACGATGAAAAAGAAGTTCGAAGCCTATCAGCCCAAATAGGTAAGACAATGAATTGGCGCGGCTCCCGCATGAGGGGGCCGCGCCGGATTTATCGGTGGAATTCCATATCCGGGATTTCTAACGAGGGGGGTCGCTCTTGGAACTGTTCGGCGACTTTTTCAAACAGCTCTACGACACATCGGGCTGGAATTTTGTCATCTTTTACGATCAGGTCGAATGGGACCGGTTCATCGCCGCCATCTGGACGACGATCAAACTCATCATCGCCTGTCTGATTTTCAGCGTTGTCGTCGGCTTTGCCGGAGCCTGGGCGCAAGGCGCGAAGTCCAGAATCATCCGTTACGGCATGGCCGGATATATCCAGTTTTTCCGCAACACGCCGCCCTTCGTGCAAATTCTTTTCTTCTATTTCGTGCTCGGAAACCTCACCCCTTCCTATGACGCGGGCGGCTATCAGGAGGCCTATATCGGCAGCTTCGGCTGGGCGGTTATTTCACTGGGCTTTTTCGCCGGCGCCTTCAACACCGAAATTTTCCGCTCCGGCATCGAGGCGGTTCCAGAATCGACGGTCGAAGCCGCCTCGTCGCTGGGCTATACACGGCTGCAATCCTATATCTATGTCGTTTTTCCGCTCGCCTTCCGTGTCTGCCTGCCGGCCCTAAACAACAATCTGGTCAACCTTCTGAAGACCACGACGCTGGCCTATGGCATCGCGGTGCCCGAGATGATGTACACCGCCAACCAGATCTGGTCCGACAATGTCAATGTGCCGGAGATGATGATTGTGCTGTTTCTGTTCTATGTCGGGCTGGTCGCCATTCTGGTCTGGGTCATGCACAGGTGGGAGAAATCCATGAAAATTCCGGGGTACGGCTGATGGATGTACTGCTCCCCATCGCGCGCCAGCAGAAAGCCCAAGCGATGACCGAACGGCTGGAAGGCACGTTCCGGCTCAATCTTCAGCCGCACCACGCCATCTGGATGCTGCTGATATTCGTGTTTACGGTCGGCGCCGCGCAGGCGCAGGCGCCCAGGGAACTCATCAGCCCCATCGACGCGCTGGTAAAATGGATGCCGTTCATCCTGTGGGGGCAGGAAGGAACGCTGAACGGTTTCGCGCTCAATCTCATGATCTCCTTTTTCGCGATGCTGTTCGGTACGATTGCCGGCGTAACGCTCGGGCTGATGCAGATATCGCTGCTGCTGCCGGTGCGCAAGGGTTCCTGGTTCGTCACCCAGTTCTTCCGCAATTCGCCGTGGCTGGTGCTGCTGTTCACCATCATGCTGCTGTTTCCCTTCGAGATCGAACTGGGCAACATGATCATTCCGGTTCCCGACTGGATGAAGGCGGTGATCGGGTTCGCGTTGCCGGTGATGGCGAATATTTCGGAAGTCGTGCGCGGCGCGGTTCGCTCGCTGCCCACGGGCCAGTGGGAGTCGGCCGAGAGCCTCGCATTCAGCCGGCGTCAGACCCTGTGGATGATCATCCTGCCGCAATGCTTCAAGCGGATGATCCCGCCATGGATCAACTGGTACTGCATCCTGGCCATGGCGACGCCGCTGGCCTCGATCATGGGCGTTGAGGAATCCGTCTCCTACACGGCGCAGGCGATGAACGCGGAAGGCGACCGCCCCGAATTGCTGCCCGTCTTCTATCTGTTCCTCCTGCTCATCTTTTTTGTCTACACCTACCCGATCGCGCGCTGGTCGATCCGGCTTGAGAAGAAGTTCGTGGTCAAGACCTGAAGGGAATTTCACGCATGGCTTCGCCTGGGAAAAAAGCAAATGGATGGACCCCGAAACAGCCGATGGTCTCCATCAAGGATCTGCACAAATCGTTCGGCGATCTGGAGGTGCTCAAAGGGGTTTCGCTGGAAGTCATGAAGGGCGAATGCATTTGCATTATCGGCCCCTCGGGGTCGGGCAAGTCGACGCTGATCCGCTGCGTGAACGCCCTCAATGACATTCAGAAAGGCTCCATAAAAGTGGAGGGCCTGGAGGTCAACGATCCCAATCTCGACAAGCTGGAATTGCGCAAGAAGGTCGGGATGGTGTTCCAGCAATACAACCTGTTCCCCCATAAAACGGCGATTGAGAACATCATGATGGCGCCGATCACAGTGCTCAAACAGGACAAGGACGAAGTCGCCAAGCATGCGAAAAGCCTCGTCAGGAAGGTGCGCCTGGAAGGCAAGGAAGACAGTTATCCGGGCGAGCTTTCGGGCGGCCAGCAACAGCGCGTCGCCATCGCCCGCGCGCTCGCCATGAACCCCGATGTGATGCTGTTCGACGAGGTGACGGCGGCGCTCGATCCAGAAACCGTCAAGGAAGTCCTGGTCACCATCCAGGAGCTGGCCGAAGAGGGCATGACCTGCATCCTTGTGACCCACGAGATGGGATTCGCCAAGGAAGTCGCGGACCATATCTATTTCACCGACCGCGGCGTGATCGTGGAGCACGGACCGCCAAAAACCTTCTTCAAGAAGGCAAAGGACCCCAGGACAAAGGAATTTTTGAGCCAGATTCTGTAGCGGGCTCGCATGGGCGCGGGCCGTTTTTTCACCTGGCGGAAGGAACATCGCGGCCATGCTGACCCCTGCCTCCCCGCCGTTCCTTGGCCAGCCCCAACTCACCCCTGAGGAAGTTCAATCCGGCGATCTGGTCATTCTGGGTGTATGCGAAGCAACCCCCTACACACCGGGCCGGGCATCCCATGCGGCGGGCGGCCCTTCCGCGATCCGGCAGGCGCTGGCCAAATATGCGGGCTGGGGCGGCCACCATGATTTCGATTCCGGCGCGCCGATGATCGGCGAAGGCGGGCGCCGGATTGTCGATATCGGCAATCTCGAGGGCGACCCCCGCGCGCCGGAAGAAAACCGGAACCGCATTACATCCGCCGTGGCGCGAATACTCGATGCGGGGGCAACGCCCGTGGTGATCGGCGGAGACGATTCCGTGCCCATTCCCCTGCTGGCGGGATATGAGGCGCAGGCGCCGTTCCACCTTGTCCAGATCGACGCCCATCTCGACTGGCGCCATGAGCGCAAGGGCGTCACCGAGGGCTGGAGCAGCCCCATGCGCCGCGCCTCGGAAATGGCGTGGGTCGAAAGCATCGTGCAGGCCGGGCTGCGCGGGCCGGGAAGCGCCCGGCCCCAGGACGTGTCCGACGCGCAGCGCTACGGCGCCTCGATCTTCACCGCCAGGGACATTCATACCCATGGCGTGGGGCCCGTGGGGCAAGCCATTCCTCGGACAAGCCGGTGCTTCATCACCATCGACTGCGACGGGCTCGACCCGAGCGTCATACCCGCCGTCGCGTCTCCGGTCCCCGGCGGGCTGAGCTACTGGCAGGTCGTCGAGCTTATTGAAATCTTGGTTGAGCGCACCGAGATCATTGGTTTCGATCTGGTCGAACTGGCGCCAGAACGCGACGTCAACGGCGTGGGCGCCCTCGCCGCGGGGCGCCTTATCTGCAATCTGTGCGCGGCCCTTTCAAGGGCGCCCGGCTGAAACCATGGCGCCGGCCGGAATGGTGGTTTTAGTCTGCAGTTCCTGAGAAGAATGGTGCCCAGGGGCGGAATCGAACCACCGACACGCGGATTTTCAGTTCCCGGATCTTTGTTTCCCAGAAAATCCCGACTTTTCCCGCTGACGACTATGTTGCTGGAATCTCGTTGATTCTATCACCCAACCTGAACCCTGCAATTCCCGGCCTAACCCGAAAATCCGGTCCCATGGCGGTCGAATTCCGCTCTACGCACGAAAGTGGGCATATGTTCAACAAGGCAGGAACATCCGCCGAGGGCCAGAAGCGGATTCTTTTGGCGCTGAGTATTAAGGTAAATAATTAGATGATTTTCTACTCGGATCGAGACATGTAGTACGATTCGGTGGTTCTTTATTTGATCGGTCTGCCAAAGGTCGAACCAAGAAATGTTGAAGTTCAAAATATTTAAATGAGTAACGGGCATGACAGGACTAGGACTCAATTTATTTCGCCGCCGGAAGCCGGTCCAGGTCAAGGAATCAGTTCCGCCCAACCGACAGCCATGCATTTCAAAGGAAGTTTCCGAGAATATCCGTGAGGCTTACAGTCAGGCGCTTTTTCTTGTTGAGCGGTGTCCCAAAGCGTCCGGAGCACTTTCACGCTATTGCCTGCAGCAGATTGTCCGCGACTTCTGGAGCATACCACCGGGCAAAAGGGGGACACTCATTTCGGAATTCAGTCAAGTTACCGATCGCATGTCGGAAGAGACTCGATCCTCGATAGATTGTGTCCGTCAATATGGATCCATCGATTTACAGTTTACTAAAGACAGAGACATGATGGTCGACACAACCATCGACGAAGCAAAGATACTGATAGCCCTGGTTCAGCTTCTAATTCAGGAATGGTATGTTGAGCGCGACAACAGAAAGAAACGATATAAAACCCTTGAGCAAAAAATCGAAGCATCGAAGCCTGCGCAGAGAGATCAGCTGCCGCAGAGAGATCAGCTGCCGCAGAGAGATCAGCTGCCGCAGAGAGATCAGCTGCCCCTGGAAACTGCCAATAGTTCCAGTGAATTGAAATTCAGCGCAGGCCCGCGAAATGCCGCAACTCCGTCAGATTCCGAGTTAGAAAACGCTAAGAAAACCGGGACTTTGGAAAAAGCAGCGTCACCGGCTGAATGAACCGGTCGCCAAAATTCATCTAGTCTTTTGCCAGCAATGAAGAAGCGATGGCTCACGCACACGCACCCAGACCGTTATTGCCGGCACACAGACACTTTCCTGGTAAATTAGGTTCTTGGGGATGGAGAATGAAATTGAAATGAAGTATATTTTGATTCTCTTCTTGTCGGCCAGCCACGCTGAGAAAATCGATACCTTAGCTGTCAAATTCAATACGAAGACCGAGTGTGTTATCGCCATCCCGGACTATATTCGCGACTCAGGTAACCGGTATATGGGTTCGATATGCGTTCCCGATGGTCTCTCCGCGCGACATCTTCGCGGTGACACAAAAATCAGGGAATAGTCATCGAAGCTTCTGAACCGGCCCACATCCGTCGCCGAACCTAGGTGTTTGATCCATTCGGAAATTACCGCATTGAGCGGGTGAAGCGTCACCGGGTTTTGGCGCTCAGGCCTGCGGCGATCCCGTGAATGCCGCTTTGCTGAACACAGCGCGGAAACATGGAGCGGTCCGGCCTGACGTGAACCGCACAAGGTCATTTATTGCGCCAGGACCACGAGCAGAGCATTTATGTCATTGTTGTTCTGGCGAACGTAAGATCGAAAAAGCCGCCGCTGGAATGGCATTAGCCAAAACCCGAATAAACTGGCATCACGAATTTTATAACGGCCATTCTTGTAACTTAATTTCCATTTTACTGAATATTTAGCGCCTGATGTGAGTGCTACCTTGCTATTGATAATAATGCTATTTTCCCCTTTGTATCTCGGCTTGGAAAATTTTACATCTACTATCTGGTAATCTTTCGACTTCATTGCAGCATAGCGCGACATGAAATTAATTACGCCATCATAATAAGTATCCATCTTATCAAATGAAATTTTGTTGATGTATGATCCAAGTGAATAATTTCCTATTCTTTCTATATCAACGTTTTCCTGAATAATATTTTCAATTTGGATTTTTGATCTGTTGTTATTCGCGACAATTGCTGAATCAGCTATGCGTTGCATAAAGCTCAGAACGGACCGCTCGGAGGCGAGTGAAGGCGCTGAGAGCATCAAGACCATGATGACCATTGTTACGGCCTGTCTGACGGCTGTTGCGGATTTCACGGCAACCAGACTTGCGTACGCTAAAATGGGGTTGGACGAGTCACAATATTCGAGATTATTTTTCGACCCAATATGAACCATGATTCACTCCGTTTGATTCAGCTGCTCCTCCAAAACGCCAGCTCGGGACGTTGCATGGGATATGCAAGGGGCTTGCCAGACACGCGTTTCAATATGAAAAAACAACGCGTCACGGAGGCGCAACCCTGATAGCGGGAGAGTCGTTTGTGACGGAATACTGGAATCAAACCTTACTTTTGCGGAGTGTGTTCACCATGGTTTGCCGGTAACCGGGTGTAACAATGTGTAAGCGGCATCTATTTTGGACGAGCCTGATGGGACCGGGACACGCTCCAACGGCTGCATTCAATGCAAGGTGTTGAAAAACATCCGCGCTTTACAACCTCAACCTCCAGGTTCGGCGCACGTCCCATGCCTCTGCATACTCGCCGGACCAGGAACTGGTCGGAACATGCTCTAGGATTTCGCCGGTCGACGGGAAGCCTTGGTGGCAGCCTCGCCGGCCTTCATCTTTTTTGCTGCAGGTGATTTCAGCTGAGGGGGCACTTTCTTTGTGAGTAATGTTGGGGCCGATTTCTGGGCCTCATCAGCTATTTTCCGCAATTCTTCACAACGGGACTCACGGTTTTTTCGGTCCAGATACCAGTCTTTGAAAAGCACATCAATGAGGCCGATCAGCAAACGTGCTTCTTCAGCGGTGGTTTCAACCATCATATTGACGTCTTCACATAACTGAGCACCGACCATCCCGTGTTTTCGCACGATCTCGAATGATTCTCTTGTTTCAGGAGACAGTATTGAAGAAATGTGGCGCAGCTCGGCATCAATGGTGCCCCTCTTCCGCGGGGGCAGTTTCCAATAGTCACGGATCATCACCTGAAGACAGTAGCGCGACAGCGCATTCGACGCCCTTGGGCTAATATCAACGAGAAAATTTGCCTGGGGATAGGTCTCCTTCACCGTGTCGGGGACATCCCGCGGCACGCTCACATCCCGCTCCTTAAATTTTCGCCAGGGCAGCATCGTATGCCGCCTGCCGTTTTTCAAAATATTGCCGATCATTGGTTGTCCCGCGGTTTCTAATGGATTTTAGCCATAGCCAAAGCAATTAGGGTGCCCACATAGCCACCTTGAATGTGACGTTAGTACTCAACCATTCCAAGGGGTAGTTAATCGAAAAATTTACGTTAACTCGTAAAATTCGTTCAGCATGTTTTTGGCTACTACACTTGATATATTATTGTTATAATCACAGTAGGCAAAATTAATTAATATTAATTACCCGACACGGTTAATTGACCAGAGAATTATATATTTCAATGCATCTTGTAAATTAATTATATGTATTAATATCGATATTTCAGAAGAACTCTGTCTGCATTATTAACATTAAATATACATCAAGCTTGTTCATTATTATGAATTATTATACTAAACAAAATATACTTAAGCATGTTATTATAACGATATTTACTTGAATATGCGAACGTGATTGAGATTATCCGAACGTGTAGAGGCAGTTTTCGAACACGAAATGGATGTGGCCGCGAGCGGCATGATTTAACGATATTTTGAACAGTTGGGCGGAGATTATGGTCGAGTCAGGAATCAATGATTGGAACGAGATTTTTGGTCCGATCATCAGCAGTGAGGCCACTTTAATGAAAACGGACGAGCGCCCGTTAAGCGATCACGCTGAAACGCGATTGGTCCGCCTTGCCGGGAAACTATTGTCCCGATCCCAAGCTCTTGAAGGCCGTATTGCCGCAATCGAAAACGCAGCGCAAACATGCAATTGCGCGAGAGTCGCGTCCGAAGCAATTCTGGATTTACTCTCCCAAGCCGCGAATATATTAGAGAAAATGAGGCATAGCACCGACGTTGACGCAAGAAATATTCTGTCGGGGTATTTCTCAAAAATATTGGACCAGATCGATGCCGTCGTATCGGAGTGTGTTTACGACGATAAAAATCTTGCCATGCAGGACAGTATCACAATCAATACGGACGAGACGCGCGGCCATGGATTTTCGATTGATGGCATTGATATGAGCAGCAATGGTTTGGGGTTGCTGCGGTTTGAGCACGCCAGCATCTCAAATTCGGAAATAATTGAACGTCTTATCACAGCAGAACAGGCGAAAAATAATCTGGCAGCACATTCGCATAGTTATTTAATTATTTCGGAAATGCTTAATACACACATGAATTTTGCGCGCGGAATGATAGATATACTTGACGAGGGCAGCGTTCAAATCAAGAATTCTCGTGCAGGGCAGGATGCGATAGCACAAATTTTGTCCAGGGTTTTCAGTTCGGTTCCGAATAATGAAGTTGCAACTTCTCATTCTGGCCATTCAATCGAAGATAGCAGGCCCCAACGTGAACGGCCGGTGTCTGGTTTGCCTTCCAAGAATCGAAAACACTCGAATATGAACGAGGAAGAGGCAGATCCTGAGCATGGACTTGTTGAGCAAGATGCCGGGTATAGAGGCGGTTCGCCAAATCTGAACTAGTTTTCGAAAAAAACCGGGAATTTCAGTACGCCCATTGCCGGGGAGGTCAAATTGGCAAACGCAGAAGACTACTCATCGAAGTTAAGTCATTTTGACCTGACATCCGATGTATCGGTTGCGGATACCGCATCCAGCCAAGCTCCCGGCACTCCAGTAAGTGCCAGAATTAACCTGCTCGGCACTGATGAGGGCACAAGCAGCGAGCAGTTCAGCCCTCAATTGGAAAGGGCTGCGGTTTGCGAGGAGAGTGCGCAGCGCCTAGCCTCGCTTTTGGAGCAACTGGAAGAGTCAATTCGCTCCGTCAGACTGGTTCTGAATGCGTCCGATGCCATTGAGCAGCTTCTGATGGATGCAGTGCGTTTACTAGAGCGGGGGCGCCAACATTCCAATCCGGTCAACCGCAAAGCTCTTGCCGACGCCTACAGGGAAATCATAAATCAGATCGATGGCATTGCGGTCGACGCCGAATTCAACGGTCAGAATTATGCAACAGGAGACCTGCTCAAGGTCGCATTTGACAGTGACGGTGAAAATATATTGAAAATCGATAATCTCGCGCTTACCAGCGCTTCGCTGGAACTGACACCGCGGGACATCAATTTTGTGGCCGATGCAAATTTTATCGGAGAAATGATGAGGATTGATGATGCGCTCAACACCGTAAGAATGCGCAAGACGTTTCTCGAAATGGCGTTATCGGTCCTCAATAGTAGAGCAAAATTCTCACAAAATAAGATGCGTTCTTTGCAGGATGCCAGCCAGGAACTAACGCAAGACGGCCGGGCACATATGGCAATCCAGGAGGTTGCCGCGCGGCGCATCGCCATGGACTCAACTAAAATTTCAATCCCGGGATATACAAATAATACGCCATCAAAAGCCGACAGCAAACTGTTCGAGAATGATAACAACAAAAACAATAACACAGCCAATATTATAAACGAACACTTGAAATATAATGACGATAATAATTATGATATTTCAGAAATTGAGGATATTCAGTGCTTGATCAATAATTTGGGTACAGAAAAGTTATCTGAGCTAAATTTATTGGCCATGGAATTGGCGCGCTTCCTTGATGAAGAAACATATATGCGTCAGTGGTTGAAATTCGAAAATGGAGAGGCTGATAGGTTCGTGATTCACTTGGCAAATTCCTACGGGCCGGAGATTATCGAGAAAGCCAAAGACAAGTACGCGGAAGACAAAAAATTCAAATCAAATTCCGACCTATTTAGGCAGATTTACGAAAAAATGTTAGAAGAAGAAGTTTCTGAAGATCCAAATCCAAAAGCAAAAATGGATTCATTTTTAAAGACTAATTACGGTACAATTTATATTATTCTTACCAGAGCCGCTGGTATTGTTTGAGTCTCCGCTCTGTATCATATTATTTCGCAATTCATCTTCCGGTTTGCATTGTGCTTGTGTCCGGCATCAGCGTCCATGGAACAGGTTAGGGATATTGTCGAAGGGAGTGTTTTTGGCTCATCGTCGCCAATCAGGGGTGAACGATAAGACAGAAGTCCGAACGGCATCAGGATGCGGCGGAACGCATGATTAAGGACACATTCGCCGGCGTAGGCGAAAGCGCTATTCATCGGAAGAGATCAGTCGCGACCTGGTGAACACCATGCCCGCTCTTGCCATGGGAGAATGTTGTCGCGCCTGGCATGGACATCGGCGATTGGCTGAGGCTTCCGACACCCGGGCAAATGTCCACCCTGGGTTCATAAGCAGACATCGATCAGCTCAGATCTGGAGCGTTTGCTTTGTGTGCCAACAGCCGACATTCGCAATTCCTGATCAACCACTTCGCCTTGGCGCATCGCGATGACGGAAAATAATTCCGGCTGGAAGCCGTTCTGTGCCCTCAGACTGTATACACCTCCCGCGCCGCCGCCGCCCTACATCCCAGCCGTCCAATCGGATTTGTCGGAGTTGAGGTGAAGGCCGAATGCGGATGTCGCGGTCAGATAAATATTCGGTTCTGCAGCCTCATTGACCGCGATGCCAAACACCTGACCGGCTTGACCTGCCGTCACGGGCGGGCTACGGGGCTCGTTGAACCAATTATGACCCCTCGGTAGATGTCCTGGAGAAGAAATGCCGTAAAATGTGTAATAGATATGCAAGTGTAATTTGAATGGCTCAAAAAAACCAACCACACTTTAAATCATTGATTTTCTGGGGAAAAATGGTGCCCAGGGGCGGAATCGAACCACCGACACGCGGATTTTCAGTCCGCTGCTCTACCAACTGAGCTACCTGGGCACACCGGTATGAGGCGTTGCAAAAGAAGCGGCTTGCGTCCCTCCCCTGCGCCCCTGCCATCCGGTCAGGACGGATTGGCTTATAAGCAATCGTCTGGGGCCTGTCGAGTCGCCCGGCCAGCCGAAACACTGGCGAAAATTCCAGACCTTTTATTGCTCGTCCGTTGACGCGCCGTCATCGCCGCCGAGCGTCGCCGGGATCGCATATTGGCCCTTGAGCCAGCGGCCAAGATCGATGTCCGCGCAATGTCTGGAACAGAATGGCGAGTATTTTTCCACGACCGGCTTGGCGCACAGCGCGCATTTGGATTTGCCTTGTCTTTTGCCCCGCCCGGCGCCCGGCGCGCCCGGAGACCTGTCCACCGGTTTCATGTGTCGTCGACCTCCGCGGAATTGAGCCAGTTGAAATAGACCGGGAACCCTTCTCCCTGCAACATGCTCACGACTTCCATCAGCGGCAAGCCAACCACGTTTGTATAGGAGCCGACAAGTTTGCGCACGAACACGGCGGCAATTCCCTGGATCGCATAGGCGCCCGCCTTGCCGCGCCATTCGCCCGAACCCAGATAGCTTTCAATCTCGTCACTGCTGAGCCGCTTCATCCGCACCCGCGTCTCGACAACCCGCTGGCGCAGCTCGCCACTGGGCAGCACCAGGCAAATTGCCGTGTGGACCCGGTGAGTGCGGCCGGACAGGAGTTGCAGCGCGGCGGCGGCTTCATCGAGCCGATCGGTTTTGCTGGCGATCTTGCGCCCCACCGCCACGGTTGTGTCGGCGGCCAGAATAAACGCGCCGCGCACGGCCTCGTCCTGTCCCGCCAGCCCGAACGCGGCCTCGGCCTTGGCCCGCGCCAGCCGGCGCACAAGCGTGCGGGGCACTTCGCCCTTCTTGGGTGTTTCATCGATGGTTGCGGGCCGCACGAAGTCAGGCTCGATGCCGGCCTGTTGCAGCAGGGCCAGGCGGCGCGGCGAGGCGCTGGCGAGCACAAGCTTGGGGCGCCCCGGCGCGGCGCGCTTGCCCTTGCGCGGTCGGACCATGCCCCCGCGCTTTGTCTTTGCGCCGCGTCCGAACACGTTATTTGAAGCGGTAGGTAATGCGGCCCTTGGTGAGATCGTAGGGCGTCATCTCAACGAGAACCTTGTCGCCGGCAAGAACACGGATTCTGTTCTTGCGCATACGCCCGGCGGTATGGGCGATAATTTCATGCTCGTTCTCGAGTTTGACCCGAAACGTTGCATTGGGCAGGAGTTCGGATACGACGCCCGGAAACTCCAGTAGTTCTTCCTTTGCCATCACTCTCTCTTCCATGAGGTCGTTGCGCGCGACAATGGCGGCGGAACCGGGCAAAATCAAGCCCT
>QIGN01000024.1 GCA_003228955.1 Hyphomicrobiales bacterium
CCCAGGCCGCCCGGTTTGGCCGGGCCGGAACTCCCGCCGCGAGCAGGGCTTTTATTTCACTGGCAACCAGCAACGCGCCCCCCACTTCCGCAAAGTGAAGCGGTTTCTGACCGAAGCGGTCACGGGCAAGAAACACATGCCGCGTCACCGGATCGTAGATGCAGAAGGCGAACATGCCGTTCAACCGGTGCAGACAGTCCTCGCCCCATTGCTCCCAGGCAGCGAGCAGAACCTCGGAATCGGAATCCGATGTAAACGCGTAGCTGCCCGCGAGTTCCGCCTTCAACTCCCGGTAATTGTAAATCTCGCCGTTGAATATCATCCAGGCGCCGCTCCGGCTGCGCATGGGTTGAAGGCCGCGGTCAGACAGATCGATGATCGAAAGCCGCCGGTGGCCCAGAACCGCGCCGGGCAAGACCGCAACACGCCCGGCGTCCGGGCCGCGATGGCTCTCAAGGGAGATCATCCGCGCAACGCGCGCCTCATCGGGAGGCTCAACCGCGCCGAATATACCGGCTATGCCACACATGGCATTCTCGTATCCAACGCAGGATTTACACCTACTCTAGCGTTCATTTCGCGTCTTCCATATCCGTTCGGAGAGAAAGTCGTTGAACTGGTAGAGAAGTCCAAAAGGCACATAGTCATCCGTCATGATCCGATGAAACCGGCACAGAGCCGTAAAGCGAATCCGGTCACCATCATTCGCCCCGGACCTGTGAAACAGATTTAGGTTCATAAGCGCCAGATCGCCTTTCTTCATCTCTGCGTGAATCTGGGAGTAACGGTCAATCGCCTCTTCGGGAACCTGACGCTGCTCGGTTGTTTCGTAGTCGGACTTGTCGGCCGTGACCGGCGCAAGAAGTCCCTCGCGATGGCTCTTCGGGCAAATGACCAGAGCGCCGGTCGCGGCGGTTATGTCCTGCAGCGCGACGGTCAGTACGAGACCGTGATTGCCGTCCTCATTCTGCGGGTAGTAGGCGCGGTCCTGATGCCAGGCCAGAGCATTGCGCTGATCCCCGGGCGGGTCCATGCGGTACATTACGCCCGAGTAGCTGAGATTTTCCGCCTCATCGCCAAGGCAGTCAGCGGCAATCGAAAGCAGTCGCGGGTCGGTCACAAACCGCAAAACATCAACGGAATACTGGGCGCAGTCGTAAAGGGCGCCGAAGGTTTTGGGGTCGCTTGCGCGCAGCGCAATCATCTTTTCATCGAACGCAGGATCGTTCCACGGTTCATCGAGCCGCGCCAGCTGATCGTCCCCGGGGCGGAACTTGCGGTAAAGCCGGTAAACGAGCCGGCGCAACGCATCGGTTTCCTGGTGCGTAAAGACATTCGGCACGCACACATAGCCGTCCCGTTTGTAGGCTTCGATCTGATCCGTTCCCAATGTCATGACCGTTTCCATATTCGCTTCGCCGCGCCGCCGGCGATGTTACTTGCGAATGATCCCGCAACGAATGCCGGACGCACCCGGCACATGGTGGTCGGGATCAACCGGCAGGATATGAACCAGCCGGTCCCGCGCGCGGGCAAAATCGAAGAATGCCGTATTCACATCGATATTGTCAGCAAGCAAAATGCCGCCCCCCTCAAGCGCCGGCCAGACCGTCTCGAATTCGAAACTCATTGTCTCGTAGGTATGCTCGCTGTCGTGAATGAATATGCCGGGCGCGCCGAGTTCCGCGACCGCCGCCGGCAACTCCTCGCGCGAAGACCCCAGACGAAGTGTCCAGTTGCCGCGAAGGTCGTCCGGTATCGCCCAGCCCGATGTCCGGTCCGGCGGCAGGGTGTCGGTAAAACCGTCCTGGTTGACCGCGCCCTCCTCGAAGGTCGAGGGGTAGTCAATCGATATCATCCGCCCAGCGCTATCATCCGCGATGTTGCGGGCGAGCGCACTCAGGGAAAACGCCGTGGAGAGACCGTGCAGCACGCCGGTTTCAACGATTCCAGCGGGTTTTAGCGCGCGCGCCAGTGCGTATTGCGCAAACCGGTACAGGCCCAGCCGCAATGGCGAATCCCAGCGCTTGGTCCGGAAGAAATCGACATCGGCGATTTTCTCCTCGATGCCGTCTTTGAGCGCTGTATCGGACTCCAGTTCTTGCCCATAGCCCGCGAGCGGACCGATAGCGAGGGCGGAACCGAGCTTGTCGAGTTCGGCGTGAATAAAGCCGCGCTGTTCTTCGATGGGGATCACGACCTGTCCTTGCCGTTCAGTTCAACGCGCGACACGGCGAGATCGTCAAACAGCAGAATATCAAGATCGGACTTGAGGAATGTCCGGATCGCATCGTCCGGCGATTCCGCAATCGCGTCCCCGTGAAGGTTAAACGACGTGTTCATGACACATTCAAATCCGGTTTTGGCGCCGAGCGCCTTCAGCAGATCGTAATAGCCCGGATTGTCCCCGCGCTTGAGCATCTGCGGCCGGGCGGTCTTGTCACCGGGATGAACGACGGCGGGCAGTTTTTCGGCCAGCCCCGGCTTCAGATCGAACGCCATGGTCATGTAAGGCGAGTAATAGTCCTTCGGATTGACCAGCAGCTCCCCTGCCGCTTCGTTGGTCATGGAGGGCGTAAACGGCATCCAGAAATCGCGATACTTTATCTTGTTGTTCACGGTTTCGACCGAGCCGGCGCGGCGCGGGTCCGCCAGAATGGACCGGTTGCCGAGGGCGCGCTGGCCAAACTCCATGCGTCCTGAAAAACGCGCCACGATATGGCCATTGGCGATCCAGCCAGCGGCATCGTCGGGCGTCGGCCTCTCGACGATTTCGAAGTCCTTTTCAAGACCCCGGTCGCGGACGGTGCGCTCGATGGATTTTCCGTCATGCTCGGTGCCGAGATAGATTGTGCCCAGTCCGGCGATTTCCATTTCCGGTTTCAACTTCGCGCAGGCGAGCCAGGCCGCCCCGACACCGATCGATCCGTCGCCCGATATGGGGCCTGCCCAGATCCGGTCGATACAATCGAGCTCGGAGACCGATTTGACGGCCTTGATATTCTGGGCGACGCCGCCAGAGAGGATGACATTGGCAAGATCGAAGTGCCGGACATTGTTTTCGACCCACTCGCACAGCAATTCTTCCAGCCAGGTCTGGATTCCCCAGGCGATGCCGTCGAAGCGCTCGCCTTCAAGCCCGTCCTTCACGGAGTAGTAAAGATCGGGGAGATTGCCGTCATTGACGATTTCGATGCCGTCAACGCGGTTGATCCGGCGGAAAAACTCCAGGGCGCGCTTCCCGTGATATTCATTCCCGTAGGGTGCGAGCCCCATGACCTTGTATTCGTGCTGGCCCGGCTTCATGCCCAGGATCAGCGTGACATAGGCGTAAAGACGCCCCGCCTGAACCAGGTTGGAACTCCAGTGTTCGGTGATGGCGCCATCGGCGCTCATGGTGCTGATCGTGGCGGAAGAATCGTCGCCGCCGCCCTCGATGGTGAGCATCAGCGCTGGCTCTTTGCGATAGGGCGAGGAGAAGAAACCGTAGGCCTTGTGGCAGTCTTCGTGACGGAAGATGTGAACCTTGTCCTTGGCAATCCCGAGATGCTCCTTGAGCGTTTTGCAGCGGATCGCATCGCCGAGCGCGCCCCACTGTTCGGGAGGTGCGTTTCGGGCCTGTTCCAGAAACGGGAAATAAGGCTCCTTCCCGATATCGGGACCGCCATGATGAATGAAGCGGTCAAGGACATCGAATAACGACACCTGCTTGCCTTCCAGTAGCACCGGCTTCCAGTAGAAATCGCACTCGTCGATCCAGTCATGGACAGAGAATCTGGCGTGCTTGTTGTAGAGCGTCTGCCACAACCAGTCGCTCTTCGAGGAGAAGGCAACCGCATCGATTTCGCCCGCCTCAACCCCCGCTATCCGCAGCGCCGCGTCTATGGCCCGGCGCGGGTAGCGCGAATCCGTCTTGATGCGCGAAAGACGCTCTTCCGCAATCGCCGAAACGAGCACGCCATCGCGCACGATACAGGCATGGGCCTCGTGGCCCTCATGGATGCCGAGGATAATCAGGGCGTCACCTTGTCGTTGCCGCCGTGTTCATTCGCGCGGCGGCTCCGTTTTCAGCGGCCGGAGCGCAAGCTCCCGCCGAGAGAGCTTCCAGGAGCGCATCCAGCTGGGGATCGCGTTCAACCAGGCCAACGGCCCGCGAGGGGTTCAGGGCGGCAAATTCGCTGACGTGCCTAGCCAATTCGGAACGGTCCTTGTTGATAAAACAGGTCACCAGATCGGGACGGATCGACCCGCCCCCGGTTTCCGCCAGGGTATGGGCGGCGTAGTTCGAATATTCGATGGTCGGCACTCCCATCGCCGCGGCGTTGGCGAAGGTCGAGCTGAACATGTTGCCCGCGAAGAAGACAGCGCGCCGCGCCAGCAACAGGGGATGCAGATGCGTTATGACGACGCGCTGCCCAAGCCTCCGACGCTTTGCGACAATTTCCTTCTGAATTGCCCTGTACCTCGGCAGGGTCGCCGGATGAGGCTTGATCGCAATGGCCAGTTCAGGCGCCGCTTCGCCGAGGACTTCGAGAGTTTCCTCGAACAGCGCCGGAAATCCGTCCGGGTCCGCCAGAATTGGCGCGCGGTCCATGGAAGACAGGATAAGGACCGCAATCCGGTCAGGCACATCGCCAAATTCCGCGAACGCCGGTCCGAGATACCGGTTCGCGGCTCTGTCCATGTGGCCGTGCCAACTGGCCAGCCGGAATGGTGGCGGAATGACATGGCGCGGACGGTCCTTGAGCCGCGGGTCGGCAAACGGCGGCCAGCCAGCGTCAAATCCGGCGAGCCTTCCCGCGGCGGGAATCTTGTCCGGGTAATGGCGGTCCTTGTTCAACTGGTCGACGCGCTTCTCAAGTTCGGTATGTGCAATTCCGGTACTTTCAACATACAGCGTCCGCGTTGGCGCCAGATGGTAGAGCGCCCGAAGCGGCCACTCATTGAGCGCCTTGAAATGAATGAGGCGTGCTTTGGGGTTCAACAGGCGCGCGGCGATCAGGGCCAATGAGGCCATCAGCCCGGCCCTGTGCGCCAGCAGCGCAATGAGCCCGTTTTTGCGCCGGCCCAGCATGCGCAAGGGCCCCAGCTCACGCAGCACATCATAGAGAACGACGTTTTCGCGGATCGATTTCTCGGTCGCCGGGGTGAAACAGATGAACTCAAACTTTGTCTTTGGCGCACGGCTGTGCAGCTCGCGCAGAAGCGGGAGAATAACGTCGAGCGTAATCAGCTTGTTGTTGAGAAAAACGAAAATCACTCAGTCTTGCTCCGGGCGCTGCGCCACCAGGCGCATATGCGAAGACAGGCCGGCGTCAGCCAGAAGATTTTGCAGCCCACCGGCGACACCGGTATCGTTCGAGGTCAGCAGCCGGGTCAGAACCGGTCCAAGCCGTCCCTCGTCAATCCGGTCATCCTTCAGCGCCTGCTGCACGATCTCGACATCGAGCTCGCCGGGAGTTTCAACCTTGATATTGATGAAGCCGGAACGCTCCGCCAGCAGTTCGAGGCTTGACGGCGTGAACAGGTTAAGATGCTCGTGATCGACGGTATCGGAGTCCCGGCCCAGGAGAAGCGTCTCGAAGCCTTCGACATTCGGGCAGGTCAGAAACACGAACCCTCCCGGCTTGAGCAGAGACCGGGACCATGAAAGGAATGCCGCCGGATCGAAAAGATGTTCAATGACTTCGAAGTTCGCCACCACATCGGCCTCGGCTTCAAGGTCGGCCTGCTCGAACGGCGCCTCGATGGTCTCCAGTCCGAGGCGGCGGCACTCGGCGGCAAGATCGGGCGTCGGCTCGATCGCTACGATCCGCGAGAACAGGCCGAGCTTGCGCACCTCGTCGCAATAAAGGCCATGCGCCGCGCCAATCTCGATGAGTGTCCCGTTGTCCAGAGCGCGGTCCGCGAACAGCGCGGCCGTTTGTTCCGCGCGCGGGCGAAACAGCAACCGCCTCCTGGCCTCCGCGCTCTTGGGGAAAATATGGATCGCCCAATAGTGGTAGTTTTCTGAATTCCTGTAGAAGTCGCCGAGCATCTCCTCGCCCGGCCGGGGGCTCACATATTGCGCGCCGCAATGCCGGCAGCATTGATGCGACATGGCGTATTTGTCGTAAAGATATTCGGGATCATCGCGCTGACACGCGGGGCACGCCACCTTGACGAAGGCTTCGCGCCGCGACCCCAGCCAGTCGATGTCGGCCTGCACGGCCTGCGCCTGGTCGGCCATCGCCTCGCTCGGGCGAATGTCATCGACTTTCATCGGCGGGAGTTTCGTCGCGGCGCACATGATCTGGCTAGGCCCCTTGTTCCCAGATATTGCGCTTGCGCCATGCGCCCCCGGCGTCGCGCGCCCAGACTGCGGGGCTGCGGAAACCGTCGGCGATTTCATCGAACCAGGCTTCATCGCGGCCGACATAGTCCAGCCAGTAATAGAGATCGGATGACCTCACCGCATCATATTGCCGGACCTTTTCGACCCCCTCTTCCCGGGTCATGTAGCCGTTTCTGATGTCTTTCGATGCGTGGTCGGTACCCCGGCCATAGCCGAATTTAATAAATTTCAGATAGTCGTGGGCGCCGTTCTCGTAGCGGTCATCGAGGTTCGACATCCGCCGGTAAGTGCGCTCGAAGGGTTCCGGAGACGCCTCCCAGCCATATTTTTCCGTGATGAGCTTTGTATGGGCGTTCGCGTCCCAGGGATCGAAGTTGCCGATGAAAATGCCGCGCAGGCCGACGCGCTCCACCTCCTCGTCGGAAGGGTATTTGTAGCACTCCAGCTCGTTTTCCCGGATCGGATCTTCCTCATCGCCCATGAAATCCTGCCAGTCGTAACCGCGCAAACCCTGATCCTTCCGGTAGCGGTAGGTGTATTCGGGGAAATCATGCATCGACAGCATGCCGCCAAGGTCGGTCCAGCCATGCTCGCCCCAGAAAACCAGCGGTATATTGAACTGCGCGGCGATCTTCATCGGTATGGTCAAAATTCCCGCATGGCCCTGCCAGTTCATATCGCCCGTTTTGCGGAAGCCGAGCCTGTTCATCCGGATCAGCATGTCGACCGAGGGCGAAATAACGAGATGATCGGCGCCGAACACCTCTTTCATGCGCAGCATGTTGCGCCAGCCGACGTCGAGATAATTATTGCCGTTGTAGGTGACGAGAAGCGGATTGAGACCCAGCTTCTCCTTGACGAAATGCGCCTGGTAATAGCTGTCCTTGCCGCCCGAAACGCCGATCACGCATTCATATCCGGAAGATTTCCGGTAGGGCTCGATGTCCTCAAGCAGCCATTTCAGGCGCTCGTCCCAGTCGATGTCCTTCTTCTGGTCGTGCACGCGGCAGCCACTGCACACGCCGTCATCGTCGAACTTCAGGGGCACGGCCGAGCTTGAAGGGTAAACGCAGCGCGTGCACCAGCTGATGGGAGGAAGGTTCATTGGGTCAGTATTGGAATCGAGCAAAATGTGCGGCGTTTCATTCGATGTGTGTTGAAATCACGGCGTCTGGTTTGTTGTGGAGTAGGTCTTGAGCTGATCGGCGTAGTCGAATGAATCGAGGAATGTCTCGGTGCCGAGTTTCTCAACCTCACCGCCAAACGCAAAGTCGTAGTAGAGTTTGTCTCCGTAGTTCTGGAGCGCGAGGGCAATGGCGCGGACCGGATTTTCATCATACTGAAAACGCTCCATCTCCAGTTCCACGGCCCGCATCTGCTTCGGCGTAACATTGAACCGGCATTCGGGAGACACATCGTTCTTGACCGTGGGATAGATAAGAGCCAGGGCCTCGATCAGTTCCGGCGAATAGCGAACCGACTTTTCAACGACCCGCTCTTCGATAAAGAAAATCCGGTCGAGACAGAAACGCACCAGTTCATCGCTTGCCGGACTCTTGCAGCGTTTGGCAATAATCGCGAGCATCGCCTCCGCGATATTCCTGTCGAGGAGAATCTTTGCCAGATATTTCAGATTGAGTTTCAGATATTCGTTGTCGAGCATCTCCTGGGCATTGGCCTTGAAATGCTCCATGAGCTCATCGGCGCTGTCGAACCATTCCGTGCGCGCTTCCGCGACATAGTCATCCATGAAAGCCTGAATGTCGTCCGGCAAATCCTCTTCGATGAGCGCCAGTATGGAATCGAGCGGATTCACATCCTCCGTCTTGTACATGTAACGCAGCAACGGCTGGGCCAGTCCGGAGTTCCACAGCGCCCAGGCAAGAAAGTGAACGATGCGGAGTGTATACATATCCTCGCGCGACATCGTGCTTGTCTCGACGACCGACTCTTCATATTCCGCCACCGCTTCACCGTCATAGACTCCGAAGAAGCCCGCAATCAGCCGGTACTGGGTCTTGAGGTCATACGCGTCGCGATAGGCCGCCGTTTCCATTTCGGAGCCGGGCAGCATCCGTATCTGTCCAACATTGAAGGACTGAAAGCCGATCCCGAAGACATCGCGCAACGTATTGAAATGGCTCTCCAGCGTCTCCTCGGCCAGTCCGGCGAGCACATCGGTTGTCATGGCGATGCCATCCTTGCGCCCCTGATCGACCAGATCGGTCATCGTATCCATCCGGATATTGTCGCGCTTGATGTGCTTGAGAACCTTCGGATCGGTTGACTGCACGGCGACCAGCGGATCGCAGATGCCTTTGAGGACATTCTGTATCTCGATACAGTAACGCGATGAGTTTTTCGCCCAGTTGATCGACAGACGCTGGAAATAATCGCTTCCTTCAGCCGCGCGCCGAATGGCATGGGCAATATCGATATCGCGTTCAAACATCCCGAAATTCGCATCGGTGAAATACCAATGGGTAGAATTTGAACGTTTCGCGACATAGTCGATTTCTTCGCTAATGCGGTCGATGTCGAACTTGCGGACTTTGTTGAGAACGGAAATGCCCCATGCGCAGAAGGTGCAGGCGAACGGGCACCCCCGATTGGTTTCCAGCAGGGGCAGGTAGAGCGGAGACTCAAGGAACTCATCGAGCATCCCCGAAAGATAGGGCGAGGGAATAGCCTCCAGATCGCCCTTCCTGGAAAAATGCGGTTTGTAGACCAGCTCCCCGCCCGACATGAACGCCACGCCGGGAAGCTCCGCATCGCATTTATCGGGTCGTATCAGACTTCCCCTGGACAGCATCCATTCAATGAGATTGCCCATCGGATACTCGCCCTCGAACATGGTGTAGTAAGCGACCCTGGGATGGGTGCGCAAATGGTCGGCAATTCCATCATTGTCGATACGGATATGCGGACCGCCCTGCACGATGAGCGCATCGGGGAGTTCGGCCGATACGCGGTCCGCGATCAGTTTGTTGATCTCATAATTCCAGGAATAGTTGGACAGGCCGACAATATCGGCCTTGTCGGGGGAACGGACCGCTTCCAGCAACGCGGCCGGGGACTTGAACAGGCGGATATCGACGTCGGCCCCGAAGCGGGATTTAAGATATTCCGCAACGAACCCTATGCCCAGAGGCGTGCAGAAATGGTTCGGACGAAAATCGTGAACCAGATCGGCGAGGAGGATTTTCAGCTTTCCTGCCATACTCTTACCGCCTGTCCCCAGCTACAGCGCGTGGTGTCAGCGTGTCTTCGCGTCGCGCCGCCGCGAAGTCAGCCAGTATGATAGCCTGATTGGCGTCAGAAGCCATACCACCCTTCGATCGGCCACCCCAATGCAGAAGTCCGGTCCTGTTCTTCATCCCGTCGCTGTCCGCTACCGCCCGCGCGTGCCCGAAGAGGTGCTGCTTCGTCATATCCGCGCCAGTCTCGCCAGCGGCGTTCGCGTTCTTAAACCACAAGCAGAGCGCCGCGAAGCGCTGATCATTGCCGCCGGCGGTCCCTCGCTGCTCGATAAGCTCGATGATCTGAGGGCCACCGCGGCGGCGGGCGCCAGAATTCTTGGCGTCAACGAGGTCCCGCACCTGCTCATTCGACACGGCATCCAGCCCTGGGCGGCCGCCCATGTGGGGCCCGTCGATCTCACGCTTGCCTCGCTCGGCACCCCGCTTCCCGGTGTGCGCTATTTTATTGCTTCCACCTGCCCGCCCGCCGTCCTTGAACGGCTGAAAGATCACGACGCCCGTCTCTGGCATCCCGATCTGGGGCCCGGGACCGATGCGGTTTACGCCAGGGCGGGCCGGCCCGGCGAAGGCATGATCGCCGGCGGACCGACCGTCACGCTGTTTTGTCTCGCGCTTGGCACCTATCTCGGTTTCCGGACCATGCATCTTTATGGAGGCGACAGCAGTTTCAGGCCCGGTGAAGCGGTTCACGCCTATGACAGCGTTTCCGACGCGCACGGGTATGATGATCTTCTCGTGACCTGCGACGGACACAGCTTCACCACAACGCCCGAGCTTCTGGGTCAGGCCCTGCGTTTCCCCGGTCTGCGCAAACGGCTGGCATCGCGGGGTGCAAGCCTGAGCGTACATGGCGAGGGTCTGCTTCCCACCCGCGAAAAGCTGCGGCGCGCGACCGGGCACGAACCCCCGGTCCTGACGGCTGGCGTTGCGAACAGCGATGGCGTCATCGAATTTGAAGCTGAACTTTTCTGACTGAATGTTCATGCGGCCCTCGGCATGCTGAATGTGCGGATATCGTCGCGGGTCCGGGTCAGGAATTTTTTCGCGCGCGGATAGGCGTTCTCGGTAAAATGAAAGATATTGCCCGCCGCGACGGCGCTTGCGCCCGTTTCTTCGAAACATTGCAGGAAGTGACGCTGGTGGCCGGCGCCGCCGCAGGCAATGACCGGGATCGCGACGGCATCGACAACATCCTGAATGACGGAAAGATCATAGCCGCGCGCCGCTCCATCCCGGTCGATGGCGTTGAGCAAAATCTCTCCCGCGCCCAGATCCTCCGCCCGCCGCGCCCAGTCGCGGGGGCTGGCATCCAGCATCTTTTTGCCGTGATCCATGAACACCTTCGCGCCGGCGTCTGTCTGCCGGAAGTCGATACTGGCGACGATAGCCTGGCTCCCGAAGATATGCGCGGCACGTGAAACCTCGTCCGGCGCGCCGCCGAGCATGGCGTTGATCGACACCTTGTCGGCGCCGTTGCGAATTCTTTCCCGGATGTCTTCAACGCCGCGTATGCGCCCGCCGAAGGTGAGCGGTATCCGGCACTCCACGGAAATCCGGTGAATGAACTCCAGCAGCGTCCGGACCGGCTTGTTGCGATAGTCCTGTCGGTGATGCTCAAAACTCATCTCGCCCTTGCCGATGTCGAGCACAATCAGCTCGTCCACGTCCCAGTCGACCATCCGTTCCACATGCCCTACCGGATCGCCGATAAACTGGTGCTCGGAAAAATCCTGACTGCGGACCATCCAGCCGTCCATCAGAAAAAGAACCGGAACCAGGCGGCGCTTCAGCATGATCCCGCTCACACGCGCGCCAGGGCGGCGCTCTCGACAAAGCCGCGCAACAGGGCCTCACCGGCCCGCGAGCTTTTTTCAGGATGAAACTGGACGCCTTTCATATGCCCATGCTGCACGGCGGCGATGAAGGGCTGTCCATATTCAGAGCGCGCCGCCACGAACTCACCGGGGCACTCCACGCCATAGGAATGCACGAAATAGAAATGTTCACCGTCAAGACCGGCAAGGAAATCCGCCTCGCCCGCAACCGAGATTGTATTCCAGCCGACATGCGGCAGCCTGAGCGGGCTGCCCTCCGGGACAAGCCGGGTCACTTTCCCCGGAATCCACCCCAGTCCCCGATGTTCGCCAAACTCTTCGCAAACGCTCGCCATGACCTGCATCCCGACGCATATCCCCAGATAGGAAACGCTTTGGTCGATAACGAAGCGATTCAGCGCCTCATCGAGCCCCCGCTCGCGCAACAGTGACAGCGCCTCGCCGACCGCCCCCACTCCCGGCATCACTATACAATCCGGATTGAGAGCGGTGAGAGCGTCGCCGTCGCGCACAACTTCGGTATCCGCCCCAACGCGATGAAGCGCATTCGCCACCGACATGACGTTGCCGATGCCATAATCGACGAGCGCCAGTTTCATCGCGGATCAACCTGCTTCCGCATGTCCCGAAACATCCCGCGCGCGCAGCCAGTCCGCGATTTTGCGCGCCATGAAGACCCGCGCGCCATAAATGGATTCGATTGTGGCGCCGCCGATATGGGGCGTGATGACGAGATTGTCGTGGCCGCGCGCGTAGCTCACCAATGGATGGGCTGCACGCTCTTCCTCGGTGAGCCATTCGCCATCGATGACGTCGAGGCCGGCACCAGCTATGGCCTCCTCGCGCAGCGCAGTTACAAGCGCCGCCTCGTCGACAATGCGCCCTCGGGCCGTATTGAGCAGAATGGCGGTGGATTTCATTTTCGCGAACTGGTCCGATGCGATCATGCCCTCGGTATCGCTTTTCAGATGGACATGCACCGAGACGACGTCGGAGCGCGCCAGCAGGGTATCGAAATCAACCATCCGCACACCGGGCGCCCCGGCGTCGCGAATGTCATTGGCGATCACATTCATGCCGAAACCCTGCCCGATCCGCGCCGTGATCGTTCCGAGCCTGCCGAGCCCGATGATGCCGAGCGTCTTGCCGCTCAGCTGAAATCCGGTGAGGCGCTCGCGCGCCCAGTCGCCCTGCTCCGCTGCGGCGAAGCCCGGTTTCATCTTCCGGTTCACCGCGAGCAGAAGACCGAACGCCAGTTCCGACGTGGCGGTAAATGAATTTATCAGATCGAATTCTTTTGCGATGTCGAACCGGACAATGCCCCGCGCGTCGATTGCTTCAAGGTCCATATGATCCGTTCCGGTCGACGGCGACCCGATGACACGAAGGCGCGGCGCTGCGTCGAGAAATTCGCCGTCGATAATGACGCTGGCGCTTGCGAGATAGGCATCCGCTTCGCTCATGGCCCGCAGAACCTCGGGCCTCTCCGCCGGCAGCGAGATCAGCGTGCCACCGGATTCCAGCGCCGCCACGGCTTCCGGCGCGCCTGACAAATCCAGCGTATTGACGATCGTCCAGCTCATTGACCCTCTCGCTCCTTGAGCCTTGCGCTGGCGCGGGTCAGGTCGTCCTTGAAATGAATGTTGGTGCAGTCGTCAGTGATCGTAACGGTGCGCCGCGCCTCTCCGGTATCGACGAAATGGCGCGAGAGAACATAGTGGGCGCCGTTCTTGGTCCCATCCGCCTCGGTGGAGTTGAGCACATCCGCGTCCCCGTCCTCGAACCGGGAGATGCTTTCGTCCACCGTGACATCCCGGTCGGGATGATCGGGCTGCAATCCAACCACCACTGACACGGTATCACCGCCTGGCATGTTTGCCAGTGCGTGCCGGTAAACCTCGATGATCGGCACCTCGCCGCCCAGGGATTCCGGGCGCCGGATGACCGGCACGCCGCGACGCTCGGCGTGAGCCGCAATCAGATCGCTATCCGTCGACACATGGACCGCCTTGGCCTTGCGGCTGGCCAGCGCCTGGTCGATGGCATAGTCGATCATGGGCCGGTCATTGACCGGCAGCATGTTCTTGTTATGCAGCCGGGTCGAGTGCCCTTTGGCGGGAATGACGATGACAATCATGACAGGTGGCTCGCGCTCCAATACTTCAATGAAGAAAGTGAATTTTGCAGGTCGCGGCGGCGACCGCGAATAGGGATGCCTCAGACATTTGGCAATTGCTCGGCCCGTTTCCATTCCTCGGCGTACCAGCGGCAGTATTCCAGATAGGCCTCGTCCAGACCTCGGTTCGGGACAAAGCCGAGGAATTCGTGCGCACGGTCCATTTCCAGTGTCCCGCGCTTGGGCTTCTCCGGCGCGGCCGGCCGCTCCTCAAGCACGACGTCCGGTACAACCTTTTTGACAATATCCGCCAGCTCGGAGATGGAGCGCGCCTGACCATAAGTAATGTTAAATGTGCGCGAACGGCCCCCTTCCAGGGCAAGACCCCGGACAATGCCTTCGACAAGGTCATCCACATTGGTGAAATCAAGCATGCCGCCGCCGCCGCCTTCCAGAAGCAGGGGCCTGCCCATCAGGGCATTTTCGATGAATTTCTGCGACACGCGCCCGGAAATGCAGCGCGAGCCATAGAGCGCGCTTGGGCGAATGATCGTAAAATCGATGCCATAGAGCTCTTTCGCCTCGCGCACCATGCGTTCGCCCATATATTTGCCGTTGGCGTAGACGCCACGCGGCCGGGGCCGCGTAGACTCCGTCACCGAGTCCCCCTCGAAATCTCCGTACACCGTGCTGGACGACATGAATGCCACGTGACCGCAGGGCGAATTCTTGAGTCTGCAAAGTTCCAGCAGATTGCGCAGGGTGGTGATCTGAAGATCATAGGCGAGGCTCGGCGCCTTGTTCGCAATGACCGCACTGGAAATCGCCGAGAGATGAACCGCCTTGGTGGGCTGGAATTCGTTGAAGGCGTTTGTCAGATCCGTCATGTGGCGGCAATCGGCATTCTCCATGACAACGCCTGCTTCGCGCATCATCGAAAACCGGTCCAGCAGGAAATTGACGTACAGCCGCCGGCGGATGTCTTCGAGCCCCGGATCGGAAACGATTTTCACAATATTGTTGATCTGCATATCGTCCACGACCTGGACCTCGGCCCCCTTCTGCCTGCACTGCAATGCAAGATGGTGTCCTATAAATCCGGCGCCGCCGACGAGCATGACGCGCTCACCGGTAAGATCGACGGTGTCAAAGGGAATGGGAGAGGTGTCGGGCATGATTCAAACCTTTTGCTCGTTCAGGAGATGCCGTCGGGGAGGCGCATGACCGTCTCGACGGTTTTGTGAAAGTTATCAGTCCGGATTCTCGGCCCCCGCCAGAATTGAAACGGCTTTGCGGTTTGTCCAGAAGACCGGTCATGCCGAACTGAGTTGGCCAAGGATATCGAGAATGGCGCGCTCGGGATCGGCAACATCGCGCACCTCCGTCCGGTCCGGATTGGGGGCGGTCAGGTTTCGCTCCAGGGCCTTTTCCACCAGGGCTTCGAGTTCGTCCGGCGTTTCGGGCAGAAAAGCCAGCCCGCGCTTGGTCAGGGCCGGCACATAGCTGCCTTGCTGGTTAGTGAAATAATCACGAATCTCCGGCCGGATCAGCAGGTGGATCGGAATGGCACGAAGCTCCGGGCTGGCCAGGGAAAGCCACA
>QIGN01000062.1 GCA_003228955.1 Hyphomicrobiales bacterium
AGGCATTCCAACGCAGGGACACGCCGGAGCGGCAGCTGCGGGACCTTCTGGCCCGTTTCAATCCGGCCGAGGTGATCGTTTACATCGCGGGCCAGGGTTTTGCGCTCGACGGGACGGAGGATGCCCTGCTGCTGCCCGTTGACGCTGATCCGGATGATTTGCTGGCAAGCAGCTATCGCCTGTCCGGATTGTTCAGTTCTCTTCTGTCTCTGGAAATACGGCGGCTTCAACTCTATCTCGAAACGTCATTCAGCCAGCAGCTGGGCGCCGTTCCGGGGCCGGGATTTGGCGAACCAGGCGCCGTGCGCCTTGTGCCTGATCTTGCGCCCAAGGAGAGATGGCGGGTCCGGCAATGGGTGACCTTCGCGGCAACTCAGGGCGATGGACCCACGTTCGATCCCGAGGGCGGTCCCCTCAGTGCGTTCACCCAATCGGTTGTGCAGGGATTACAGGGAAGCGCGGACCTTGCAGGAAACGGCAACAGGGACGGCCAGGTGAGCGCCGGCGAACTTATCGACTTCAGCCGTGCGCAATTGGCTGCGGTCATGGGGCAACTCGGCGGCGCGCAGACACCTCAACTCAATGGTTCACAGCGTCAGTTCCTTCATCGCTACGGGGCAATCAGAACGCCGCAACCGAAGTCAGTAATGCCAAGCTTCAATTGCGCCAGGGCCAGCACGAGTGCCGAGAAGGCGATCTGCGGCAACCCGGCAATCGCGACGCTCGATAACGTCATGGCGGGCCTGTACAAAAAATCGGCCCGCATACGCAAAGGGTCGGCGCGGCGGGCTCTGGTGGCGCAGCAGAAGAAGTGGCTCCGGCTGCGCAATACATGCGGGTCGGATATAGCCTGCCTGACACAACGCTATGGCGAGCGTATCCAGCAGTTGCAGTAGCCTTTTCGATCTGCAGACATCCTCGGCCGGCTTTCCGGGCGCGAAATCCGGCAGGGCCGGGAAATTCGACCACCGCTCGAATGCACGCGCTGATTGAAAAATTAAACTACAAGTATATTAAATACCTTTATTTGCATCGCTGCGTGTTGATATCCAGGAAATATTTCCAAGCCTGCTTGGCTAATAGCGGAAATACATGCCACTATTTCTGTAATAGTTTTGGCATCTGTCATTGGGGGGCAGGTCTTGGGGAGGTTCGGCCAGAAAAGTCCGCACCATATCTGGTGCGCAGCGGCGGCGCTGAGTGCGGTTTTGAGCGCCGCGGTTCCGCGTGCGCAGGCCGATGGCCACGCCCGAGGGGATCAAGCGGTCCCGCGCATTGAAATATTCAGCGGTATGGGCTTTACGCAAAATTCCATGTTTGGATATGGCGGCGCGGTGTGGGCGTTCGGCGCAAGCGTTGAGGCGCCCGGCCCCCGCGTAAAGGCGCTCACCGGCTTTGGCGCCTACGATTACAACAGTGCGCTGCCCGGCGTTGCGGGTCCGGTCAATTTCGACGGCGATGTCGCGCTGGCTCAACTTCTTGGCGGTTATCAGTGGCGGCGCGGCGAGTGGACCGTGAAGGCCTATGCCGGCGTTGGTTTCGAGACCCATGACCTGTCGCCCAATGATCCGGCGAATACCGTCAATGGAAGTGAATTTGGCGTGATGGGCCAGCTTGAACTGTGGCGGAATCTCGGTGAGGCCGGCTGGCTGTCGCTGGATGCCAGCTATGGGGATGTCTTCGCGTCCTACTGGACGCAGTTGCGTCTGGGACGCCGGTTAAACACCCGCATCAGCGCCGGGCTTGAGACCGGAGCCCTGGGAAATCAGGAATACGACGCGGGGCGGGCAGGGGGGTTTCTGCGCACCCGTCTGGGCGGGGTTGAATTGACCCTGTCAGGCGGTGTTTCGGGCGATTATCTCGCCGAGGATTTTGGCGCCTATGCCGCCTTCGGTCTGTACCGGAAATTCTGAAGGTCATGTCCTGGCTATCCCGCCGGTCTCGACTCTTCTTCTTCAGGCTCGGTATTGAGCCAGCTGCCGACCACAAGCCCGGCGATATCGCCAATTCGCGTATCGAGGCGCGGCCAGGGGACGACCAGGTCGGCGCCCGCATCATAGGTCCGGTCGCGCATGGCGGCGCTGTCGCAATCGACAAGTGCGATAAAGGGCAAGTGGCGCAAACCCGGCGCCATGCGCGCGGTTTCGAGCAAGGCGGCGTGGTTACAGCTTCCGTCCTCCAGGTCGAAAATGAAAATATCGGGTTTGACCGGATTGCCGCCCAGTCGGTTCTCGACGAGAAAGGAGAAGGCGTCCTGGACGCTTCGCTCGAACAGGAGTTCGGGTTGATGCCATATTCGGCTCAAGGCGCGTTCGAGTTGCAACCTTTGGTCATTGCGCCTTATTGTGATCATCAGGAGCGGGTCTGAATTTGGCTGAGTTCGTTTGTAAGCCATCGTGGCGCGCTCCCGTGAGCAGGGCAGTCGCGCCCCATAGACTATCAGCATAAAATACACGCTATGCGTGTATATAATGTTAAAATACCCTCAAGCAGGTATATGGATGAGTCGTAGTTCCGCCCGAAATTGGTTCAATCATCCGCGAGGTGGCTTGGGCGGGACTATTCCCCGCCCGCGGCTGGCGATATGATGAAACAACGCAGGCGCCCGGTCAGGAAACAGATGACGGTGGACTTATGAACTCTCCGGACTCGAATCCTCGGCGTTACTTCGATGAAAACAAGATCCCCATCGATGTGTGGTCGGTGCTGCGCGCGTCCTCCTTGCTGAGCGTGGGGGAATTTCGCGTATTCGAAATCGCATACGAGGACTGGTATGGCGAGGCCGGCGATGAGAAGACAATCGAAAAATACTTCACGGGTTACATGTTCAACGACATCGTTCCGCCCTGGGTGCGCCATTTCTGCAAGAAGGTGCTGAAGCGCGACAGCGAAGGTGAACTGGACCCGGCCGAATTCGGCATTGTGTATAGACCGGCCTCCCGCTCGCAGATCAACAAGGGGCTGGAAGCGGCCATGTATATCGTCGGCTTCATGATCATTCTTTTCCTGTTCGGGGAAAGCGCCGCGCAGGTGTTGAAGCTACAATGTTTGTTTCCGCCATGTTATTAGGCTTGTCTGAGCGGCGATCAAATTTATTACGGATGAGAGGATGCCCGCATGGGGGGAACCTGGATTGACTGGCTGCTGGTTGCGGGAACCGGATTTGTCGCATATCACGCGCTGACCTATCGCGACGAGGACGGCGACCGGCCCTGGGTGCATCTGCTGTTTGGCAGCATTGCCATGTTGTTTTTCTTCCGCTTCCTTTTGGTCAATATTCTGGATATATGGTAGCGGCCCTGTATCCGAACCCTCCTGACCAAACAGAATGACGGCTATTTACGAGTTCATGACCTAGCGTTCATAGGGGCGTTGCTTTCCGTCCAGTTCAGGTATGCTCAATACACGCTGGGAAGCTGGTAGCTTCATCTGGCCTTTCAGATATTTCAGCCGGTCGGTAATCGTGGGCGGGGTTTCCTGGACATTGTAGAGCAGGCGGTCCAGCCAATGCATGGGCTTTGCTACTTCTGGATCCATTTTCAATGAGCGTTCGTAGTCGGCAATGGCCAGTTCGTGCCGGCCGGCATGGTCATAGATGATCCCGCGCAGCGCGATATTTCCGGCGAATTCCGGGTCGATGGAGATGGCCCGCTCGATCGCCGTCAGGGCGTCGTTATAGCGCTTCATCTGGACATAGCTGTTGGCCAGTGCGCGCAGCGCGGGCGCGTGCTGCGGATCGGCCTCAAGGGTGGTCTTGAAATAACCGGCCGCGCGTTCATAGAAGCCGGCCTTGAACAGGTTGTTGCCGTCGATATAGGAAATGTCTCCCGGCGCCATTCCGGCGAAATGCCGGTAGCCTTCATAGCTCACCCACGCCACGCCACCAAAGATGGCGACCCATTTCAGAAATTTATAGAGTGGTCCTTGATCCTGGCTCATCTGGCACCCGGGAAACCGAAAATGTTGGCGTTGAACATCAATGCAAAGGCCATGACGACAAAGATTGTGATGAAGCGGGCACGGGTCAACTGACCTCCCAGTTCCCTTTCATCCAGGGAGCGGCCCCGCTTGCGTTGCTGGCGCTTTACGCTCAACGTCCAGACCAGCTTGGAAACGGGGAAGAACAGCATTGCGGCGAGCAATGCGCTCCAGCCGAAAAACCACAGATATTCGAAACTCATTCAAATTCACCGGATTGCTTTTGATTGGTATTGCAGCGGTATCATATCAGCAGCTGACGGAGCAAAGAAAGAGGGCCGCCAAACGGGCGGCCCTCAAGTTATTGTGTGAAAGTTCTAAGGCTTGTCGAGATCCAGACGCGCCTTGCCTTCTCCAAGGTCGCCAATGTCATCGACCAGAGCCTTGACCGCCTTCCTTGGAACCGTCGACATCTCCATCTTGTATGCGAGGAACCACATCATGAAGACGCCAAGCCCCCACCACAGAATCTGCCATGCCCAGATTGAAGGCATGCCAAATGTCCAGGCTTCGACACCGCCGTTCGGATCGCCGAAGATCGTGTTACCGATCACGGCGCCCGGGCCGATACCGAAGAAGAACCACACCAGAGTGATAATCCACGCTGTCGGGATCAGCTTGCGCTTCTCGGCCGACAGACTGGCATGTTCTCTAAGGAAGTTGTGGAACTTCATTTTGTGCTTCATGTCATCCGCATTCTGGGTGACCGCGGAGATAGCGGTCGCCGCGCCCAGATTGAAGAGCATGCCCCAGAAGGCCGAGTGCATGGTCAGCGGCCAACGGCCCCAGGCCGTGATACCAAAGAATTGCTGACCAATGGTCTCGGTGGCCATGACGGCGATAATGCCGAAGAACAGGCCAACCGTAACGCCCTGACGGGTGAACCACGGGAAGTAGCACACCGACATCAGGGACGGCCACATCTGGAAGCCGAAGGCAACCGCCAGACCGCCAAGCAGGACAAGAGCGTCCTTCGAGGTCGTGGCAACCACCAGGGCCGCAAGCACGATCACGCCGACACCGACACGGCCCCAGAATTTCTGGGTCGCATGGCTGGCATCGGGAATGATGAAATGCTTGAGGATGTCACGCGTGAGCATGCCACCGGCAGTCGACATATAGGCAGCGCCCGTTGACTGCATGGCAGCCAGCGCGCAGACCGCCAGCAAACCCACCAGCCATGGGGCGGTATCGGCCATGAGAAATATCAACTGAGGCACAAGCATGCCCTGCTTGCCGGCTGACTTCATCAAGTCGACACCGCCAAGCCCGGCGCCCATCACATTGTTGGTGAGTTCCGGGAACCTCTCGGCAAAGGCGAGATTACCGCCCAGCATATGGCCGCCAAGCCCCTGAAACGCCGTAAAGGTGAACAGGATAAGGCCAATACCGAACGCCGAAGCCCACACCTGCTGAGGCGCGAACGGCTCGGGGCTCTTGTTCGAGAAAGCCCACATGGTGAAGGCCGGAGCGGAGTGAATGCCCATCAGTGCGAACATGTATGTGAGAATCATCATACCTGTCCAGGCGCCACCAACGGCTTTCGGTCCCGCCGCCACGAACTGGATAACCCCCGGGATAGCTATGTAATGACTATACCCGTCGGGCGTTCGTTTCGTATCCATCTCCGCCAGAGCGGCGATGCCCTTGTTCAGCTGCTCAAAACCACCGACAGCGTTCAGCGCAATCATGCCGATTACAATGATGCCGAAGGCCAGCAGGATGCATTGCAGCGTGTCCACATATGCCACGGCGCGCAGACCGCCCGATGCAACATAGATGAACACAATCGCCGACAGCATCCACATGCCAACGTCAACCGACAAAAGACCTTCTGTCAGAACGTTGAACAAGAAGCCAGAAGCCCGCAATTGCAGGCCCAGATACGGTATTGAGAAGCACATAGCCACAACGACCACGAGAATGCGAATTGCGTCCCCACGGAAATATTCCGAGAGCATTTCGCCAGGTGTCACGAACCCGAAGCGTTTGCCCAGCATCCACTGGCGCTTCAGGAACATCACTCCTGTAAACGGGATTGTAATGGCGTAGAACGAGGCATACGCATATTGAAAACCGTCCCGGTAAATGAGGCCGGGATGGCCCATAAACGTCCACCCGGAGAATGATGTGGCAGTCGCTGCCAGCACAAACACCCAGATGGAAATGCCGCGTCCCGCGATAAAGTAGTCACTTGCTGTTTTGGCCGTCATCGCACCCCGGATTCCCCAGAAGATGCAATACGCCCAATACAGAAGGACGAAAATGAAAAGCCAAATGACTTCCGCTTTCATGGGTCACGTCTCCCCCTGATTGAACATCAGACAACCCTCGCAAAACCAGGAGAAGCCACATTGCTGCGCGGATTCCCCATAATTTAGCCAACAAGGGCTATCAACCTGCAATGCAAGACCCTTTCCGCCAATGGGTCAATGCCCCGAAGGTCGAAACTCGGGGGTAGACAAGAAAACCGTTCCGATTCAGGTGTCTATAGAGTGCCTCCTGGGGAAACATCGGAGTGGCGCCGGTCTTTTTTTGAGTCAATTCCCGATTTCCGGACATTGGAAGAGAATCTGTGCGGGTCCCCGCGGGCACGTGAATCCGGCTGCAAACGGCTTTTTCAGCCGGGTCAGGCATTAAAACTCATGCGAACCCGCCGGCCATCAGCCGCCAGTGTAATTCGCCCGGTGGCCCTGGCGATCGAGGCCATAAGGTCCATGACATAACGCCCGGAATCCGAACAAAACGGGTCACGCGCCGACATGGCCCACAGCCACGAATGGCGATTTGCGTGGCGGTTAGGGGGGTAACCCCGGCGCCGTCAAAATGGGAAAACCTGGCGCGCGGAACGCCACCACTTTGCCCCGCGGCGGAATTACGGGCTCGTTGGCGAGGGGTCGTGGAGCGGAGAGGGGCCGGGGAGCGAAACCGCCGGCATTGCCGTGCCGGCAGTTCACCCCGCATTTTCATCTGGTGCGGGAAGAGGTTCCCCGCATCTCGCCAGGGCGCGCCCCAATACGCTTCACAACGCTTTCCAACCGGCCCTGACGGCCCTCTTTGGCTCAGTCAGCGAGGCGGAAACCGCCCGGCATCCTCAAGATGCCGGATTGTATCCAGGCTGCCCCGCCGTGTCCTGGAGAATGGCGCAATGCATTCGCTGAATCAATTGATCAATGCGCCGCCGGGGCACTTGTTCACAGTATGACGGCGCGCTCGCGGGGTCAGTCGCCGCGCGGCGGGCGAAACAGATACATGACAAGCCAGATCGGGACGGTAATCAGCGCCCCCAGAATGATATGGGGCAGCGCCCAGTTAATGCCCCTGCGGGCAAAATTGAAAATTCGCTCGGGCGTCAGGCCAAAATCCTCGAGCACGTTCGACGCGGAAATATCGAGGCTCGACAGAGCGACCCCCACGAGCAGCGAGGCCAGCAGAATCTTGAGCACCATCGAAAGAAGGCGGTAGATCATGTCGCATACCTGACAGACGGGCTTGTCCGCACTCCATGCCATTCACCGGCGTGCACGGGACCCGATGAGTTTCGAGGTATAAAGACTAGCAGAGTGAAGGCCAAGAGGCGGGCCGGACGCAAATCAGGGTAAAGGTGATCGATTTGCTTTGCTGCGGCGAAGCCCTGTCAGTGCGTGGAAATCCAGCTCCCGGCATCGGGGCCGCGCGCAATAACGGACAAATTCGTGACGGCTTTTCCCCGCGACGTTCTATCTGTAGAAATTTCGCCCCTGGGCGGTTCTGGCCGGGTCCAGTTGAGGTGCGCTCGCATTCTTTTTGACGGGCTCAAGGGTAAAACTGGGGTCGGACCATGGCCCCTTGATGACGATGTCACCGGCAAGGCCGCGCGCGGACTCGGTTTGTTTCGTCTCGGCGGGCGCGTCCTTGGGGGGAGGAACCATCAATTTCATGCGCATATCCAGTCCGCGGCCCGCCAGGTCGATGGTGCCATCGCCAGTCAGATATCTTGAACCAAGATTGATTTTCAGCGAGTCCGTATAGACCGCGCCGGGCCGCAGGAAGAATTCGCCAGTCAGGGTCTCGAAGGCTGTCGCGCTGCCCTGCACGGCCTTCCAGCCCCTGACCGGGCCATCGCGAAGGCTGGATATGAGTTTGGGGACATCGACGTCCGCCTGTCCGGCGGTCATGGACAGGGAGATCTTGCCACCGAGCGTATCCAGAAGCTCTTTTGCCGTGCGGCCCTTGCTGGTTATGTCCGCGGTCATGCTGGCAGTACCTTCCAGGCGGCTTTTGGCCGTGAAAATCTCGATGCAGGTTTCCGCCGACACCGCGTTAATATTCGCGGTCAGGCGGAGCGCGGAGTCCGGCACCGATGCATCGAATTCAAGCCGGATGTTGCCATTGCCGCCGCACAATTCGAAAACCGCGATGTCGGCGGCAAGCCGGCCGGCCTTGAGGGTCACCGACAATGCGCTCTGCCCGAAGGCGATAGGAGGCGCCCTCAGCTCGGTGGTTGAAATTCTCAAATCGAGATTGATGTGATGCAGCAGCGGAAAGCCGATGTCGATGGTCTTCGGCTTGGCCGGAATGACGCCAGGATTGGATGAGGCCGGCGCAGGAGACCCGGCCTCGATATACCGTGTCAGATCCAGCCGCTGCAAAGCGAGTGTCCCCTCAAGCTGAGGGCGCGGCCCGCCAAAATCAAGCGTCACCGCGCCGAGTGCCCGGTTTCCGTCAAGCTCGAACGTCCCTTCGTCGAACCCTATTCTGTACCCCTCCCAGTGGAAGGTTCCATTAGCGGAGAATTCGCCGGTTTTCTGATCCTCCGGCACAAGAACACCCGTCCATCTGGCAAAGCGGGGCAGATTGGGTATTCCCAGATTAAGATTGCCGGTGATCCTCACGCCGTTGCTGACAATCGCCGTGCCATTGATTTGCGCGGAAATCAAATCCCCGTCAATTGCAACGCTCACCGGGAATGTCAGGGGGTTTGCCGCCTTTTCACGTTTCTCGCCTTCGTAATTGAACGAAACGGCCTGGCCGCGCCAGGTAAAGGTTCCCCGGCCCGAATGCGCGCCACCAGGCCGCTGCAGGTTGATTTTCGCGGTGATTGCGGTGAATTGTTCCGAAGTCGCCGGTCCCGTGACCGTGAGCGCGCCATTCTCCAGCCGTATCTGGTCAACCGGTGCGGTTTCCAGCGTCCGGATCAGCCTCTGGGCCAGTTTTTCCGTTGGGCGCTGCCCGGCGGCGGCGCCCGCGGAGCTTGCTTCAATCCGCGGCTCAACGAACGTTATGCGGTCGACAACGGGTGTGCGGGAGAAAAGCGACCATAGTCCAAGCCTGACTTCAATGCTTTTGGCCTGGAGGGCGCGCAGGGCGGGCAGGCGCTTGATTCCCGAAAGTTTCACATTGGGGATGATCAGGGCCGGGCGCGGGAAATAGTTCAGGCGGGTGCGCCCGGTTATTGACACCGTCGCGCCAGTCCATTTGCTCAGATGCTCAACGACACTGTTGCGAATTGAGCGTTCATCGGGGATTCCCGGCATTGCGAAAATCAAGACCGTGGCGATCAAAACGAGGCCAGCCGCCGCAAGCAGACCAATCCTGATACGCGTCAAATGTGCCATACCGTCCCGCACGCCCAGCGCCGCCTGGTTCACTGAAATCCCGGATCCGTTCGGAAATTCAGGAACCGCCTGTGAATCAGGACAGTCAGCCCGTTCCCGAAAGTGGGTTGGTGAGCATGGAATTGTCAACCGGCCTTGTCCCGGCAGCGATGAACCTGTTCTAAACCGTTTGACTCGAAATTGCGAGCCTTGGGCGGCACGGCAAAACCGCTCATTTGCTCCTCCCCAGGCGAGAGGGGCCATCCGAAGGACGGGCTATCGCCGCCCGGAGGCCGCGCCCGGCCGCCCGCCCGCGATCGCGCGATGCATGAGGATGACCGGCGCCAGGCCGATCGCGACAATGGCCAGCGCCGCCATCGCGCCTTCCTCGAACAGATCGAGTGAGGCCAGCGTATAGACGTGGGTGGCGAGGGTGTCGAAGTTGAAGGGCCGAAGCAGAAGCGTCGCGGGCAGCTCTTTCATGGAATCGACAAACACCAGAAGGCCCGCCGCGCCCAGAACAGGCGTCAGGATGGGCAGGTGAACGCGAACCAGCGTTTGCGTGACCGTGGCGCCCATGGTGCGCGCGGCGCCGTCCATATTGGCGGAGGTTTTCTTGAAACCCGCGTCGATCGTGCCGTAGGAGATGGCCAGAAAGCGCACCGTGTAGGCGATAACCAGGCCCGCCGCGCTGCCCGACAGCAGCAGGCCGGTGGAGACGCCGAAGGTGGAGCGCATCATCGCGTCGAGGGCATTGTCGAACCCGGCAAGGGGAATGAGCACGCCAATTGCGAGGACCGTGCCGGGCACCGCGTAGCCGATGCTGGCCATGGCGGCCGCCCCGTGAACGAGTTTCGAGCGGCTGGCGCGGCAGGCATAAGCCAGGACAATGCCGGCGGTGACCGCGAGGCTGGCCGCGGCAAGCGCCAGCATCAGACTGTGGCCGGCCGCGCGCCAGAATTCCGCCCTAAGACCCTCCGCGAGATTGGAGATCGCGGAATCGAACAGCACACTCACGGGCAGGACGAAGCCGATGAGGATGGGCAGCGCGCAGGCAATCATGGCGAGGATGCCAGCCGCCGGGCTCAGCTTCTGTTCCACAAGGGCTGTGTATTTGCCGGTGGTGTGATGGAAGCGCTGGCGGCGCCGGGCGGCGCGCTCGACATAGATGAGCAGGAACACGATCATCAGCATGATACTGGAAACCTGCGCCGCGCCGGGCAGGCTCGAGCGCTCAAGCCAGGTCGTGTAGATGCTGACCGTGAGGGTCTGGATGCCGAGAAACTCGACCGCGCCGATGTCGTTCAGGGTTTCCATGAGCGCAAGCGTGACCCCGGCGGCCAGCGCCGGGCGCGCCAGCGGCAGGGCCACTGACCAGAACGAGCCCCAGGCCGTGCGCCCGAGGGTGCGGCTGACCTCCAGCGCGCAGACCGACTGTTGCAGGAAACTGGCCCTCGCGGTCAGATAGACATACGGGTACAGTACGAAGGACATGACCACGATGCCGCCGCCGGTGGTCCGGATATCGGGGAACCAGTAATCGGCGGCGCTTTGCCAGCCGAACGCCGCGCGCAGGGCGCTCTGGACAGTGCCGGAATAATCGAACAGCTCCAGATAGCTGAAGGCGATGATGTAGGTCGGCATCGCCAGCGGCACCAGCAGCGCCCACTCGAACAGGGCGCGGCCGGGAAAGCGGAACATGGTGACGAGCCAGGCGGTGCCCGCGCCGGTGACCAGCGTCATGACGCCGACGCCCAGCATCAGCTCAAGGGTTGTGAGCGCGGAGGAAGGCAGGACCGTCGAGAGGAGGTGGGGCCAGGTGTCGCCGCTCGAGCGCAGGCCAATCAGCCCAACCGCAATGAGTGGCGCCGCGGCCAGGGCGGCAATGACCAGCGCCGCGAGCGACCAGCCGAGATTGCCGGAGCTGCGAATGCGGGCCGCCGCCAGCCTCAGGCTGGTGCGCATGTCAATCGCTGAAGGTGAGTGCTGCATAACGGCGCGAAAGCTGAAGGTTCGCTACGAACCCGGCCCATCGTTGAAACGGACTTTGTCGACCAGTTCACTTGCCTTTTTGCGCAGTCCGGCGATCTTTTCCAGCGAAACCGGGTCAGACTTGAAGGACCCCCAGGACTTTACAAGTTCCGACCACGCGACGCCGTCCTTGACCGGATATTCGTGGTTCACCGCGGCGTAGATCTTCTGCGCCTGGTCCGACGACAGGAATTCCATCAGTTTGACGCCATTGGCCCTGTTCGGCGCATATTTCGCCAGTACGGCTCCCGAGACATTGACGTGCGCCCCGCGTCCTTCGGTGTTGGGGAACAGCATCTTGACGGATTTCGCCCATTCCTTCTGCTCGGGCTTCTTTTCGTTGGTCTGCATCTTGCCCATGTAATAGGTGTAGCCAATGGCGATGTCGCAGATACCGGCATAAATGCCCTTGACCTGCGCGCGGTCGTTGCCCGCGGGCTTTTGCGCGAGATTGGCCTTGAGGGCCTCGAGCCATTTTGCCGTCTTCGCTTCGCCGTTGTTGGCGATCATCGATGCGAACAGAGCGACATTATAGGCGTGCTGTCCGGAGCGGATGCAGATTTTTCCTTTCCACTTCGGGTCGGCGAGTTCTTCGTAGGTGATGGCGTTCTGGGGGACCCGGGTCTTCGACGCATACACAACCCGCACGCGCCGGGTCAGGGCGAACCAGTTTCCTTTCGGATCGCGATATGCCGCAGGTATATTCCTGTCCAGGGTGGCCGAGTTGACAGGCTGCGAAATGCCCTTCGCAACCGCTCCGGAGAGGCGGCCGATATCGACCGTCAGGAGGATATCGGCGGGGCTGTTCCTTCCCTCGGACACCATGCGCTCGATCAGACCTTTCTTGGCGAAGATCATATTGACCTTGATGCCGGTCTCCTGCGTAAAGCGCTCCAGAAGCGGCTTGATCAGAAAGGGCTGGCGGTAGGAATACACATTCACTTCGCCCGCGGTCTGGGCGTGGGATGCGAATGGGAGTGTTGAAATGATTGCGGCCGCGGCACACAGGCCAGCGCGCCGGAACAGGCGGGAGTTCATGTACTTTCCTCCAATATTCGAGGTTTAAAGCCCCGGCATCGGTTGACATTTGGCTTTGCGGGGGGATTTCCGCGTCAAAGCGCGCCCATAATTGAAAGCCGCACCGGCGATTGTCAACTGTACATATCAGGAAAATTTCAAGATTAGAACCCTTCTAACTGTGTAGAATTAAATTTAGAACTATTCTAAGAGATATAAATTGAATAAAAAAATAATTATATTTCTATGTTACGCAGTAATTACTTAAAAACAGCTCTTGTTGCAAATAGTTCTCAGTTGAGAGCCGGATAGTTTTGACGAAGTCATAACCTTGGCCCGATAGCGTTGCGGGGCGATTTGACACAGGTGCGGGTTTGGTTCCGGGCCACGTCATTTCTCTTACTTGCGTCTTGCCCCCGGTCCGGTTATCGCCCTGAACAAGGTGGATTTTGCGCGCCGGGCGTTGGGCGCATAGAGTGTGGGGGCGATGACGGACTGGTTCAAATCCAAGAGCGCGAAAAGGGCGGCGATTGCCGCTGTCCTTGTGGTTAGCGTTATCGTGGCGGGTTATGTGCTCCGGTACGCGGGCCGGGTCATCTCGGTCGCGTCCGCGTTTTACGCCAAGACGCTCTGTTCCGGAGTGCTGCTGGCGCAGCGCAGCGAGGACGATGTGGTCAAGCAGGATGTGCTTGCCGACATGTCGTTCGGCCTGCGGCATCTGCACAGGGAGATTTACCGCGACCGAGGGCTTGTCAGCATCACCACGCTGGGAATGGGGGAGCGCCTGGCGCTGTTCCGCCCGGGGCTTGGGTGCACCCTGGTGACGGACACCAGCGTCGAGGCGCTGCGCGAGCAGGCCAGGGATTTCACGCCGCCCGCGCCAGCGCCGCGCTCCAGCGCGTTATGGCCCGAGGGCGCCCGCGTGGACCCGCCTGGCACGGTTGACGGTGTCGATGGAGGATTGCTCAAGGCGGCTGTCGATGAAGCCTTCGCCGAACCCAACCCGCGCGCGCTGCGGCGCACCCGCGCCGTGGTCGTCGTTCACAAGGGCGCGATTGTCGCCGAGCGCTATGGACCCGGCATCGGGCCGCAAACCCTGCAACTGGGGTGGTCCATGGGCAAGACCATTCTCAATGCGCTCACGGGGACGCTCGTTTCACAGGGACTTCTGACGCTTGATCAGGACCAGCTGTTCACGCAATGGCGCGGCGAGGGCGACCCGCGCGGGCGGATCAGCGTCGATGATCTTCTGCGCATGGTGAGCGGGCTGGATTTCGATGCGCCGCAGGCGCGGATGCTGTCCGATGTGCGCAAGATGTTGTTCCTGAAGGGCGACAGCGTGGCCTATGCGGCGTCGGAAGAGCTTGCCGCCCCGGTGGGCGCATCCTGGTTCTATTCCAGCGGGTCGGCCTCGCTTCTCGCCGGAGCCATGCGCGCCGCCATCGGTGGAAGCCAGGCGCGTTATTTCTCTTATCCGCGGCGCGCCCTGTTCGAGCGTATCGGCATGACCAGCGCCGTAATCGAGCCCGACGCCGCCGGCAATTTCCTCGCCCCCGCCTTCGCTTACGCCACGGCGCGGGACTGGGCGCGTTTCGGGCAGCTTTATCTGAATGACGGGATGTGGAGGGACAAGCGGATTTTGCCCGAAGGATGGGTGAAAAATTCACTTGCCCCAACGCCCCACAGCAACGGCCAGTATGGCGCGGGCCTGTGGCTGAAGATTCCCGATTTTCTGCGCCCGCCCTTCCCCGCCAACTACCGGTTGCCGGAAGACGCCTTTTACATGCTCGGCCATGACGGGCAGATGGTCGCCGTCATCCCCTCGCGCCAGCTTGTCGTGGTGCGGCTCGGCCTGTCGCGCCGGCGCGGCGCCTGGGACCATGGCGCGTTTCTCAACAGCCTTCTCAGGGCGTTTGCGAAAGCGGGAGGGTAGGGGGCGCGGGTCCCGATCTTGTGAGAATCAGGCGGCGAATTCCGCTTTTGGAGTGATGCCACACGTGCCATATTGCGCGGAATTCGTTCAGCGAAGATGATTGAAATTCATCTTTCAACAATGGAGAAGCGTATGAAAAAGATAGCTGCATCGGTATTTTTCCTGGGCCCGCTGGCGCTGGGTATGACCGTCGCGATGGCCGCCAGCGACCCGATCGCCACACGGCAGTCGATCATGCAGACCGTTGGCATTGCGACCAAGGCATCAACCCAGATGGTCAAGGGGCAGGCTCCATTTGATGTGGTAAAGGCGGAACTCGCCATGCGCGCAATAAATACAGCGGCAATTAGCGCGGTGAATTATTTCCCGAAGGGCTCGGAAAAGGGCGGGAAGACCAGAGCGGCTCCCAAGATATGGGAAGACATGAAAGGCTTTCTCGCCGCCGCGAAAAAGATGGAACAGGTCAGTGCGGCTGGAATTGCGGCTGTGAAGGGCGGCGAGAATCCTTTCGCCGAGGACGATTTCAAGGAAGTATTCGCTAAACTGGTTAAGACCTGTAGTGCCTGCCATGAGGCCTATCGGCTCAAGAAAGAACAATAACCGGC
>QIGN01000006.1 GCA_003228955.1 Hyphomicrobiales bacterium
TTAACCACCGTGTTTGATCTCAAATGGATTCGCGAACACCGGGATGCGTTCGACGCCGCGCTGGCGAAGCGCGGGCTCGACGGGCAATCGGATGCGATCCTCAAACTCGACGAGGAGCGCCGCGCGCTCATTCAGAAACTTCAGGACGCGCAGACGAAACGCAACGCGGCGTCGAAGGAAATCGGCAAGGCCAAGGCGTCTGGCGACGAGACCGCGGCGCGCAAGCTGATGGACGAGGTGGCGGACGCCAAAAAGATTATCCAGTCCGGCGAAGATGAAGAGCGCGAGATTGACGGGAAGCTCCGCGAGGCACTCTCAACGCTGCCCAACGCCCCGCTCGACGACGTGCCTGAAGGCGAGGACGAAAGCGCCAACATTCAGGTGCGCGACTGGGGAGAGAAGCCATCTTTGGGCTTCGAACCAAAACAGCATTTCGAGCTTGGCGAAGAACTGGGCCTGATGGATTTCGAGGCGGCGGCCAGAATGTCCGGCGCGCGCTTCGTGGTGCTCAAGGGCGCGCTGGCGCGGATGGAGCGGGCGCTTGCGGCGTTCATGCTGGATATTCATACGGGCGAAGAAAAAGACGGCCTTGGCGGCTATCAGGAAATGCTCCCCCCCGCGCTGGTGCGCGACGAGGCGATGTTTGGGACGGGGCAATTGCCGAAATTTGAGGATGACTTATTTCGATTGGATATGTTCACGGAAGCACAATTTGGCGAAATAGCTGAATCTTTGGTTCATTCCTCAATGCACGCATTCGTTGAAGTGTTCTCGGATGAATATGACAAGGAATTGCAACCTGTATTCCAGGATCAGGGGTTGGAGGCTGGGAAGGCAAAATTCATCGAGCTCATGGAAAAACAAGAGAGCTCGACCTTGGCTAACTACGCAAATGAGCTGGAGCAACAGCTTAATGTCCTAAGGCATGATAATTCACGTTGGCTCATCCCCACAGCCGAAGTCCCGCTCACCAATCTGGTGCGCGAATCGGTTGTTGAGGAGGGCGAGTTGCCGTTGCGCTTCACGGCCTGGACGCCGTGCTTCCGGGCCGAAGCCGGCTCGGCCGGGCGCGACACGCGCGGCATGATCCGCCAGCATCAGTTCTCCAAGGTCGAACTTGTTTCAATAACCACCCCGGATCAGTCGCTCGGCGAGCTTGAGCGCATGACGGGCTGCGCCGAGGAAGTTCTCAAGCGCCTTGAATTGCCCTTCAGAACCGTTGTGCTCGCCACCGGCGATATGGGTTTTGGCGCGCGCAAGACCTACGACATCGAGGTGTGGCTGCCGGGGCAGGATATGTATCGCGAGATATCAAGCTGCTCGGTGTGCGGCGATTTTCAGGCGCGGCGCATGAATGCGCGCTACCGGGTCAAGGGCGGGAAAGAGTTGCGTTTTGTCCACACGCTCAATGGCTCCGGGCTCGCCGTGGGGCGCACCATGATTGCGGTCATGGAAAATTACCAGAACGAGGATGGCAGCATCACGGTTCCCGAAGCCCTGCGCCCCCATATGGGCGGTCTTGAAAAGATAACCGCTTAGGGTCTTATCGTATCGATTTTGGTTCCACCAGAATCGGACCCTAATTCATTTGTTTAACGTGCTTCTTACCGGAAAACCGGTTCCCACTTTTCCGGAAGCACTCTAGGAGCGGACAGTCCCCATGCGTATCCTCATCACCAATGACGACGGCATCAATGCGCCGGGCCTCGCCGTGCTGCAGAAGATCGCCGGCGAATTGTCCGATGACGTGTGGACCGTGGCGCCCGAAACCGATCAGAGCGGGGCGTCGCATTCGCTGTCCCTGCATGAGCCGATGCGTATGCGCCAGGTCGATAGCCAGGTATACGCGGTCAAGGGAACGCCCACCGACTGCATCATCATGGGCGTGCGTTTCGTGTTGCGGGACAAGCCGCCGGACCTGGTGCTGTCGGGCGTCAATGCCGGGCAGAACATGGCCGACGATGTGACTTACTCCGGCACAATTGCCGGCGCATTCGAGGGGAATCTTCTGGGCGTCCCCTCGATTGCGCTCAGTCTTGCCTACAGTTTCGACAAGGACAAAACGCGCGAGTTGAAATGGCAGACGCCGCTAACGCTCGGCGGCGATCTCATCGCCCGGCTGCTCGATACCGGCTGGTCCGACGACGTGGTCCTGAATATCAATTTTCCCGACCGCGATCCGGGCGCCGTCGAGGGCACGCTCATTACGCAGCAGGGCCGGCGCAATCAGGATTCGCTCACCATCAAGGACCGCATGGACCCGCGCGGAAATCCCTATTACTGGCTCGGGTTCAGGCGCGGAAACTCCATCCCCGAGGAAGGGACCGACCTGTGGGCGATTTATTCAGGGCGGATTTCGGTCACGCCGCTCAATCTCGATCTGACCCATGAAGCGGTCGCACGGGATCTCGCGGCGGACTTCAAAAATTGAGCGGGCACGGCCCGTTTGAATTATTTCGCGGCATTTCCGCCAGAATCACCGGATAATGGCATTTGAAGCCTCAACCGGGAGGTAAAACTACAGCTCGCAGGGTCGGATGAGCAGCTCGCTGGAACAGATCAACCTCATTATGCAGCTGCGCAAGCATGGCATTCATGACACGCGCGTGCTGCGGGCCATGGAGCTTGTGCCGCGCGAGGAATTTATCGGCGAGGCTTTTCGCGATCAGGCCTATGCCGACGCCGCGCTGCCCATTGCCTGCGGCCAGACGATTTCGCAGCCCTATATTGTGGCTTATATGTCGGAGAAGCTCGGCGTCGGGCGCGATGATACCGTGCTCGAGATCGGCACTGGTACAGGCTACCAGTCCGCGATCCTGTCGCAGCTTTGCAAACATGTGTACACCATTGAGCGCTACAAGGAGCTACAGAAGAGCGCGTCGGCAAATCTGAAACGGATTGGTGTGACCAATGTTACGACGATCATCGGCGATGGCTGGATTGGCTGGCCGCCCAAGGCGCCTTATGACGCGATCATCGTGACCGCCGCGGCGCCCGAGCCGCCGGATGCGCTGCTGGAGCAGTTGAAGGCCGGCGGGCGCATGATTTTGCCGCTGGGAGAAACCCGCGAGACGCAATTCATCACCCAGATCGACAAAACCGAGGACGCCCTGGAGCATACCGAGCTGCTGCCGGTGCGCTTCGTGCCGCTCGTCAAAGGCCGGGTGAAGCGCCGTTAGCGCCGTTTCCCCCTCAAACCGATCCCGCGCGGTACCATTGCCGCCGCATTTTCCTGCACACTGGTATTAAGGGCTTGTTTACGCCTTGGGTACAATCATTCCCCTAAAGTGAGAGGGTATAACAGATGCGCGTGACGCAGTTCCACATCGCCTCGCAGCCCGGATTCCGGCCTCTTTTGGTGGGTGGAATGCTGCTGGCGACGCTCGTGATATCGGGCTGCAGCGCGGCGAATATGACCGGGTTCAGTTTTCCTGTGTTCGGATTGAACAAGGAAACCGCGCAAGCGAGCGATCCCAGTACAACGGCGTCGATTCCCTCGCAAACCGATCAGGACGCCGGCAGTTTACCAAAGCTGACCCTGCAGTAGGGACGATCAGGCCGGTTTGAGGCGGCAACGCGAGCGTTGCTCGGGCCAGAGCGGAAAATCACACCGTTTTTCCGCGTTCGAACGCCATTCCTTAACAAGTTGTTTACCGGTGGCACGCTTTACTCTCCTTGAGAAAAGAAGGGGTGTGATAATGAGCGGTGTGAAGCAATTCATGGCGAGTTATTCAGTTGTTCGGGGTGTAGCCGGTAAAATTCTCGCCCTGGGTCTGGTGACAACACTGGGGGCATGCAGCGGCGGTGTTTCACGGTTCGACTATCCGGTTCTCGCGAACAACAGCGGCGATGACAGCGTTACGACGGCATCGCTGTCGCCGATACCCTCTGAACCCGTTTATCAAAATGGCGCCGGGGGAAACTCTACCGCGGTTGTCAGGCAGGACCTTCCGCCGCCGGGCAGCCAGGTTGCCGCCGCCGCGCCGCGCCAGATTCAATCCGCGCCATTGCCGCCGCAGCAGCAATATCAGGCGCCGCCGCCACAATATCAAGCGCCTCCGCCCGTCACGCCTCCACCGCCCGCCAGTATGGTTGTCAGGGTCAAGGGAGGCGATACGCTGTACAAGCTCGCGGAACGCAATAACGTTTCGATCGAGGAAATCAAATCCGCCAACAATTTGAGGAATACGCGCCTCAGCATCGGTCAGGAACTGACCATCCCTGTCAGGGGCGGGGCAGCGCCCCCGGCCTCCAATGTGACTTATGCTGTGAAGCGCGGCGATTCGATTGACCGTATTGCGCGAGTGCACGGCATTTCAAAACAGGAGTTGCTGGCCGCGAATGATATCTCAAGGCCCGACGTTCTGCGGCTGGGCCAGCAGATCAACATACCCGGGCAGCGTGCCCGGACACCCGCGGAGCCGACGCCGATACGCTTGGCCTCGCGCGGCGCCAATGTGCCTTTACCCTTTACTAATCCAGCTCGGGCCAGGCTTTCCGCGCCATCCGCCGCAAAGACAGATGCCCAGGCAAAGCGCCCTCGGCAGAAAGCGGTTTCGCGCTCCAAGGCCCTGCCGGCCCCCGAGCCGATGGATGGTAACCAGTTCAGATGGCCGGTGAAGGGACGCATTCTCTCCGGTTTCGGTGCGAAACCAAGCGGCAAGAACAATGATGGCATCAATGTCGCGGTGCCAAGGGGAACATCGATCAAGGCCGCGGAGAATGGCGTTGTCGCCTATGCGGGCAATGAGCTTGAGCCCTATGGAAACCTGATCCTCATCCGCCATGCGAACAACTGGGTAACGGCATACGCGCACAATGAATCGCTGACCGTTAAGCGCGGCGACACCGTACGGCGCGGCCAGATAATCGCCAAGGCGGGGCAATCCGGAAATGTCAGCCAGCCGCAACTTCATTTCGAGTTGCGCAAGGGCTCCAAGCCCGTCAATCCACTGTCATATATGGCGAGCAGCTAGAGCGTTCTCGGGCGGCTCGGGTTCGGTTTCACCGGAACCAATCCAGTGCGGGCGTCAAAGGTTGAGATGCTTGCCAAGCCGTCCGGCTATATCCTGGATAAATTGCCAGGCGACGCGTCCCGACCGGCTGCCGCGCGCGGCCGACCATTCGAGGGCGCCACGCTCAAGTTCATCGCCGGCCACGTCAAGTTTGAAATGATCCGCATAGGCATGGACCATTTCGAGATATTCCGCCTGACTGCAATTGTGAAAACCAATCCACAATCCAAACCGGTCGGACAGGGAGACTTTTTCTTCCACGGCCTCGGACGGGTTGATGGCCGTCGAGCGCTCGTTTTCAACCATATCGCGGGGCATGAGATGGCGGCGGTTCGAGGTCGCGTAGAAGATGACATTCGGCGGGCGCCCTTCAATACCCCCTTCAAGGACCGCCTTGAGCGATTTGTAAGTGGTATCGTCCGCGTCGAAGGACAGATCGTCGCAGAACATGATGAACCGGTGAGGTGAGCGGCGCATATGATGCAGACAGCGCGGCAGGGAGGAAATGTCCTCGCGGTGAATTTCAATTAACTTCAATGCGGTATCGCCTCTTTCTGAACTTGATCCTTCATATTGGCGCCGCTCGACCTCGCCATGGACTGCTTTAACCAGCGAGCTTTTTCCCATGCCGCGTGCGCCCCACAGCAGGGCATTGTTGGCGGGCAGTCCCTGCGCGAAGCGTTCGGTGTTGTCGATCAGGGTGCCGATCATCGCGTCGATGCCCCTGAGCAGGGACAGCGGGATGCGGTTGACGCTCTCGACGGGTACAAATCCTTCAGGGTCCGCCTGCCAGACGAATGCGGAACCCGCGTCAAAATCGATGCGCGGGGCCGCCGGCGGCGCCAGACGCTCGAGAGCTGCCGCGATGCGGTTCAGCAATCCCGAAACCGGTTCTTCAAAATTCATGACAGCTCGATCTCTCGACTTCAAATGCAGTGAAAACCGGGGTATTTTGGCCTGGTAACATGCTGTTGGCGAAAAAATCAGTACTTCAGGCGCGCAAAATGCTCCATAGCCTGTTAGTCGGGAGTGGCGCAAGTTGTTGCATTGCCAAACGACCTGATTATAGTCGCCGCCACCTGGCCCGAAAAAGGCCTCTAATGCCGCCCTGCGGGAGATTTACCCAGGACTGCATCCCGAACGATCAAACCTGAGGGAGTATGCAATGCTGATCACACCAGCCTATGCGCAAGCCGCCGGGGGTAGCGGCGATTTTATATTCCAGATTCTGCCGTTCCTGCTGATCTTCGTCATCATGTACTTCCTGATCATCCGCCCTCAGCAGAAGCGCGTGAAGGATCACCGTGAATTGGTATCTGCGCTGCGCCGGGGCGATACGGTCGTGACCGCGGGCGGCCTGATCGGCAAGATCACAAAGGTCGACGAGGGCGAACTCCAGGTGGAACTCGGACAGGGAATGAAGGTAAAGGTCGTGCGCTCGACCATTACCGATGTGCGTAGCAAGAGTGAGCCCGTCGGGGGCAAGAAATAGCTGATCCGCTCTTCCGGCTTGTTCTGCCGGACTTTCTGATGAGGTCTTAAAACAATGCTGCATTTCGCCAGATGGAAAGTCATCCTGGTTTTGATTATTTCGCTTGTCGGGATTTTGCTGGCGCTTCCCAATCTGCTTTCGCCGAAGGCGCTTGAGGTGCTGCCGGACTGGATTCCCGCCAAACAGGTCAATCTCGGGCTTGACCTGCAGGGCGGAGCTCATCTGCTTTATCAAATGGACGAAAAGGAGCTGGTGCAGGACTGGCTCAAGAACATCCGCGGCGATGTCCGCGAAGCTCTGAGAAGGGCCAAAATTGGCTATACAGGTTTGCGTGTTTCGTTGCCGGTCAAGACCGTGAGTGTGCGGGTTCGCAAGCCAGAGGATTTCGACAGGGCCTTGACCCGCCTGCGGGATATCTCCGTCCCGCTGTCCTCCGGTCTGGCATTCACCGGCCAGCAGGGCAATACGGTTGATGTGGAGCGGGGCGATACCGGGCAGATATTGCTGAAGATCACCGATCAAGGCCTGTTCCAGCGCGTCAGTTCGGCGATTGAAGCCTCCATCGAAACCGTGCGCCGGCGCATCGACGCATTCGGCACCACCGAACCGACAATCCAGCGCCAGGGTCGGGACCGGATTCTCGTTCAGGTTCCTGGCATAAAGGATGTTTCGCGCCTCAAGGCGCTTGTCGGGGAGACCGGTAAACTGGAATTCCGCATGGTCGATACCACTTCGAGCGTCAGCCAAGCGCAACAGAGCGGGCGGGCGCCACCGGGCACCGAGCTTGTACAGTCCGAGGACGGTTTTTCTTCCGTTTACCTACTCAAGTCGCGCGCAATTGTGACAGGTGAGAGCCTGGTCGATGCCCAGCCTGGATTTGACCAGCGTACCAATGAGCCGGTCGTGACATTCCGGTTCGATACCGCCGGAGCGCGGCGCTTTGGCCGCGTGACACAAGCCAATGTCGGCCGCCCCTTTGCGATCGTGCTGGACAACAAGGTGGTCTCCGCGCCCGTCATCCGTGAACCGATCCTTGGCGGGACGGGTCAGATCAGCGGAAGTTTTACAGTCCAGCAGGCCAATGACATGTCGGTATTGCTGCGTTCGGGAGCGCTGCCGGCTAAACTCACCATTCTTGAAGAGCGCACCGTCGGCGCCTCTCTTGGGGCCGACTCGATAGCCGCAGGCAAGATCGCGGCTCTAATCGGTCTGCTCATGGTCCTCGGTTTTATCCTGATTTCCTATGGCCTGTTCGGCGTATTCGCCAATCTGGCGCTGGCGATCAACATCGCACTGATTATCGGTGTCCTGTCAATGTTGCAGGCGACGCTCACACTGCCCGGCATTGCCGGCATTGTCCTGACAATCGGCATGGCGGTCGATGCGAACGTGCTGATCTTCGAGCGCATCCGCGAGGAAAGCCGGGCCGGAAAATCGGTAATTGCGGCTGTCGATTCCGGGTATTCGCGCGCTTTGGGGACCATTCTGGATGCCAATATCACGACATTTATCGCCGCGCTGGTGTTGTTCTGGCTCGGGTCCGGCCCGATCCGGGGTTTCGCCGTGACGCTTTCCATCGGCATCATCACATCGGTCTTTACGGCGTTCACCCTGACCCGGCTCATGGTCGCGCAATGGGTGCGCATGCGCCGGCCGCAAGAAGTACCGATTTAGGGGGCGTTGGAAGATGAAAGGCTTGAGGTTCATACCCTCCGATACGGCGGTTCCGTTCCTGCGGTTTCATATGATTGCATTCATCCTGTCCGGACTATTGGTCATTGCGTCTGTCGGTTTGTTTTTCACCGCCGGTTTGAATTATGGCATCGATTTTCGTGGCGGCACATTGATCGAGATTCGCAACAAAAGCGGGCCTGTCGATCTGGCGGATATTCGCGTCAAGGTTACCAATATCGGGCTGGGCGATGTTCAGATTCAGGAATTCGGCGCGCCCACCGACGTGCTTATCCGTATCGAGCAGCAGCCCGGCGGAGAGAAGGAACAGCAGAAATCCATTACCAAGATCAAAGAGACATTGGGCGATAGCGTTGACTACAGGCGTGTGGAGGTTGTCGGGCCGACCGTGTCGGGAGAACTCATACAGTCGGGTGCGATAGCCGTACTTGTCGCGATATTATCTGTTCTCGTTTACATCTGGTTCCGCTTCGAGTGGCAATTTTCCGTCGGCGCGATTACCGCGCTGGTTCACGATGTGGTTCTGACGATCGGTTTGTTCTGTTTGCTCCAGCTCGAATTCGGGCTGTCTATTATTGCCGCCATTCTCACCATCGTCGGCTACTCGCTGAACGACACGGTTGTCGTTTACGACCGGGTGCGGGAGAATTTGCGCAAATACAAGAAAATGCCGCTGGTTGAGCTGCTGGATTTGTCCCTCAACGATACCTTGTCCCGTACGATTCTTACTTCTGTGACGACGCTGATCGCGCTTCTTTCACTTTATATTTTCGGCGGGCAGGTGATCCGCGGTTTCACTTTCGCGATGATCTGGGGTGTCATCGTCGGCACCTATTCCTCGGTTTTTGTGGCCGCGCCTCTGCTGGTGATGCTGGACATCAAGCGGGAATGGTCGGGGGTGAGTGGCACCAGGGGCAAGGGACCCGCTTCCCGGGATGACTGAGAACCCCGCCCCATGCTGTTCACATGAGCGCGCATAAACCCTATCTGCCCGAGCGCGCACCCATCGACGCCTATGGCGGCGGCGGTTTCAGATTTTCCGGAATGAGCCACCGGGGCTCGCTTCTTGTTCTCCCGAGCGGCATGTATGCCTGGCCCGCGCAAACCAGAGCGGACTTTCTGCCTGACGCGTTTGCGCGCGCGTTCGATGAGGCCGCGGATACCGATTTTCTGCTGCTTGGGACCGGGGCGCAGCGCGTGAGTCCGCCGCCAGAAGTTTCGCAAGCCTTTGTTGAGGCCGGAATAGGCCTTGAAATCATGGATACCGGAGCCGCCTGCCGGACCTATAATGTACTTTTGGATGAAGCGCGTGCGGTGGCGGCGGCATTGCTTGCAGTCGAATGATGGGCTTGCCAGCGGAGGAAAGGGGCAGAATATTCCATGAACCCCCAGGATCCTTATGGCATCTGGCCGGATCTGCGAGCTCATGATCCTGACCGCTTCCTGACGGCGCGGTTTTCTCCCCGACATGCGCGCGCGAGCCTTATGGCGCTTTACGCCTTCGCCGCCGAACTCGCGCGCATTCCTGATCTGGTGAGTGAACCTGCCCTTGGCGAGTTCCGGTTGCAATGGTGGCGCGATGCGCTCGCCGGTACGGCTGATGGCGCATCTTCGGGCGCACCGGGCTCCGATGCCCTGGCGGCGGCGATACGCAGCCGCGAATTGCCCCGGGCGACCTTGCTCGGCATGATCGATGCGCGCAGCGCCGATCTGAGCGGTGGCGGCTTTGCCGATCTGACTGCGCTGAAGGCGTATTTATACAAGAGCCAGGGCGCGGTTTTCGGCCTTGGCGCGCAAATATTGGGCGACAGCGCGCATGGAAGCGAACGCGCGTCGAATGCCGCCGGATTGGCTTATGGACTCGCCATACTGCTGCGCAACCTGCCGCGGGACGCGGCCGCGGGACGGGTTATGGTTCCACTCACATTGATGCGGGAATGCGGTCTCGAACCGGAGATGCTTCTGGCAGGCGAGGGGGGGAAACGGGTTCTGCGGCTTGTTGCTGATTTAGAGCGAGAGTCACGCAGCGCTCTGGCGGATGCGCGCGGTCATCTCGTTCACTGCGAATTGCCGGCGCGGGCGGCGTTCGCTCCGCTGATTCTTGTTGAGCCCTATCTGGATGCTCTAGGCGCTCCAGGTCATAATCCGCTACAAAATATCGCGGATATCAATCCGTTTGCACGGTTTGTGCGCCTTTGGTGGTCAACACGCGGCGGCAGGGTCTAGAGGATGGCACTTTCGGGGCTTGCGGCCTGAACCTGCTGGCCATTATTCCGCGGCCTCGCGAACCGGTTCGGCGAGCCAGGCGTCGAAATCCGTCAGCGCCCGCGCTGATAGTGCGCGCTTGCGTGCGCGGCCCTTTTCTTTTCCCCTGAGCCGCTTGCCGTCTTCCGGCTTTGGAATCTCGACCGGTGGAAACAGCCCAAAATTGACATTCATGGGCTGAAAGCTGCGCGGGCCGGAGCCTCCTTCGGTTGCCAGATGACCGCCCGTAATGTGTGTGATGAGTGCTCCCATGGCCGTTGTCGGAGGCGGGGCAGGGACGGTTTGGTGCAGTTTTTCCGCTGCCGCGAACCGCCCCGCCAGCAGGCCAATGGCAGCAGATTCCACATAACCTTCCACGCCGGTGATCTGACCGGCGAAGCGCAGCCTTGGCTCTGCCCGCAGTGTCAGGTTTTCATCAAGGACCCTGGGAGAGTTGAGAAACGTATTGCGGTGAAGCCCGCCAAGGCGGGCAAAGACCGCATTCTCCAATCCCGGGATCATGCGGAAAATATCGCTCTGCGCGCCATATTTGAGCTTGGTTTGAAAACCGACCATATTCCACAGCGTGCCGAGGGCATTGTCCTGGCGCAACTGCACAATGGCATGGGGTTTGGTTTTCGGGTCACGGGGGTTGGTCAACCCGACCGGTTTCATCGGACCGTGGCGCGGAGTCTCACGTCCCCGCTCGGCCATGATCTCGATGGGCAGACAGCCTTCGAAATAGGGCGTGTTCTTTTCCCACTCATGAAATTCGGTTTTTTCGCCCCCCAGCAGGGCATCGATGAAGGCGTTGTACTGCGCCTCATCAAGCGGGCAGTTGATATAATCGGCGCCTGTTCCTCCCGGTCCCACTTTGTCGTAGCGCGACTGGAGCCAGCATATGTCCATATTGATGGAGTCTTTGTAGACAATAGGGGCGATGGCATCGAAGAAGGCGAGTTCATCCTCGCCGGTCAGGGCGCGTATCGCTTCGCCCAATGCCGGGGAGGTCAGGGGACCGGTCGCGACAATAACACTCGACCAGCCCGCCGGCGGAGGCCCCGATATTTCGCCGCGAACGATTTCGACCAGCGGGTGGGCCGAGAGAATCGCGGTAACTTGACCGGAAAAGCCATTCCGGTCGACCGCAAGCGCGCCGCCTGCGGGCAGCTTGTGCGCGTCTCCCGCGGCCATAATCAGGGAATTCGCGCGCCGCATCTCCTCGTGAAGCAGGCCGACCGCGTTCGATTCGGCGTCGTCGGAGCGGAAGGAATTGGAGCAAACCAGTTCCGCAAGGCCTTGTGTTTGATGCGCTTCCGTCATGCGGCCGGGGCGCATTTCATGCAGAATAACGGGCACTCCAGCCTCGGCAATCTGCCAGGCCGCCTCGGAACCGGCCAATCCGCCGCCGATAATGTGGATAGGTTGCTTTTTTGAAGGTGTGGCCATGATGTTACAACTTACAGAAAAATCGTCCGATTCTTAGTCTCGCAGCTTCCCCCACGCAACCGTGATTTGCTATAGCTGCGTTGATCAGGAATAAAAAATTCCGAGCTTGTTTCTAATTTCTCGTCGAGCGAAACCGTTCAGAGGTATTGATGCGCCATCTTTTACTTGTCCCCTTTGTGCTGGGAGCGACCGTGTTTCTGGCGGGTTGCGTCTATGAGCGAAAAGGTCCGCCCAGGCTTCATCTTGCCGATTGGGGTGTGCAGCAACCAAGCAAGCAGGCCGTGTCCGTTTGCAGTGCCTATGGCTGCCAGAAGACCACACGCGTGATTTTGACAGCGACGGATGTGAAGGCCATCGCGGACGTGATGGAAAAGGTCAAGAAGGACGATTCGCCATACGAAGAACGGCGCGCGGTCGCATATGCAATTGCCTGGCTGGAAGTTGAGATGGGCAAGCGAACGGGCACCTCAAGTGATCGCCCGGGTATGGATTACAGCGGTTCTGGTGACCCGACCCAGATGGATTGCGTCGATGAGGCGACCAACACGACCAGCTATCTTATGTTTATGTACAGTAAGGGACTCATCAAGCAGCACACCGTCTCTATTCCCATTTCCAAGGGTCGCATCTGGCGGGGTATAAAAAACTGGCCGCACTGGACCGCGATCCTCAAGGTCAATGAGACCGGTGTGAGATATGCCGTCGACTCATGGCCCTTTGTAAACGGTGAAAATCCGGCCGTGGTCAAGCTTGACGAATGGTACATCAGGGATCTGGACAATCTGGCCCCGTCCATGACCTGATCCGGCGGTTTGTTACTGAACAAACAAGCCCGGCACTCCTGATCGGAGGCCGGGCGGTTTTCGTGGTGGCGCGCTGTTAAATCAAACTGCCTTTCAAAAAGAGAAGCATTTGAACGCAGGTAGCTCTAGTGCTGCGCGGCGAGGCCCCGACCGCCAAGGGCCGAATTCGATCCCCGCGAGTTGCGCCGGTTCTGTGCTTCGGCGGTTGCCTTTTCGCGCTTGAGATCGCGCTGTTCGGCAACGAGCGAATCAATCTGGTCACGGCGCACGCCGATATCCTGCAGGAGGTGGTCGTCCATGGCATGGAGCAGGGTGCGGGTTGCCCGGGTTTCACGCTCGGTACGCAGGAAGTTCACAATTGAGCTGAAGAATACCATCTCAAATCTCCTTCGATTAAATCGGGACGGGGCGCCATTGCCGCGGCTCGATCTGTTACTCCAATACATAGGCTCACCGTATGGGGTGCACCAGATGCTGCGCTGCACAACAGACCCGCGTGGCGCGCATGGCTGGTAAACCATTTGGTCATAATTGGGTCGAATTGGTGCGCCGCCGGGCCGGGCTTGCCATACTTGCTTTCACTGCGCCAGATCGTCCACTATTCTGCCTCGGAATAACCGCGGCAGCGGCTTAATAAAAAGCGAGGAGTGACTTGAGATGAGTGTCACGCGCCATGAAGCAAAAAAGATACTGTCTTGCGTCGTTGAAGGCGGCGGTCTGGTTTATACGGCGGGTATAACGGCCGAGGATTTCTCCCTGGGGGTCACGGAACAGACCGAACAGGTATTGGCGGAAATCGACCGGCTTCTGGCACTGGCGGCAACGGACAAGACGAAAATTCTCAGCGCCACCATCTGGGTGCCGGACATCCGGCTGCGTGATGGTATGAATGTGGCGTGGAATGCATGGACGGGCGGTGAAAACCTCCCCGCGCGCGCCTGTATCGAGGCCAAGCTCGCGGGGCCGGATATTCTCGTCGAGATTGCCGTCGTCGCCGTGAAATAGGGCGGTGTGTCCGCACCGGGCTTGAGGAACTATTGCTCCTTGATGATGATCTGGTTCTCATCGCAGGTGTCGCACATGCAGTCATAGAGACAGATCGAATATTTGTCGTCGCACTGATCCTGGATATCTCCAGGATCGGCCGCGGGGTTTTTCTCGGAAAGCTTTGTGAAACAGCCCTTCTTCACAAAAACCTGGCACTTGTTCATGCAGGCTTCGTTCGGTCTGTCCCACAGTCCGGCGCGAAGCACGCGGCTGGGGATTGGCGAATAGGGCGCCTTGAGTTCCGGCGCGTTTATCATCCGCGCATCCGCGCCGCCGCCCAGTCCAGCCAGCAAAACAACGGCGACCATGCTCATGGATCGCCCTACGCCCCGCACCCGCATTTCAGCCCCTCTTGGTCGCATCTTCGGGTTCATTTATCGCCGGTCTGGAAAGCCAAGTCCACCGCCTGAGTGCGCCGATAACGGAAATTTTTGGCGCACCGCGCGGGAGCGGGCGCTCCTCATCAGTATTCAAATCGCCGCCGCGTTGGTCTAGGTTTAGAGCAGGGCGGAAAGGTAAGTTCGATCCAATGCCTGGATGGAGTGTGTAAACCATGAGTATGAGAAACAGATCGGCCGAGGCGGCAGCAGTGGCGGGCCCGGAACGAGCGGTGGATATGGAGCCCCGTGTGTCGCTCTCCCTGCTCATCTGGGTGGTATTGGCGATTTTGTCCGGTCTTCTGATTTTTACCGGACTGGGGATGTTTCAGGCGCGCGGCGAGCTTGAAAAAACCAATGCAGCCTTGCGCCAGGTGGAAAGCAGGGCGAATGAGACAGATTTGCTTCTCAAACATGCGCTGGCACAAAAGGAGCAGGCGCTGGCCGACAAGCGCCAGGTGATCAAGGAACTTTCCGCGCAAGGCAACCGGCTGGCGGAATTCTCGCAAGGCGAGGAGAAGGCGAAGTCTGCGCTCGCTGTCGCATTCACCGGCACCGAAGCTGCGCAAAAGCGCATTGCGGCGATGACGCGCGAAGTGGCGGATTTGAAGAAGAACCTTGCCGCCGCGCGCAAGGGGCAAAGCCAGCTCAAAGCGGAATTTTCCGCGCTGAAAGCGGACCTCGCGGCCACGCGCGCGCAACTGGCGAATACCCAGGCGGAATTGCAACGCGCCAGAATCGCGGCCGAACCTTATCGCGCGCCCTAAGAACGGCTTAAAATGCGCCAGAGCATGGGCCTCCGTTCCCTGCCTTCGCGGGGACGGCTTCACGGGGGTTCAGGATTGGTAGCGGGGGGCTAACCCCTCAAATCCTATTTGTGAAATTTTTCCTCATGCAGTTTCTTGTCGCTGCACCAGGCGATAACTTTTTTGTTTTTGCAAAAACCAAGGATCAGCATGGTTGGGCTGAACTTGCACATTGATGCATAATTCTTGAGTTCTTTCTTGCACTGCGCGACCGAGTGGGCCTGCGCCGCCGAAATCCCGCCAAGCATGGCGGCCAGATAAAGGCCCGCGAAAAGGATGCCCATTTTTTTCATGATGTCCCCCCACTTAAAAAGGCCGGTCCGTGGTGCCGGCCACGTTTTTGTCCGCCCCTAGTCTAGGGGGGCGGGGCGGCCTCGCGCAAGTTTTGTTAAATCCGCCCACAAGGGCGGGGGGCTCCAACACGGGGTTTAAGGCAGCAGGTGAGCGCACGGACACCTCCGGGTCAAAAAAAATTTCAATATCTTTGAACTTTTTCGCGGCTCAAGCGACCAATGTTCATGTGGCCGGTCATCCGACCAGCTGAAACATCACTTGAAAGGAATATCCCAATGTTGAAATCGACCCTCGTTGCCCTTGCCACTGTCATCGGCGCCACCGCCGCCCTCCCGACCCTCGCCATGGCGATCGACAATGGCCCCTGCGATCACTGCACGATGGACCCAATCGTCGTGAAGGGCGACCGCAAGAAAATCAAAACGACCACTTCGACCACGACGACGATTCTCGTGCCCCAACCGATTTTGGGGACCCGGTAGACCCCATCGCCGTCCATCCCTTAATCGCCGCCGGTGCGCCTGTCGCGCACCGGCGGTTTTTCGTTTGCGGGGAGGTTCTGTTGGAGCTGCCGGAACAAGCATGGCCCCGCGATGGCGGGGGTCCGGGGGGGATGAAGGAGGATTTCTGTTCTCCGATCCTCATTTTGCCATCCTCCGGCCCTCTTATGTCATCCTCCGGCTTGACCGGAGGAACCAGTATCCTCCGACCTCGCGGCTCAATGCGCCACCGGCGGCTACTGGATCACCCGATCAAGTCGGGTGATGACAGGGAGGGGGGAGCCGCGCGTTCCGTCCCAACCAATGTCATCCCGGACAAGCGGCGGCCTGGGCGTTGGGTATGTCTCTGAGGTGATACGCCGCGCGATCCGGGATCCAGTCTTTAGCGGTGTTGGGTGTGGCACGTCAGCACTGGATTCCGGTTTTCACCGGAATGAGCTTTATGCCGTATCCGGTTAATTATGGTGTTCCGATTATCCAAATAACAATTTGGCCTCACGAACGAAAAGCAAAAGTTCTATCTCTGGATCACGACCAGATGTCCAGGGCTTTCCCTCTTTCTGGAATTCATACCGCTTCAATGTGCGATGCATAGCTGCTTGGTCAGTTCGCGAGGTCGCGTAAACACTTTTTCCCGAGGCAGATTTCAGAGCGTTCTCGATCAGATGTCTGGAGTATTTTTTTCCACGATATGATTCATCAACGTATACCCAGCCCAGTTCGAAGGGGTACTGATCGGATGGAAATTCAGCTTTTGCGTTAGCAAATACTCTTTGTCTGTATTGTTTCCTGGGATGCTTCAACCCAGCAACGCCGGCGGTTTTCCCATCGATTTGGAGCCAGATCAGAGACTTTGCACTCCGGATTAGATCTTTGAATCCCTCGCGTTTCACTTCGCCGCCTAACTGAACTAATTCGGCAAATTTGGAAATCTCTGCTTCCGTGCAATCTTGGGGGTCTTTGACAATAACCGACACAGATCGCTCGCTTTGTTGCCCCATCTCACTCAGCCGCCTCAGCTGACCTTTTCGCCCCTGAAGGCTTCCCCGGCCGCCGCGCAAACAACTCGGCCAGATACCGCCCCGTATAGCTGCCCTTCGCCTTAGCCACATCCTCCGGCGTGCCGGTGGCCACAATGCGCCCGCCGCCGTCGCCCCCTTCAGGGCCCATGTCGACAATCCAGTCGGCCGTTTTGATGACTTCCAGATTGTGCTCGATGACCACCACCGTGTTGCCCTGGTCGACCAGCTCGTGCAGCACGTCAAGCAGCTTGGCGACGTCGTGGAAGTGCAGCCCCGTGGTTGGCTCGTCGAGAATATACAAGGTGCGGCCCGTGGCGCGGCGGGAGAGTTCCTTCGAGAGCTTGACGCGCTGCGCTTCGCCGCCCGAAAGAGTCGTCGCCTGCTGGCCGACTTTAATGTAGTCGAGCCCGACGCGTTTGAGTGTTTCCATCTTGTCGCGCACGCTTGGCACGGCTTTGAAAAACTCCGCGGCTTCCTCCACCGTCATGTCGAGAATGTCGGCGATGGATTTGCTCTTGAACTTGATTTCCAGCGTCTCGCGGTTGTAACGCGCGCCCTTGCACTGGTCGCAGGTGACGTAGACGTCGGGCAGAAAATGCATCTCGATCTTGATCAGCCCGTCGCCCTGGCAGGCCTCGCAGCGCCCGCCCTTCACGTTGAACGAGAAACGCCCCGGCTTGTAACCGCGCACACGGCTCTCCGGCAGCTCCGCGAACCATTCGCGAATGGGCGTGAAGGCCCCGGTATAGGTTGCGGGGTTGGAGCGCGGCGTGCGGCCGATGGGGGACTGGTCGATGTCGATGACCTTGTCGAGAAATTCAACACCTTGCAGCTCGTCATGGTCGCCGGGATGCTCGCGGGCGTTGCTCAGCTTGCGCGCGACGCCCTTGTACATGGTTTCGATCAGCAGGGTGGATTTGCCTCCGCCCGACACGCCGGTGATGCAGGTGAAGGTGGAGAGCGGAATTTCCGCCGCAACATCCCGCAGGTTATTGGCCCGCGCACCGGTAACGCGCAACATGCGCGTCTTTTCGATGGAGCGGCGTTTGCCGGGCAGGGGGACCTGCATCATGCCGGTCAGGTATTGTCCGGTCAGGCTTTGTGCGTTGCCCATGACTTTTCTCGGCGTGCCCTGCGCCACGATCTCGCCGCCATGAATGCCGGCGCCGGGGCCGATGTCGACCACATGGTCCGCGCTCAAAATGGCTTCCTCGTCATGCTCCACGACGATGACCGTGTTGCCCATGTCGCGCAGCGCGCGAAGCGTTTCCAGCAGCCGCGCATTGTCGCGCTGATGCAGGCCGATGGAGGGCTCATCCAGCACATAAAGGACGCCCGTCAGCCCCGAACCGATCTGGCTGGCGAGGCGGATGCGCTGCGACTCGCCGCCCGAGAGCGTGCGCGAGGCGCGCGACAGGGTGAGATAGTCCAGCCCCACGTCATTGAGGAATTTCAGCCGCTCGCGAATTTCTTTGAGGATGCGTACGGCGATCTCGTTCTGCTGCGCGTTCAGGGCGCCGGGAACCGTTTCAAACCATGTCCCCGCATTGCGGATCGACATTTCGCTGACCTGGCCGATATGTAACCCCGCGATCTTCACCGCCAGGGTTTGCGGTTTCAGCCGGTAGCCTTCGCAGGCCTGGCAGGGGTGGTCGGACTGGTAGCGCGAAAGCTCATCGCGCACCCAGTTGGATTCGGTTTCATGCCAGCGGCGCTCGATATTGCTCACCACACCCTCGAAGGTCTTGGAAGTGGTGTAGTGCCGCGTCCCGTCGTCATAGGTGAAGGTGATTTTTTCCTCCCCCGACCCGAACAAAATGACGTCCCGCACCCGTTCGGGCAGCTCGTTCCACGGAGTGCTCGTCGCGATCTTGTAATGCGCGGCGAGGGCGTCCAGCGTCTGCGCGTAATAGGGGGAAGTCGCGCCGGTTTTGGCCCATGGCAGAAGCGCGCCCTGGCGCAGGCTTAAGTTGCCGTCCGGGACCACCAGGTCGGATTCGAATCTCAGCTCCGTTCCCAGCCCGTCGCAGGACGGACACGCGCCAAACGGGTTGTTGAACGAAAACAGCCGCGGCTCGATCTCATCGATTGTGAAGCCGGACACGGGGCAGGCGAAACGCTGGGAGAAAATGAGGCGTTCATGGGTTTCGTTGCGGCCCCGGTTGGCGCTCTCCAGCTGGTCCTTGTCCAGCGGTTTGTCCGCTAGCTCGACGATTGCGATTCCGTCCGCCAGCTGTAGCGCGGTCTCGAATGAGTCCGCCAGCCGCGCCGCGATATCATCGCGCACCACGACCCGGTCCACCACCACGTCGATGTCATGGGTGAATTTCTTGTCCAGCGCCGGCGCGTCGGCGATCTCGAAAAAGTCCCCGTCGATCTTGACCCGCTGAAACCCCTTCTTCATCAGCTCGGCGAGGTCTTTTTTATACTCGCCCTTGCGCCCGCGCACGATGGGCGCCAGCAGGTAGGCGCGCGTACCGACCTCCAGCGCCATGACCCGGTCCACCATCTGGGAAACCGTCTGGCTTTCGATGGGCAGGCCCGTGGCGGGCGAATAAGGCACGCCAACGCGGGCGAACAGCAGCCGCATATAGTCGTGGATTTCGGTGACGGTGCCGACGGTCGAGCGCGGATTGCGGCTGGTGGTCTTCTGTTCGATTGAAATCGCCGGGGAGAGACCCTCGATATGGTCCACGTCCGGCTTCTGCATCATTTCCAGAAACTGCCGCGCATAGGCCGAAAGCGACTCCACATAGCGACGCTGCCCTTCGGCATAAATGGTGTCGAAAGCGAGGGATGACTTGCCCGAACCGGACAGGCCGGTAATGACGATCAGCTTTTCGCGGGGCAGATCAAGGTCGATGCCTTTCAGGTTATGCTCGCGCGCGCCGCGTATGGAAATATGCTTGTGCATGACCCTCTTGGCTCAGGTTTTCAGGGCGACAGCGCCGTGGCGGTTTAAATCAACCTCGCGCGGGCGGACAAAGAGCATCCGCGCGAGAGCGTTGCATTTTATAATCTCCGCAATTTTTTCTTGCGTTTCTCAAACTCGCGCGCGTCGAAATCGCCTTTGGCAAACCGCTCATTCAGCAGGGCAAGCGCGTTGTTGTACGAAGTGGCGTTTCCCTTGCTGCTTCCCATCTTCCTTCTTATCAAAAAGGTAATCAGAGCAACAAAAACCACCAGGACCACGAGCACGGTGAAGGGGCCTAAATACATTGCCCACCACCCCACCATCGCTTCGCCGCCCATCTGCATACCTTGCATTTTTCCACTCCTTAAGCGGTTTATATTCCTGTAAGGATATATGAGGAAGCTGGCCGCTGGAACTCAAGAAAAAGTATCGCGCATCCGGTCTTCAATGCAGGGCAGGGCGAGGCTTTGCCGGACTTGCCGGCGGGCCAGTTCGTTTTGCCAGCCCCCTAAATCGGCAACCGGATATCAAACACCATCAGCAGGATCAGCCAGGTGAACACGCCCACCGTCGGGTAGAAGGTGATGCCGAAGCCAAAGGCGCGCAGGTAGGGGTTCTTGTGATAACCGATCCAGAACAATATCCGGCCAAACAGGAACAGGGATGTCAGGATCGGGATCGAATCGGCCTCGGCTATTGGTGTAAAGAGTGCAACGCCGCTCAATCCCACCAGAAATAAAATAAATTGTTCAATGGTGTTGAGGACAAAACGCGTGTTCACATCGAGTGCCGAATTCGGCTTGGGTCGCTGCCCGACCCACATGTCCGGATTGAGCCTCTGCGCCGCGACAATGGCGATTCCTACAACCGCGGGCGCAAGCGCGATTATTGAGCATTTGATCATCAGCTCCAGGCGGTCGGCGACAGTCCATGACACCGGCTCCCAGTTAATGATGAACTGCTTCACGATGACGTAAAAAGCGAGTGCAAACAACCAGTTACCGACGAGAATTTTGATGAAGGGCCAGGTCTTGCGGGAAAATCCCAATGGGCCTCGGCCCAGTATTCTCCCCGGCGGGCGATTTTTTTCTAATTCATCTGGCGTCATTCTTGTCGTCATAGCTGTCCGATGGGGTGTCTGGCGCCCGCCCAAGGCGCACCCTGATGGCTGCTCTTAGGCGAAGTTTGCGGATTTGGCCACGGATTTGGAGTAAATGGTTGGGGAAACGCCCTTTTCAACCCCAGTTTTTTTGCAACCGTTGCGTTCACGCAACACTCAGCCTGCATATTGGGGGTTTGCAATGCGCTTTGAATGGGGCTATATTGGAACAAAGAAGGAACAAACAGCCTGATTTTCCAGCGGGCCGAATCACCTGTGGACAGGTGTGGACAGAGCGGCGCAGCGCTCTGGCGGCGGTCTAGCCGCGCAGGTTAATGTGAGTCGAAGTCTTGGGTGGCGCGGGAGTCCCGGGCGCCGGGGCGAAGAGACGATCAAAATTACGCCAGGCAATTACGCCAGATGGCGAAGGAAAGGAACGCGTGCATGGCCGGATCGATCAACAAGGTCATTCTCATTGGCAATCTGGGCGCCGACCCGGAAATCCGCTCCATGCAGGATGGCCGCCAGATGTGTAATCTGCGCGTGGCGACGTCTGAATCCTGGCGCGACAAATCCAGTGGCGAGCGGCGCGAGCGCACCGAATGGCACCGGGTGGTCATCTTCAATGACGGGCTGGTCCGGATTGCCGAGCAATATCTCAAAAAGGGCTCCAAGGTCTATCTGGAAGGCCAGCTCCAGACCCGCAAATGGGAAAAAGACGGCCAGGACCATTATTCGACTGAAGTGGTGCTGCAGGGATTCAATTCCACGCTCACCATGCTGGACAGCAGGCAGGACGGCGGTTCGGCTCATGCCGGATCAAACGGAAATGGCGGCGATTT
>QIGN01000119.1 GCA_003228955.1 Hyphomicrobiales bacterium
TCAGGGCGCTGCTGCGTCCCGAATACGCCCTGCTGGAGGGCGCGATTTCGGGCCGCGCGCTGTATGACGGGCGGCTCGATGCGACCGAGGCTCTGGCTTTGATTGCAGCGGCGGAGGCGCCGAAATGCTGAAAACCCGCGTCATACCTTGCCTCGACGTGAAAGACGGACGCGTCGTCAAGGGCGTGAATTTCGTCGATCTGCGCGATGCGGGCGATCCGGTGGAGGCGGCGACCGCTTACGACGCCGCCGGGGCGGACGAGCTGTGCTTTCTCGACATCACCGCGAGCCATGAAAACCGCGATGTGATTTTCGACGTGGTGGAGCGTACCGCCGAGCGCTGCTTCATGCCGCTCACCGTCGGCGGCGGGGTGCGCAATCTGGAAGATATCCGCAAACTTCTTGAGGCCGGCGCGGACAAGGTTTCGATCATGACGGCCGCCGTCAAGAACCGCGCATTCGTTCGCGAGGCGGCTGAGAAATTCGGCTCGCAATGCATTGTCGTGGCAATCGACGCGAAAAAGGTTTCCGGGTCCGTCAGTCCCCGATGGGAAATTTTCACCCATGGGGGCCGCGAGCCCACGGGGCTGGATGCGGTGGACTACGCGCGCGAAGTCGTGGCGCTCGGAGCAGGCGAAATCCTGCTCACCTCCATGGACCGCGATGGCACCAGGGACGGTTTCGATCTGGAACTGACGCGCGCCATTGCCGACGCGGTGCCCGTGCCGGTCATTGCATCGGGAGGTGTCGGCACGCTCGACCATCTGGTGGAAGGTGTAAAAGAAGGGCATGCCAGCGCCGTGCTGGCGGCTTCCATTTTCCATTTCGGGGAATATTCGATAGACGAGGCCAAGCGCCATATGGCTGACGCCGGAGTTGCGGTGCGGCTCGACGCATAGTTATCCTAACCCCTTCGGCACCTTTCGTTTGCGCGCTTCAGGGTGTATGACGCGCTCATGAGCGACGATGTTCTCAAAACACTTGCGAGCACGATCCGCGCGCGGGCGAGCGCCAGCGGCGAGACCTCCTATACGCGCAAGCTGCTGGACGGCGGCGCGGAGCGCTGCGCCAAAAAGCTCGCCGAAGAAGCGGGGGAAGTGGTGATCGCCGGCGTCTCCCAGGACGATGAGGCGCTTACGGGCGAGGCGGCGGATTTGCTGTATCATCTGCTGGTTCTGCTTGAGGCGCGCGGGGTTCCGCTCGACGACGTGCTGGCCGAGCTGGAAAACCGCATGGGAACATCGGGCCTGGAGGAAAAAGCCGCCCGCGGCGGGAAGAGCTGACAATGCCCGATGGATCGCCCATGAACCCGAAGCCGAATGTCCGCCTGACCCCCTACCGGACCTTCTCCAAGGCCGAGTGGGCGGCGCTGCGCGCCGACACGCCGATGACGCTCACGCAGGCGGATGTGGAGCAGCTCTCCGGCCTCACCGAGCAGATGTCGCTCGATCAGGTGCGCGACGTTTATCTCCCCCTCTCGCGCCTGCTCAACCTCTATGTCGCCGCCACACAGTCGCTGCATGAGGCAACCTCCACCTTTCTTGGCGCGAAAGACGGCAAGATGCCGTTCATCGTCGGTCTGGCAGGGTCCGTCGCGGTGGGCAAGAGCACTACCGGAAGGGTGCTCGAGGCGCTGCTGGCGCGCTGGCCCGACCATCCACGCGTCAATCTCATCGGCACCGACGGGTTTCTGCACGATAACAAAACGCTTCAAGCGCGCGGCCTGATGAACCGCAAGGGGTTCCCCGAAAGCTACGATCAGGTGCGGTTGCTCGATTTTCTCAGCGACGTGAAGGCGGGCAGGCGCAATGTGGCCGCGCCGGTTTATTCGCACTTCCATTATGACGTGCTGCCCGGCGAGACAAACATCATCGACCGGCCCGATATTCTGATCGTCGACGGGCTCAATGTGCTCCAGCCCGCGCGGCTCCCCAAAGACGGCGAGGCCATCCCCTTCGTCTCGGACTATTTCGATTTTTCAATCTACCTCGACGCCGACGCGGAACTGGCCGGGCAGTGGTATGTGGAGCGCTTCCTGCGCCTGCGCCAGACGGCATTCCGTGACCCGGCCGCCTACTTCCACCGCTATTCAAAACTGAGCGACGCGCGCGCGCGCGAAACCGCGCAAGATATCTGGCGGGACATCAATCTGAAGAATTTGCAGGAAAACATCCTGCCCACCCGCCAGCGCGCGGATCTGATCCTGCACAAGACGAAGGGTCACGAAGTGGACCGGGTCGCGTTGCGGAAATTGTAGATTTTCCGCCGCCGGCCGCAATCTGAACCTCTCCCCTGTGGGGAGAGGTCGCGCGACTTAGTGCGGGTGAGGGGGCTTGGGTGAAACCGGTATCTGCGACCCCCCTCACCCCGGCCCTCTCCCCACAGGGGAGAGGGGGCCCAGGAGCGGAAAATAGGGCAAATCAGGAGTGGAAAAACCTGACGCCTACTTCATCGGCTCCATGATCTCGCGGGGTCCGAGCTTGATGGTGAGGCGGAGCGAAGTGCGTATGGCGTAGGCGTCGTCATCGCCGATGGTGGTGCCGACATTAGGTCCGAACAAAGCACCGCCGTTAATGTTGTCGTTGTAGTTCATATCGGGGACGTAGGAGTAATATTCATAGTTGCTCTTGAGCGACAGCGTCGCGCGCCGGCCGATCTTCTTGCGCGTCTCCAGCGTCAGGCCGCCAATGAAGGCAACCTCACTGTTCGAATCCGTTGCATCGCTGTTCAGGGTTATCGCAGTCACTGGCTCGCGCAGGCTGCCCGAATAGTCCGTGTCGGCATAATAGACGCCGCCTTGCAGGCGGAACGAGGATTGCAGACCCCAGCGGTTCCAAAGCCCCCTGAACAGGAAGGGCGTATAGTCGCCGCCATAGGCCGCGAAGACGCCGTAATAGTCGGTGTCGAGATCCTCGTCGTAGCGCAGATTGAACGCTGCGGAGGTCGATATCGTCGAACGAAGGGTCATATCCTGATAAATCGCCCGCCAGTCAGCGCCCAGCGCGAGATAACGCGCGTTTGGAGCCTGCGTAACGCCCATCACGCCCGGCGTCAGCAGCTGCCTGACCTCTAAAGCGACCCCGGCCTGATCAACGTCGCGTTCAGTCCTGCTGCTTAAAGAGGCGCCGACTGCGCCCGCTCCAACAACACCCAGACCTGCCGGATTGGATACAAGAGCATTAATGATGCAAATTGACCCCGCGGTTGAAGTACATGTTGTGGCGTCGTCATCCTCAATATTGGCCCAGAAGCCGCTGAGGGAAATGGCCCGATTCGCACCCATTGGCGCGGTTATCGCTCCGTTGATATTCCAGCCGATTTCGTCGGAAAAATCATCAGCAATCGTAAAGCGGCCTGACACCGTTTCTCCATTGCCAAAGGTAGGTATTCTCTTGAAAAATTGTACATCCGGCAAATCGAGGATCGCCGTGCCGGCACCGATTGTGACGGTCGCGTTACCGACCTGCGTCGTGGCGTCCTGCGCGCTGGCCAGCGGCGAGAAGGCCATCAGCGCACCAAGCGCCGCCCCGGCAAAGAGTTGATTGCGAATTTCCATAAAGATGCCCCGATCGATGCGGATTCCCCAAAGTTACAGGCACACTAGCAGCAATTGCGCGGATTTGGCGTCTCCCGGTTGGGGGGGGCAATTTTTTACCAGGGCGTTGCAGAATTGCCACAGGTGCGAAGGGGCGAGAAAGCGTCTCCCTACCGTGGAGGGGGGGAGGCATAGGATACCCTCAACCCGGCAACCCCTTCGTTTTCACGAGCTCTTTCAGATTCATTTCGGGCGCGCGCCATCCACCAGCGTCACCCCCGGGCTTGACCCGGGGGTCCATGCGGTCTGACGGTAATCTTTGAAGTGAAAGGCAAGCCGGCATGGATTGCCGGGTCAAGCCCGGCAATGACGAACGTGGTGCGCCACGCACAAAGCCCTAACCCAGCAGCCCATTCGCCCGCGCCAGCTCCTTCAGGCTCACCTCGGGCCGCGCGCCGATATGCGAGATGACTTCGCTCGCCGCCAGCGCGCCGAGCTTGCCGCAGGTCTCGAGAGACTGCCCGCTGGTCAGCCCATGGAGGAACCCGGCGGCGTAAAGATCACCGGCCCCGGTGGCGTCCTCGACCTTTTCGACCGGCGTGGCGGGAACTTTGATTGTGTCATTGCCGGAGACAATTACCGCGCCTGCTTCGGAACGCGTCAGCACGGCGATTTCGCATTCCGCGCGCACCGCGCCGGCCGCATCGTCGAAATTTTCCATCCGGTAAAGCGATGTAATCTCGGTTTCATTGGCAAACAGGATATCCACGCCGCCGCGCACGAGGCTGAGAAAATCCTCCCGGTGACGATCAACGCAAAAGGCGTCCGACAGGGTCAGCGCCACCTTGCGGCCGGCCGCGCGGGCAAGTTTCGCGGCCCTGTGGAATGCGGCTTTCGCCTCCGGCTTGTCGAACAGATAGCCCTCCAGATAGGTAACTTTAGCTGAAGCAATCAGTTCGCCATCCACGTCGCCCGGGCCCAGCTGCGTGCTGGCCCCCAGAAAGGTGTTCATGGTGCGCTCGCCGTCCGGCGTCACCAGCACCAGGCAGCGCGCGGTCGGCAGACCCGCGTTCGACGCGGGCGTGTCATACTCCACCCCGATGGCGCGGATGTCGTGGGCGAATATCTTGCCGAACGGGTCGCCCGCCACGCGCCCGATGAAGGCGCAGCTTCCCCCGAACGAGGCGATCCCGGCGCAGGAATTGGCGGCGGACCCGCCGGACTGCTCGACCGCGGTCCCGATATGGCCATAAAGGTCATCGGCCTGCTTGGCGTCGATGAGCTGCATGAAGCCTTTTTCCATGCCGTGATTGGAAAGGAACGCCTCATCGCAGCGCGCGATGATGTCAACGATGGCGTTGCCGATGCCCGCCACGTCATATGCCGTGTCCGTCATGCTATTTTCTCCGGCTCGCGCGTCTCATGGACCCCTGCTTGCGCAGGGGTTTCGAACCCAAAATTACGTATAAAACGAAACCCCTGCGAACGCAGGGGTCCATGACGATTACCGGCATATATCTTCATAAAGGTCATGCCAATCCGGATTCGCAGCCTCAATCAGCTCAATCTTCCAGGCCCGTTTCCATTTTTTCAGACGCCGCTCACGTTGTAGCGCATCATCGAGGTTTGGATAGGGTTCAATATGCACAAGGCGATGCAGACCATATCTGCTGGTGAATTTGCTCCCCAGGCCTTGCCTGTGTTCCCAGGCTCTTTTCGCGAGATTGGTTGCAACGCCGATATACAAGGTACCGCGTTGCCGATTGGTCATGATGTAGACAAACGCCTGTTTGCTCATGGTTGCTACGCGGATTGGACCCCTGCTTGCGCAGGGGTTTCGGAAACTCTGAGAAATAATATTATCGAAATTCCTGCGAAAGCAGGAATCCAAATGGATACTACGCTGTCTGCACACCTGCTCGCGCAGGGATCCAGAGCGCTGCCCCGACAATGGCCTGATCCTAAACCGCCACGCTCTTCGCGTCATAGAGGCACAGGTCCGCAATCACGCAAGCCTCGCATTCGGGCCGCCTCGCCTTGCACACATAGCGCCCGTGCAGAATCAGCCAGTGATGGGCGTGCAGGCCAAATTCCTCCGGCACGATTTCGAGCAGGCCTTTTTCCACCTCCAGCGGGTTTTTTCCCGGCGCAAGGCCGGTGCGGTTCGAAATGCGGAAAATATGCGTATCGACCGCCATGGTCGGCTCGCCGAAGGCGACGTTCAGCACCACATTGGCGGTTTTGCGCCCGACGCCGGGCAGCGCTTGAAGCGCCTCGCGCGTGCGCGGCACCTCCCCGCCATGATGCTCCAGCAGATCGCGGCTGAGCGCGATCACATTCTTCGCCTTGTTGCGAAACAGGCCGATGGTCCGGATGTATTCGCGCAGGGCGTCTTCACCGAGGTGAACCATTTTTTTCGGCGTATCGGCGATCTCGAACAAATTTTTCGTCGCCTTGTTGACGCCCGCGTCGGTTGCCTGGGCGGACAGCACCACGGCCACAAGCAGGGTAAAATGGTTGACATATTCCAGATCGCTTTCCGGCTCCGGCGTGGCTTCGCGCAGGCGGCGGAATATTTCGGCAGCGGCGTTTGGCGGCAGGCATCGGGATTTGCTTTTTTGCCGGTGCGGGGGCTTGGATTTCTCGGTCATATCTGGTTCTGTAGAGACGGGTGGTTTGGGCGCGGCTGGTTGCCGGGTGAGGAGGTACCTATGGACCAGACCAGGACCGTTTCTCAAGAGTGCGGGAGCGGAAAAGATGAATTTTCCGCCGTTTTGACGCCGCACCGTTCGCTCAGTGCGCGCGGATTTGTGATTTTGATGGCCGTTGTCGGCTCGGTCAGTTTTGTCACCGGTCTGGGCTTCCTGCTGGCTGGCGCCTGGCCGGTGTTCGGCTTTTTCGGCCTCGATGTGCTGCTGATATATATAGCCTTCAGGCTCAACTACCGCGCGGCGCGCGCCTTTGAAGAGGTCTCGATTCGCGGCGGCGAGCTCACTGTCAGGAAGGTCCGCGCCTCGGGCCGCTCCCGCAAATGGACCTTCAATCCCTATTGGGCGCGGGTCGAGGTGGCGTCGCGTCACGGGCGCGCCAGCCAGCTTCGCGTCGCCTCCCACGGGCGCAGGCTGGTGCTTGGCTCTTTCCTCAGCGAGGGCGAGCGGCTGGATTTCGCGTGCGCACTCGAGCGGGCCCTGCATTCAAGCCGCCACCCGCGCGCGGCCTGAACCGGTGCGCGCAAGAATCGGGTCGCGCGCGCGCCGCGGCTGAGCTATGGCTTTGCCACCATGACCACGAACACCGCATGTGAGCCAACGGAGCCAACGGAGCCAGCGGACCGGCACGCCGCGCGCTGGAGCGAGGACTATGCGCGGGTCCGCCGCGCCATTGCTTTTATTACCGGCCACTGGCGCGACCAGCCGGATCTGGAAGAGATTGCGGCGGATGCGGGCCTGAGCCCGGCGCATTTCCAGCGGCTTTTCACACGCTGGGCCGGCCTCAGCCCGAAGGAATTCGTGCAGGCCATAACGCTCGATCATGCGCGCTCCCTGCTCCGGGGCTCGGCGAGCATTCTCGACACCGCGCTTGAGGTCGGCCTGTCCGGGCCCGGCCGGCTGCATGATCTGTTCGTCGATCATGAAGCGATGACGCCCGGCGACTTCAAGCGCCGCGGCGCGGGGCTGGAGATTGCGTGGGGCTTCCATCCCTCGCCGTTCGGCAACGCACTCATCATGGCGACGCGGCGCGGCATTGCCGGGCTTGCCTTTGCCGACGGCGCGCGGGAAGAGCCCGCGATTCTTGAAGACATGACGCGGCGCTGGCCGGCCGCGCGCTATATTCAGGCGCCGGACAGGACCGCGCCAAGTGCGGCGCGTATCTTCAACCCGGAACTCTGGCGCAAATCCGACCCGCTCAAAGTCGTGCTCATCGGCACCGATTTCGAGGTGCGCGTCTGGGACGCCCTGCTGAAGTTGCCCCTGGGGCAGGCTGTCACCTATTCCGATCTCGCGGCCCATGTGTGCTCATCGCGAGCAGCGCGCGCGGTCGGGTCGGCGGTGGGGCGCAATCCGATTTCCTTCGTGGTGCCGTGCCACCGGGTGCTGCGCAAGGATGGCGGCCTCGGCGGCTATCACTGGGGGGTCACCCGAAAGCAGGCGATTATCGGCTGGGAGGCGGGGCGGCTGGGGTCATCCGCCATCGCGGAATGATAACGTGCTCCAGAAAACGGTTCATTCCCCGACAAACGATAGCTATGATTGCATCATGATAAATTGGGATCGTGCAATCCGGCTCACGCGGAGTGGAAGCCTCGCTCTGGTAATGGTTATTCTCGCCCAATCGGGACCCGTATCGGCTGGAGCGGATAAATGGGTGTCCTACACGAATGCGCGGTTCGGCACACAAGCGGTATATCCGGCCGATTTATTTTCACCGGGCCAACCACCGGCCAATGGCGCGGGGTTGACATTTACCGCCAGGGACGGCGCATCGATCACGATACAGGGCACTTTCAATTCAACCGGCGATTCCCTGGGGAGCTATAAGCGCGAATATTATTCGAAGGATTACTATCCCGGCGTCACCTATCAAAAATCCGGCAAAACCTGGTTTGTCATTTCCGGCATACGAGGTGGCAGCATCTACTATGAAAAAGTTATCTTCAGCTGCCGTGGCGACATCGTGAATATGTTGAGTATCGTCTATCCGAAGACACGGAAAAATTTCTACGCTTCGATCGTCGAACGCGTCGAAAACAGCTTCAAACCGGGCCGAGGGGCAGATACGACCCCCAATTGCACATAGGGTTTTCTAAGCCGCCAGATCCCGCTTCTCCGCGACGCTGCCGTCTTCATTGAAGCGGTAGATGACCGGTGCGCCGGTCGCGAGGTTGAGCCGGGTGATTTCATCTGTCGAGAGCTTGTCCAGCCGCATGATGATTGCACGCAGCGAATTGCCATGGGCGGAGACAATAACGTTTTCACCCGCCAGCACCCTGGGAAGGATGCTGGCCTCGAAATAGGGCAGCGTGCGCGCGGCGGTGTCTTTCAGGCTCTCCCCGCCAGGGGGGGCCACATCGTAGGACCGGCGCCAGATTTTTACCTGCTCATCGCCGAATTTCTCCGCCGTTTCCGCCTTGTTGAGGCCGACCAGGTCGCCATAGTCGCGTTCGTTGAGTTTTTGATCGCGGAGGGTTTCAAGGCCGCTCTGGCCGAGTTCCTCCAGAATGAGGCCGAGGGTTTTCCGCGCCCGGATCAGGTCGCTCGTGAAGGCGATATCGAATTGATGACCGGCTGACTTGAGCGATCTACCGGCGCGGCGCGCCTCGGCGATCCCCTGCGCCGTCAGGTCCACGTCTTTCCAGCCCGTGAACAGGTTTCTGGCGTTCCATTCGCTCTGGCCGTGGCGCACAAGCACCAGCACATTGTCCATTTTTTCTTTTTCCTAAAGGCCCAGTACATCCATCATGGAGTAAAGGCCGGGCGGCTTGCCCTTGCCCCACAGGGCCGCTTTGACGCCGCCGCGCGAGAAAATTCCCCGGTCTGACGCTCTATGGGTCAACTCCAGGCGCTCGCCATCGGCGGCGAAAATCACGGTATGCTCGCCGACCACCGAGCCGCCGCGAAGCGTCGCAAAGCCGATATCGCCGCGCTTTCGCGCGCCCGTCTGCCCGTCGCGGCTGCGCACGGCGCGGGCCTCCAGGTCGATACCCCGCCCCTCCGCCGCCGCCTGCCCCAACATCAGCGCTGTGCCGGAAGGGGCGTCCACCTTGTCCCGGTGGTGCATTTCCAGCACTTCGATATCAAAATCCTCATCCAGCGCCCGCGAGACCTTTTTCGTCAGTGCGTTCAGGAGATTGACGCCCAGGCTCATATTGCCCGCCTTGACGATGGCTGCATGGCGCGCCGCCGCCTCGATTTTCCGTTCATCCTCGCGAGAAAAGCCGGTCGTGCCGATAACGTGGACAATGCGCGCCTGCGCGGCGAGCTCAGCGAAGGCGAGGGTCGCGGCGGGCGCCGTAAAATCGAGAATGCCGTCAATGCGCGCGAACAGCTCCAGAGGGTCATCGGTAACACTCAACCCAAGCGGGCCGATGCCGGCGAGTTCCCCGATATCCTGGCCAATTGCGGTGGACCCCGCCGCTTCGGTGCCGCCAGCGACAGAGCAGCCCTTCGTCTCATGGACGGCGCGAATGAGTTCGCGGCCCATGCGGCCCGAGGCCCCCATAATGGCCAGCTTCATATCGCTCATGGGAGTGCGCTCCAAAATTCTCCTGGCCGCCCTATAGCAACGCCCGGTCCGCGAGGCCAGTCTTCACGCGCGTGATTTCGTGTGGACGGAACGCGAAACCATGCGCTTCGCTTCAGGCGGCGTGGCCCTATCCAACAACCAGCCGCGCCGGCGCGGGCGGGTCCGGCAGCAAATCGGCCAGCTCGCCAGGCAAGTGTTCCTCGTCCGCGAGGGGAGGCTCCGCAAAGCCCGTCTCCAGCACCCGCAGTGCTTTTTCAGCATCTGCGTCAGCGCCGGGAGGAGCATTGCGTTCGGCCTGGCCTGGCGGGGCATCCAGTGTCTCGGGGGATTTCAGCACGCCGGGGATTTCCGGATCGATTTCAGATTGCGGGCGCCCGAACAGGAAGCCCTGCACTTCATTGCAGCCGATCTGGCGCAGATATTGCGCCTGGGCCCTGGTTTCCACACCATCGGCCGCGATGGTGAGGTCGAGTGATTTCCCCAGCCCGATGATCGTCCTGACGATCGCTCCGGTATCCTTGTCGCTCTGCATTTCGTGAATGAAGGACCTGTCGATTTTTATTTTCGAGACCGGCAGCTGGGTCAGGTATTTGAGGCTCGAATAGCCGGTGCCGAAATTGTCGATGGCCAGTTGAACACCCATTCCTGTCAGTTTCTTCAGCGTTGCGAGCGCCTCGGAGTTGTTGCGGAACAGCACCTCTTCGGTAAATTCCAGCAACAGCCGCTCAGGCGCGAGGCCCGACTCCTGCAACGCGCTGCGGACGAGGGCCACAAGGTCCTGCGCAATAAACTGCGCCGCCGAGATATTGATTGAAAGTTTGACATTTCCCGGCCAGTGGCGGGTATCGTTGCAGGCGGTTTGCAGCACCCATTCGCCCAGCATTCCAATGAGCCCGTTTTCCTCCGCGATCGAAATAAACTGTGTTGGCGCGACCTCGCCGAATTCCTTGTCGCTCCAGCGGGCCAGCGCCTCGTAACCCGTCAGCGCGCCGGTGTTCAGATCGAACTGGGGCTGATAGTGAATATGCATTTCGGAGTTGCGCAGCGCGCGGCGCAGCGCACTCGCCATCGAGCGCCGCTTGCGAAGGGATCTGTCCATTTCCGGCTCGAAGAAGCGGAAAGTGTTGCGCCCGTCATTCTTGGCCCGGTACAGCGCAAGATCGGCGTTGTTGAGGAGTTCCTCGGGACCGGCTCCCTCCGCCGGCGCCAGGGTAATCCCGACGCTGCCCGAAATCGCCAGTTCGTGGCCATCGATATCGTAGCTCCTGGCGAGCTGATAGCAGATGCGCCGGGCAAGGGGGATTGCGTCCGCGGGGACTTCGAGATCTTCGGCAATAATCGCGAATTCATCTCCGCCCAGCCGGGCGACGACGTCGGTTTCGCGCACGCAGCCGCGCAGCCGGTCGGAGGCTTTCCTGAGCAGGGTATCGCCGGCCTTGTGACCGAGCGTGTCGTTGATTTCCTTGAAGCGGTCGAGATCGATACACATGACGGCAAGCAGCGAGTCCCGCCGCTTGGCCCGCGCCAGGGCCTGTTCAAGGGCGTTTTGCCACTGAACCCGGTTCGGCAGGCCCGTCAGGGGGTCATGCATGGCCAGAAACCTGATCTGGTCCTCGGCCTTCCAGCGTTCGCGAATGCGCCTGAACGCAATCGCCGCCGGCACGGAGTATCCCAGCACAATCAGCAGACTGGTCATCATGGAAGCGGCGACAAGCGCAACCTTGGACATGGTGGCGGCGGAAGACTGATCGATGCTGAGAACATAGACGCGGGAAATCTTCCGGCCGCGCAGCAGCGGCACGATAACGCCCTTTTGAAACTCGCCAGCCGTCTGCCCGGGCATGGCGAATTTATCGAAAATCCGGGTGGTGTACATCCCGAGCGATTTGTAAAGTTCCGCCCGGAAGCGGGTTTCGGCGAGAAATTTATCGAGCGCCGCGGGTTCGAACCCTTTTGAGCGCATGACCAGCGTTCCATCTGGCTGGAGCAGTGCAAAATTGCGGATCTGGCTTACGTGATCTTCGGCGTCCAGCAAACTGGTGAGCTTTGAAATCCATCCCGAGAACAGTTTGTCGATGCCCGCCAGAAGACCGGATTCCTCATTCGCCAGACGGGCGACGCGAAGAATTCGCGGACTCGCACTGCCGGCCCGGGCGCGGTACTCGTTAAACGGCCCTGGCGCCACGATGGCGATGCCCTGATCCAGAACGCGGCCGCCGGGCGGCAGCTGCTGCCTGAACAGCTGGTCTTCGGCCTTCGCGACCCATTTGGCGGCGGCCTGGCGCGCATCGGTGGAAAGAGCATACTGGAATGTAGACCGCCCCGACACAAAGCCGGCAGCCACGGTCGCAATGCCCAGAACAATCAGACCCGCCATGACCATTCGGTCACGGGCAAGGAACCCTTGAAACATGCGGCCCACTCCCAACAAGATGAATTGACTGAGGAGTGTGACCCAGTTCTCTTAATACACATCAAATATACTTGGTTTAATTTGGAATATACAGTTATAAACATTTGAACATTATAAACTCTTCTTAAGAATTGAATTAAATTTTACCGATCCCCCGCGGATCCGCCGGACGCCAGTGTCCGGTGCGTTATTCTGGACACGCATGAGAGGGTTCTTGCTCCGGTTGCCTCGCGGGAGTGCGGAACCGCATTAAACAGACGGAAACCATATTCAGCCATACACATACCCATGCTTTCAGGTGCCGGCGGTACGGCTTACAGCGTCTTCAGGCCTCCGGTTTCAATTCCCGGTCAGGATCAGCGTCCGGGATTGCCCGGCGCAATCCCTCCCGATGCGGAAACCCCGGCCGTGGGCGCCGCCGCCAAACCCCCTGTCCAGCCGGCCCCGGAGACGCAGAAACCAAAGGATTCGACGGGAGCCAGGACGGCTGACGGCGAAACCCTGAGTGAGGAGGAAGACCGGCAGGTCCGCGACCTCAGGCAGACCGACGCCAAGGTGCGCGCCCATGAGCAGGCCCACGCCGTGGCGGGCGGCCCCTATACAGCCGCGCCGAGTTACGAGTTCACCGCCGGCCCCGACGGCAAGCGTTACGCGACCTCCGGAGAAGTGGAGATAGACAGCGCCCCGGTGCGCGGCGATCCCGAGGCGACGATCCGCAAAATGGATGTGGTGGTCCGCGCCGCGCTGGCGCCAGCCGACCCCTCGTCGCAGGACCTGGCGGTTGCGCGCAACGCGCAGGCGCAACGCAGCCAGGCACAGAGCGAGCTGTTCAAGCAGCGTATGGCCGGGCGGGACGACAGCACGGCCGATGACGCCGCCGCGGATTCAGCCGGGCAGACCGGCGCGCTGGCAAACAGCATTGCCGCCGCCGCCTATGCCCGGACGGCGGATAGCGGCGCCACGGCGCAGGTGGAGGAGCTCATTGCCGCGGCCCGGGCACGTTCCATTGTGGCCTAGGTCGCGTCATGGTCTGTTTGAGTATGGACCCTGGCGGTCCCGTAGGCTCTCGGGCATAATTCCGAGACCGGATCTGCTCAGAGCAGCCCCTTTTCCCGGAAATAACGCATGGCGCCGATGTGATAGGGCGCGGTCAGTCCGTTTTTGACCATTTTTGCGGGATCGAGATCCCGGAACGCGGAATGGGATTTCTTCAGTGCCGGCAGATTCTCGAACACGCCTTTGACAAATGCGTACACGACGTCCTCTGAAACATCGGCTGAGGTTACCACGGTGACGGTGGAGCCAAATGTCCTGATTGGTTCGGAAATTCCGCTATAGTTGTCCGGTGCGATGGTCGTGAGATCAAGATAGGGTTTTGCCGCGACGATTTCGTCGATCGCCGCGCCGGAGACATTCACCAGCGTCGCGTCGCAAAGCCGCACGACCTGGCCAACGCCGTCGTTTGGATGGGTGCCCATGTAAAACATCGCCTGGACGCGGTTCTGGCAGAAGGCCAGTCGCTGATCGGCCTGGGACAATTCGTCAACCAGGAGAAAATCCTTGCGCGTCCACTTCATGGCTCCCATCACAAGTTCCACGCTCCGGCGATCACTGGAATAAGCCCGGCCGATATTCACCCGCTTGCCTTTCAGGTCGCCGAGATTTTTTATCCCCGCATCGCGTCTGGCAATAAGCGTGACCGGTTGCATGTGGAGAGAAAACAGGCTTCTGACGCCATCGAGCTTGCCGCCCATATATTTCGCCGGCCCGGTGCCGGTGACCGCATAGTATTGCCAGTCAGAGCGCGCCAGACCAAATTCCGCGGCGTTGTTGTTGACATTTACCAGATTGGAAACGGAATCGTCGGGCGCATCGCCGCGCGTGACCGGCGCCAGGGAGCATTTCAACCCCTCGGCCTTGCGCTCCAGCAGCCGGCAGATACTGCGCCCGAATTCATAGTAGGCGCCGCCTTTCTCGCCGGCGGCTAGGGCAATGTCCTCAGCCGCGCCAGCAGGTACGGAGGAAAACGGTGCTGCAACAAGAAATGCCAAGGCAAACAGGATTGATCTGATGGTCATCGATTACCCCCACGCTGGAAGAAGCTGTCTCGACCATAGAGCAAGAATTGTTTGCAAAAAAGATGTTTGTCGGCGCGGCGGCCGCAATGGGCGCGGTTCAGCCGCCAAAGCCCTCTTTTTTCAGCCGCACCACCGCGAGGTCGAGCGCGGAAAGGAACGCGGAGCGGTCGCGCGCCGAAAAGGGTTTCGGGCCGCCGATGATCTCGCCGCCGGCCCGCAAATCCTGCATCAGGTTCCGGGTGGCGAGCGCCATGCCCATGGAGTCTCCGGTGAACGCCTTTCCGTTGGGCGAAATGACGGCCGC
>QIGN01000150.1 GCA_003228955.1 Hyphomicrobiales bacterium
TCACGTTTATCGCCAATCTGAGTTTTGAAGGGGGACGCCGCGCCCTGATCGAGGCCGTGCGAGTGGCGGACAGTCATCAGGGCAGGGGGCTGGGACGCGCGCTGATGCAACATGTCATCGATATGGCGAAAGAGCGCGGGTGCCGGATCGTGCAGTTGACCAGCAACAAGCAGCGCGCCGGCGCCATTAAATTCTATGAGCAGATCGGCTTTCAGCCCACCCATGTGGGCTTCAAGCTGTATCTCTGACTTTCCGGGCAGAAAACGCGCCCAAAATACGCTTGACTTGCGCCAATACCCGATTGGCAGTCGCCACAGGGACCCAAGATTTTCTGCCCAACCGCAAAAACTTGCCGGTTCGGACGATGATAAATCGACCGTATTCTGTAATACTCGCCGCTCAGTAGAATCGAGATTGGGGGGCTTGTACGGTGAATCTCAGGAAATTGTTGCAGGCGGGCACTGTTCTCGCGCCCGTTTTTCTTTTTGCGCCTCAGACCATGGCGCAGGAAACCAGCTCGATGCAGGTCGGCGGTGCAACGGTGAGCGTCGGTGCGGGTACGGCGATCCTGACCCTGCCGGACGTGCCCTCGATAGTCACTCTTCGTCAATTCGCTGTTCCAAATATTTTCATCCGGGATTTTAAGGCCTCGAAAGATTTCGAAGACGAAGTTGGCCTGAATATCAATGCTTCAATCGCGGTGCCAACGAGCGCGAACCAGGCTTTTTCGCTCGACGGATTCTGGGCGAATATTGATGGTGACAGTTCATTCACATGTTCTCCTACCGCTGTGCAGGCGTGTAACATCTGGCCGATCTTCGATAGCAGCCCGACGGCCGTGGAGATCCGGGGTCTGGGCAATGGTGTCACATCAAATGTGGAGCGGGAGGTCGACCAGTGGGGTGTGTCGCTTGAATCCCAATGGACCATGAACCCGGGCGTCATGGGCGTGACCCGCGCGCCGCATCGGCGCTATTTCGCAGTTGGAGCCGACATTCGCGGTATTGACCAGGACCTTGATATCCTCATGACGTCTTCCGGAGCCGGGATCACCGGGGTGGCGACATATTCCGAAGACCTCGATACCCGTTATTATGGTGCCTATGCGGCTTGGGGCGGTGACTATTCGCCGCTGCTGCTTAAGGGGCTCTGGAGCCGGTGGGGCCTGCAGTCTTCGTTCCGCTTCCAGGGCGGAATTTACAATTCTCAAACCGACTATGACGGAAACCTGGTCGACAACATCGCTGCAGGCGCCGGGGCCACGAGCGCGCTATCGCTTTCAAATGACGAAATCTCCTTCATCGGCGGCCTTAAGTTGGAGACCCGCAAACGGATTGGCCGGCGCGCGACGCTTTCACTCAAGAGCGAGTATGAGTATTACTCCTACGTTCCGAAGATGATTTACAATCAGGTGGATCAGACCGGCGCCTTCGGATTGCTGGGACCTGGAGGCCAGGTCGGCACGTTCATTCGCGACGATAGCGCCTTCTCCGCCCGCACATCCTTGCGTTTAACGATCAAGCTGGGTCCGAGCGAGATCATGGAGCCGTCCAAGTAGGGCTGCTTCCGCTTTCTTCAGGCAAAAATGATTCGGCCCGGTGCTGGGGGGCACCGGACCGAACCTGTTGCAGTCGCAACGTATCAGGGGGGGGTCAAGTATCACGGAGCGCCGAGGCGATCCGCTAATGGTTCAACATTAACCGCCTATGGTTAATAAAAGGTTCAGACCACTGGACGATTGCACTTTTACCCGCTCCGCGCGGCGGACACATAGATTTCGCGCAACTTCCGGGTTACCGGGCCGGGCTGGCCGCCGCCGATCCTGACGCCGTCTATTTCCACCACCGGGGTCACGAAGCTCGAAGCGCTGGTCAAAAAGGCCTCGGAGGCGGCTTTTGCCTCATCCACCGTGAAGAGGCGCTCCTCGACCGTGATTTCGCCCTGCTCGGCAAGCGTCATGATCGCGCGCCGCGTGATCCCGTGGAGGATCTGGTTCGAGAGCGGCCGGGTCACCAGCCTGTTGTCGTCCAGCACGATAAAGGCGGTGTTGGAGGTCCCTTCGGTTACAAACCCGTCTTCCACCATCCAGGCGTCCTTGGCGCCCGCGCGCTTTGCCGCTTCCTTGGCCATCGCCTGGGCCAGCATGCCGGTGGTCTTGATATCCCGGCGCTGCCAGCGAATGTCGGGGACTGTAATGATGTTTATACCCGTTTTTGCGACTGGCGGATCGACCAATTCCTTGACTTGCGTAAAGCCCACCACCGTCTGCCTGGCGTTTTCGGGGTAACCGAAATCCCGCTCCGCAACGCCGCGCGTGATCTGCATGTAGATCAGACCTTCATTCAGCTTGTTGCGCGAAATGAGCTCCAGGTGCATGGCTTTAAGGTCATCATCGCTGACCGGCTGCGCCATGTTGAGTTCTCCGAGCGAGCGGTGCAGGCGCGCCATATGCGGCTCAAAGTCGACCATCTTGCCGTCGATAACGGCGGTGACTTCATAGATGCCGTCGGCGAACAGAAAGGCGCGGTCGAAGACCGAAATCTTGGCCTCTTCCTCGGCGACATATTCGCCATTCAGATAAACGATGCGCGACATGGCGCTATCCCTCTTTTGAGTTGGCTTCCAGCACGCGCAAACCCGCTTCACGGATCATCGCAAGGTCTTGCGCCGTGTCCGGGTTGGGTGTGGTAAGCAGTTTTTCCCCGTAAAAAATTGAATTTGCGCCGGCCTTCAGGCAGGCGATCTGGGCCTCCTTCGGAAGGGCCTTGCGCCCCGCGGAGAGCCGCACGCGCGATCGCGGCATGACGATGCGAGCCGTCGCAATCATGCGCACCATCTCCTCTGGCTCAACGGGTTCACGCGCTTCAAGCGGCGTGCCGGGCATGGGCACCAGCGCATTGACCGGAACGCTTTCAGGATGCGGGTTCATGTTGGCCAGCACCTGCAGCATGGCGGCCCGGTCGCGTTCGCTTTCGCCCATGCCGATAATGCCGCCGCTGCACACGGTGATGCCGGCTTCCCTGACGCGGGAGATCGTGTCGATCCGGTCCTGATAACCGCGGGTCGAGACGATTTCGCTGTAAAATTCCGGGGACGTATCGAGATTGTGGTTGTAGGCGGTGAGCCCGGCCCCGGCGAGGCGGTCCGCCTGGCTTTGGTCGAGCATACCCAGCGTCACGCAGGCTTCCATGCCCATTTCCCGGACACCCGATACCATCTCCAGCACACGATTGAATTCCTCGCCCTCGCGCACCTCGCGCCAGGCCGCGCCCATGCAGAACCGCGTCGCGCCGGCATCCTTTGCCGCGCGCGCGGAAGCCAGCACCGTATCCACATCAAGCAGGGCTTCCTTCTCAAGCCCCGTATCCTTGGCGTAGTGGGCCGATTGCGGGCAGTATTTGCAATCCTCCGGGCAGGCGCCTGTCTTGATGGAAAGCAGGCTGGCCAGTTGCACCGTGCCTTCCTCATGCCATTTGCGGTGGACGCTCTGCGCCTGATCGACCAGCTCGGAAAGCGGGCTGGTGAGGATCGTGAGAATTTCATCCACGCTCCAGTCGTGGCGCAGTTGCCGCGCGCCTTCGCATCCCTCCTGTCCGATTGTGTTCTGGGTCTTTGTTGACATAACGCCGGATCGTCTTGTTCTGCGCGATTGCCGCGCCACCTGCGCTCCGGTAATACAAGAACATGGATGGAAGTAAAAGCCGTTATCGGGCGTGGCTGGATGCGCGCGCGCGTTCGGGTCTGTTGCGAGAATTGCAGAGCGCTGAACATGATGCGCCCGGCCAGGTGAGCTATGATGGCTCATCTTATATGAATTTTTCCGGCAATGACTATCTGGGTTTGGCGCGGCATCCCGCACTGATCGAGCGCGCCCGCGTGTGGGCGGAACGATACGGCGCGGGCGCGGGAGCGTCGCGTCTGGTGACGGGCAACCTCGATTTGTTCGAGGGAATCGAAGCTCGGGTCGCGAAACTGAAGGACAAGCCCGCGGCGCTGGTGATGGGCTCGGGTTTTCAGGCCAATGCATCCGTCCTGCAGGCGCTCTTCGACAAACAGGTGCTGGAGGCCGAACCGGTCGTTTTCGCCGACAAACTCAACCATGCCAGTATGCATTTCGGCTGCCAGGCGGCGGGCGTGCGCCAGCATCGCTACCGCCACCGCGATATGGACCATCTGAACACCCTGCTGGCGAAACACGGGCGCGGGCCGGCTCCCAAATTCATCCTCACAGAAAGCGTGTTTTCCATGGATGGGGATATTGCGCCGATGGAGGAAATCGCGGCGCTGGCGCGGGAACATCAAGCTCTTCTCATCTGCGACGATGCCCATGCGACGGGCATTCTGGGAACCGGAGGGAAGGGCCTGAGCGGCGCGGCCGATATTGTCATCGGCACCTTCTCCAAGGCCATGGGCAGCTATGGCGCTTATGTTGCCTGCGGCGAGACCCTGCGCGACTATCTGGTGAACCGCTGTTCGGGGCTCATTTATTCAACCGCCCTGCCGCCGCCGGTGCTGGGCGCAATTGACGCCAGCCTTGAGATTTTGCCCGAACTTGATGCGGAGCGCGCGCATGTTTCCGCCATGGCGAACAAATTTCGCGAGGGGGCGAGGGGCCTTGGTTACGACACAGGCGCGTCGGAGACGCAGATTGCGCCGCTGATCGTCGGCGGGGCCGATGACGCGCTGGCCCTGAGCGCGCAACTGAAAGAGGCCGGTTTCTGGGCGGGCGCAATCCGGCCGCCGACGGTACCGCAAGGGGCCGCGCGGCTGCGTCTGACCTTCTGCGCCGCGCACACTGGCGCGCAGACCGACGCCCTGCTGGATGTGCTTTCTGGAGCGTGTGGCGGCAGGCGGGCATCGGGCGCATGAAAATCGTTCTCGTACATGGGTGGGGATTTCATTCGGGCGTCTGGGACCCTCTTGTCCCGCATCTGGGAGACCATGAATTCCATCGCATCGATCTGGGATTTATCCGCGGCGGCCCCAGGCCATCGAATGACATGCCGGCGGGTTCACTGTGCATAGGCCATTCCTTCGGTGTGATGTGGCTGCTCAAACACGGTCCCCGGCCCATGCGCGCACTGGTGAGCATCGCCGGCTTCGATTGCCTGTATAAATATGTGCCCGAAGATGTACTGGCCGCCATGCGCGAGGGTATGCGCGATAATCCGCTGGAGCAGATGCAAAATTTCTGGAAGCAGAGCGGTTTTGCCGGACATGAACCCGATGGCGAGCTCGACGCCGGGGGGCTGCGCGGCGGTCTCGACTGGATCTCGACATGGGATGCGGGAGAGGAGCTGAAGACTCTCAAGGCTCCGGTTCTCGCGCTTGCCGCCCGGGATGATCCTGTGGTTCGCGAGGAAATGACGCAGGCCGTCTGGGGCAACGGGGTTGCGGAACTGCACTGGCTGGAAAAAGGCGGGCACCTGCTGCCGCTGACCCATCCGGAATGGTGCGCGGAGCATATCAACAGATTCGCCCATGACCTTGAGCCGTAACCGGCGGATCGCAGGAGCGTTCGCGGCGCGTGCCGGCGGCTATGAGCGCAATGCCCCATTGCAAGCGGAAATTGCCGGAAAACTCGCGCAATTCCTGCCTGGGCCGGGGCCCCTGAAAGTTCTGGAACTGGGCTGCGGTACCGGCTTCCTGACGCGCCATCTTCTGGCGCGCTATCCCCATGGCGACTTTCTCTTAACCGATCTGGCGCCGGAAATGGTTGCGCGGTGCCGCGCCCGTCATGGGCGCGTCAATGGCAGGGCCCTGCGTTTCGCGGTCATGGACGGCGAAGCCCCCGGTTGCAGTGAGCGCTTCGATCTCATCGCCCTGTCAATGACCCTGCAATGGTTCGCCGATCCTTTGAACGCACTGCAGTCGCTGAGGGAAATGCTGAATCCTGGCGGGCAACTTCTGTTTGCGACAATCGGACCCGGCAGCTTTCCCGAATGGCGCGCCGCGCTTGAGGCGTGCGCATTGCCCCGCGGACTGATCGAAATGCCGCAATTGCCCGGCGTGGTGGCGCATGAGACCCGTAAAGTTGAGTACGGAAGCGGCGCCGCTTTTCTCAAGGCGCTCAAGGCCATCGGCGCGGCGACACCGCGAGCCGGCTACCGCCCCCTGCCGCCGGGAAGCCTTCGGGCGGCATTGAGGAAGCTGGAACAGGAGGAAGGAGCCCGTGTGAGCTGGCGGATTGTGTATGGGGCGCTTTGTCCGCCGGACGATATTCACTCTTGAAATCAGGTTCCTCGATGCCCTTATTGAAGGCTGAGCGAAACCGTCAAGACACATTTTCAGGGCAATGAAACAAACCGTCTTACAGATCCCGACCGGGAGCCACATGCCATGCGACTGAGCCGCCGGCAATTTAACCGGGGCGCCGCCGCGCTTTCAGGCGCCGCCGCCATGCCGCCCGTACCGCTGCCTATGCACAGTGGCGGCGATGACGCCTATGGGGCAATCGTGAGCGAACTGATACGTGTCGAGGAGGCGGCCCATGCCGCTGGCGTGAATTTCCCCAACAGTGGCGCGGTGACGGCCACGGGCCGCCAACTGGAGGCCTTTCTGGGGCATCTGGATTTGCAGGTGGGCCCGTTCGAGACGGCGGGCCAGGTCTATCGCCGGTTGCGCGGCTTTCTGAAGGAAGAGGGCGAAGAGGCCGCGCGGCGGATGCGCGGTGAGGTGAAGCGCACGGCCGGGAAGGCCCTGACCCGTGAAGATCCCTCGCCGGAGCCTCTCGCGGCCGGTCCCGCACGGGATGACCCGGTCGAAGCATCCGGCAAAGACTGATACACAGGCGCGGCCCGGCGCTACCAGTAAGCGCGTGCCTTCTTGGCATCTCTGATATTCGGCCGGCGCCAGGCTCCTGCACGCGGGCTGACCGAGACCGTGCCGGCTTCCTGCTCCGGTCCGGGCGGAAAATAGATGCCATCGAAGGGCAGGAAAAAGGTTTCGATGATCTCGAATTTCTGCTGATCGATTTTGGTGCGCTCGCGCATCCGCACGCTGTAAACCAGTATCAGGGCCGGGAATGCACCGGCCATCGCCAGGACGGCCACTTCTCCCAGGGCCATGTATCCCTCGCCGAACAGACGGTAGCCGCCAAAGGTCATTATGGCGGCGGCGAGTCCAAGGAGTCCTGCTCCCGCAAACAGCATGACAAAGCGGCTGTCTGATTTGCCGATACGCTGGGCCGCGCGTTCAAGTTCATCCACGCGCGCGGCCGCGGCTCTAGCCTTGGCGGCTCCCTCGGCGGGGAGGCTGTCCAGGAATGTTTCCAGATCGATATTTTTGCGTTCCATTTTTTTCCTGCGAAGGACGTGACCTGCTGTCCGGATCATACATCGTTAGCTTGCATTAACCATAATCGGCGATCATTGCACGGGAATGGCGCTAGGCTGCTGCGCCGCGGATTGACGAGGCCCTGGCGCGTGGCAAATTCATTATCTGTCAGTACAACTCAAACTGCCCGGGCGCCCGCGGTGCCAGTGGAGACACTGGCGCTCAGGGCGGGGCAGGTTATCGAAGCGCGTGTGGCTGGTTCCGGGCAGGGCGGCACAACGCAGCTGGCCATAGGCGGGCAGCTCGTGGAGGCGGCTTTAGCCGTCCGGATTCAAACCGGTGTGCTGATCCAACTGCTGGTCCAGGGCGCTGGCGCGAATACGCGCCTGACCGTGCTGCCCACCCCGCCGCAAGCACAGGCTCCACAGGCCACGCCCCCGGCTCCGGGAAATTCGCCACCGGTCAGCGCTCCTCAGGTGCCGGTGCAGGGCGCGAACGCGCCCCCTCGATCCGTTGCGGTATCATCCGCAATATCAAACCAGACGGCCACCGTCCAAACCGCTTCTGGCGCAACACCGCAGGCGCCACCGCCGGGCAATATAACGGCTGCGGGGCAGGTTCCGCCCCTTGCCGTCGTGGCATCGGGGAAGATTACCCCGGGCCCGTTGACCGCGCCGCAAGCCGGGCAACTGCCAACACGCCCCGGTGTTCAAGCCGGTGCAGCCACCCAGATTGAACCCGGGACGGTCTTTCGGTTCCAGATACAGGGCACCGGCGTCAATGCCCGGCCGGTTCTGGTTCCCGTCGGGCCGCCGGAGAGCGCCAGTGCCGCCTCCCGGGGCCAGCCATCCGGTCAACCGGCTCTGCCCGCGCTGGCGCCCAGCCCTCCCGCCCTGGCAGTAGCGCAGACTGTACAGAATGCGGTTTTGCGTCAGGACAGCATTACCGCCCTTCTGACAAGCCTCACGGGACTGGGCGCCAGGCTCTCTGAACTGCCGCGTCCCGTTGCGCAGGCGGGAGCCCGGCTGCTCGCCGGCCAGCTCGATCTGAACGCCAAACCTCTCACTGGAGCAGGGCTCAAGGATGCGATTATCCGCTCAGGTATTCTGTTTGAAAACACGCTCCTGAAGAGCGGCGCTCAGGCCTTGCCGCAGGGCGATCTCAAGAGCGCGCTTCTCAATTTGCGTAATGTTCTGCGCGCCTGGCTTGGCGGCGATTCGCAGCCCCCGGCGCGAAACGAAACGCGCCCGCCACCACCACCCACATCGGGTGCGCATCCGCGTACGGCTCCGCCCACCGGCACCCCTCCCGCGCCAGCGGTTCCGAATGCGGAAGCCGGCGCAAGGCTGCTCGGCCAGGCCGAGGCGGCGCTGGCGCGTATGCGCCTGACCCAGATTTCCTCACTTCCGCCCGAGGGGGCCGCGCGCGCCGCCCAGGGAGCGGCATCGGATTTGAATCTCGAATTGCCGCTCCTGCTCGGGAAAGAAATGGGTATCGGGCAGTTCCAGATATCACGCGAGGGCGGCAAAAAGGGCGGCGGGGACCGGGGCGGTGAATGGAAAATGCGCTTTTCGATCAACTTCAGCCGGACCGGCGAAGTCGGCGCCACCGTTTCCCTGCGCGGTGGCAAGACGGGCGTCATGCTGTGGGCGGAGCGCGAGGAGACGGCGGGCGTCCTGAAGGAACGGCAGGATGAACTGGCGGATTCGTTGTCCGCGCGCGGTCTGGAGCCCGGTGCGATCCGTTGCCGTCACGGTCATCCGCCGCAGGCGAAAAGGCCCGTTGGCGCGTTCATGGACAATTGTTCATGACGGGGGCGCAGGAAATCAGCCTGGCGGTGGCGCTCGAATATGAAACCGGCACCCGTGAGGCGCCGCGCGTCGTCGCGAAAGGCTATGGCGCCATTGCGGAGCAGATTATTGCGGCGGCCGAGGAACATGGCATCGTGATTGAAGCCAATCCGCATCTGGCCGAAGCGCTGAGCGGTGTCGATCTCGATGAAAGTATTCCGATGGAACTCTATGAAGCGGTGGCGGAAGTCATCGCCTTTGTCCTGCGCGCGAGCGGAAAAATCAGCTAGCTCGGGTGTCATGCAATCAAAGCAGCGAGCCTATCCAACTCGTAATTTTATCTACGACCTGCTGCTCGATCCCGAGAAAACCATGTGGTGAACTCCCGCCACAATCCCGGCCTCTTTTTTTTGTGCTGCTGACAATAATCAGCTTGGCTTTTACGCCGTTCCTTTTCAATTTCCTGACGACCGGTTTTACGCCGGAGAGACGCGTCACCTTGCATGTGTCGCCCATGTTGTGGACGAACAACACCGGCACCTTGAGGGCGTTCAGCGGAAGACCGTTAATGGTCATGCCTTTCTTGTTCGGTTCCACGATGGAGGATGTCAGAACGGCTGCTTTTATGTTGCCGCTTCTATCCCTGAGCGCAACATTGGCGGCGGACACCGTGCCCCGGCTGGTGCCGATAACGAATACGGGCCTGCCGTTGAGCGCCGCCAGTTTCCGGACCACCTTGCTCAGATCATTGGCATGTTCGGCCGATGCCCGGAAACCGTCAAGCAGTCCCGGCGCCTTTCGCCGGTCAAGCGGGGCGTCCACTACCGCCACCAGAAAACCGGCCTTCGCAAAAAGCCGGCGCGTGCGAACCAGAAAGTTACTTGTGGGCTTTTTTATCTCTCCTTTCCCGGAAATTTTCAGAACGCCGTTACCACCGGTCAGCAGAATGACGTTGGCCTTTGCCCTGTCCGTATCGCCCGTAAGCAGTGTTCGCAATTTCGCGCCGCTGGTTGCCTTGACCTGCAACACCTCCTGCGCTTTCGCGGGTTGCGGCAAAATCAGACCGCAGGCGAACAGCAGAAAAGAAAACGAAGTCGCAAGTGCCGGGCGTTTCGAGATGGCCATGCAGGTTCTCCTTCAATTCGTTTCAACTGCACCAGAATGATATTGCCGGTTCATCCGGGAAATGGAGGCTAAAGAATGTCCAGACCCGCGAACAGCCCGTCATAAGCGCGGGAGAGTTCGTCATCGGAGATGCAATAGGGCGGCATCAGGTAAACCGTTGGACCCAGGGGACGGATGTTAAGCCCGTTGTTCAGATACCAGTCGCGCAGGCGCTCCCCATCTTCGGTTTTGTAATGCCCTTTCGATCCGGCAAGCTCGAACGCCAGCATACAGCCCATGGCGCGCGCATGTTCCGTCCTGCGGTGGTCCATGAGGCGCGCCAGCTGATCGCGGTGGCGCGCGCCGATATGGGCGACCTTTTCAAGCGCCTTGTCCTGTTCGAACAGCTCCAGCGATCTGCGTGCCACCGCGCAGGCCAGCGGGTTTGCGGTGAAGGTGTGGCCATGGGCGAGGGCGGTGTCGAATTTGTCGCTCAGGAAGGCCTCGTAAACCTCTTCGCGCGCGACCGTGACCGCCATGGGGAGCATCCCCGCGGTGAGTGCCTTGGAGAGGCAGATGATGTCGGGCACGAAACCGGTTTGCTCGCAGGCGAACAGCGTTCCAGTGCGCCCGAACCCGGTCGCCACTTCGTCATAAATGACAAGAAGGCCAGCGTCGCGCGCCATCTGGCTGATCTTATTTACGAATTGCGGACGCGAGAAGCGGAATCCGCTGGCGCCCTGCATCAGCGGCTCGATGATGATCGCGGCGGCCTTGTTGCCATTTTCGTCCAGTGCCTTTGAAAAGGCTGCCAGCGCGTCTTCTTCGCGCTTACCGATGGCGTTGTCGCCTTCCCATGTGTGGGGGTAGGGAACCGGGTGAACGGTGCACATCAAATCCTCGAACAAGGTGAAGAAATTCGAGCCGCGCCCGAGCGACATGGCGCCCAGCGTGTCGCCATGATAGCCACCCTCAAACGCAATAAATTCCGTGCGCGCTCGCTCGCCCCTGTTGCGGTGATACTGAAACGCCAGCTTGAGTGCGACTTCGACTGCCGTCGACCCATTGTCGGAGAAAAACACTCTGGTGAGATCGCCCGGCAGGACATCTGCGAGCGATTGGGAGAGCTTCGCGGCCGGCGCGTGTGTAAAACCGGCGAACATCACATGGTCAAGGGTTGCGGCCTGATCCGCAAGGGTTTGCACAAGTGCGGGGTGCCCATGCCCGTGAATGCAGGTCCACCAGGATGAAATGAGATCGAGAATTTCGTTGCCGTCCTCATCGAACAGGCAAGCCCCCTTGGCGCGCGTGACGACAACGGGGTCGCGCTCGGTTCCATGCTGGGTAAAGGGGTGCCAGATATGGCGCTTGTCGATGCCGAGGACGTCGCTCACATTCTAAGGGCCTTTTTTAAAGAGACAGAAAATCGATTTCCGGCCGAACCGCCTTTAGCGTTTCAGAGTTGACTGGATCAAGAGGAGGAATATGCCCGATGATCCGGGTCTTGCCGTAGGTTTCGATAGCCAACCTGTTGTGGGGCACATCCGGCCCGCTCAGGATGACCCCGGCGACCGGAATATTGCGCGCGCGCAGGGCCTCCAGCGAAAGCAGGGAATGGTTGATGGTGCCGAGCGCCGTGCGGCATACGAGAATGGCGGGAAGGCCCAGTTTCTCAATGAGATCAATCACAAACGCCTTTTCATTGAGCGGCACCAGCAGCCCGCCCGCGCCTTCGACGATGAGCGGACCGGCATTTTCTGGAAGTTCGAAATTATCCATGTCGATTTTTACGCCGGCGCGGCGCGCCGCTTCATGGGGCGAGAGCGGGTCGGGCAGGGAATAAGTCGTCGGCACGAAACGGTCATCGCCTGCCCCGGTCAGAGCGCGAATGGTGTCTTCATCGATTTCCTCAAGCCCGGCCTGGACCGGCTTCCAGTAACGCGCGGGCGTGTGGAGCATAACCCACGCGCAGGCGAGGGTCTTGCCGACATCCGTATCGCTTCCGGTGATAAAACAGCGCATGGGTTCGAGCTATAGGCCATTGGGTCGTGAGGGCAAGGGCTGTGTATGCAATCGGCTTTTACACAGGGTTTCAGGCCAGGGACATTACGGCCACTTGACCTATTGAGGTCGGGGGTCTTTCTTTGCCCCGCGAGGAGTGTGGTACAAAAGGGGAGTAACAGTGGGGCAATCGGCGCACAATCATACCGATCTCGTTTTTGCATTGCGCCGCGTGAGCGAGCGTGCCGCCTGCGCCGCGTTTGACTGGATCGGCCGGGGCAAATCCAACGAGGGCGACAAGGCGGCGGTCGACGCCATGCGGGCAGCCCTCGAAGATGTGGACCTCGACGGAACGGTCGTCATCGGAGAAGGCGAAAAAGACGAAGCCCCTCAACTTTTTAATGGCGAACGGGTGGGGCGTCCGGATGCGGCGTTCAAGGCGGATATCGCCGTCGACCCGGTGGAAGGCACCAGTTATCTGGCCAAGGGGCTGACCAATGCCCTGGCGGTGATCGCGGTCGCGCCGGCCGGCTCCCTGATGAGCCCGGGTCCGGCCTTCTATATGGAGAAGCTGGCGCTTCCGCCAAAGGCGAAGGGAAAAATAGATCCCGCATGGCCCACCAGAAAACGGCTGGCGGAACTGGCGAAGGTTTTGGGCAAGGACATTTCCGAACTCACTGTATTCGTGCTGGAAAAGCCGCGCCACAGAAAGCTCGTCGAGGATATCTATGAGGCCGGCGCGCGGGTGGCGCTTTACCCGGCCGGCGATGTGGCCGGCGCGCTGCTCGCCGCGATGCCCGGATCCGGCATCGATGCGCTGATGGGAACGGGCGGCACGCCAGAGGGCATCATGTCCGCCTGCGCCATTCGCGGACTGGGCGGCGAATTTCTCGGGCGGCTCGATCCGCAATTGCAAACCGAGAAGCAGGCGGTGGAAGCGGCAGGGCTCGATACCCGGCGCTGGTGCAGGCTTGAGGAGCTTGCCACGTCGCCAGACGTCTTCTTTTGCGCGACGGGGATCACGACCGGTCTTATGCTGGAGGGTGTTGAGCGGCGTGACGGCCAGACCAAAGTACAGACATTGATGATTACGGGGCAGACCCGCGAGCGGCAGATTCTCACCAACTATTTTCCTGACACAAAAACTGAAAGCTGAACTATGCCCAAAACACTCAATCGCCCGATCATTTTAGGGATCGTCGGAGATTCGGCGACCGGCAAAACGACGCTGTCGGCGGGTGTGGCGAAAATCCTGAGTGAAGACAGATGCACCACCATCTGCATTGACGACTATCATCGTTATGATCGCGCCGAGCGGCGTGAACGTGGCGTTTCCGCGCTCGATCCGCGGGCAAATCATATCGATATTCTGGAGCAGCATCTGCAGTTGCTGCGCCGCGGCCGGCCTATTCTCAAACCAGTCTACGATCATTCCACCGGTACGCGCTTGCCGCCGCAGGAAGTGACGCCGAAGGATTTTGTGATCGCCGAAGGGCTTCTCGGTTATACAACCCGCGCCATGCGCAATTGCTTTGACGTAAAAATCTATCTCGACCCGGAAGAGGACCTGCGGATCAAATGGAAGATTTACCGAGACACGGCGCGGCGCGGATATAGCAGGGATCAGGTCCTGGCGTCGCTTGAGCGGCGCACCCAGGACAGCCCGACATATATTCATCCCCAGCGCATGTTTGCCGATATCGTCATCCGCTTCCGCAAACCAAATGGCGCAAACGGTTCGGACGCCAATCTGGACGTGCAGCATATTCTGCGTCCGACCCTGCCGCATCCCGATTTCTCTCCACTGTTCGACGGGTCGGGGGGAAGTGGACTGCATCTGGAGATGGCGCGCGACAAAGACGGCAAGCCGGTGGACATGCTGCAGATCGAGGGCGGTATTTCCGACAAGCGGGCCGAGCGTATTGAAGATCTGCTCTGGACTCTGCTTCCCGAAGCAGGGCATCTGCGCGATCAGGTGGGCCGCTACGATGCGGCGGCGGGAGAAAGCGTTTCTCATCCGCTGGCGCTGACGCAGCTCATCGTGGCCTTTCACATGGTCAAGGCGGCGATGGGTATCCATGCCGTGTGAAGACTGAAATTCAAATCGGGCCAATCGGAATACACAGGAGGGGTGAATGGGGGAAGCCTTGTCGAATGACACTGCCTTGAGCGAAGTTTCTGATCGCGTCCTGGCCAACGCGATCCGTGCGTTGTCGATGGACGGCGTTGAGGCGGCCGCTTCGGGTCATCCGGGGATGCCGATGGGGATGGCGG
>QIGN01000053.1 GCA_003228955.1 Hyphomicrobiales bacterium
ATCACCCATGTCATGCCGCTGGACAAGATCAATGATGCCTTCGATCTCATGCATGAGGGGAAATCCATCCGCTCGGTCATCACTTTTTGATCTCACATTACCGAATGTAGAGTTGACCTTGCCCGCCCGTGGCGCAAACTGTGTTTAACGAAGTGGTTGATACTGGCACGTCTTGCATTGTCTCCCGGCAGGGAGTGTCCTATAAACCACTCGGTTTTACCGGTTCGTGCTAAGTATGCGGTTTCGTATTGGCCCGTTTGCCTGATACGAAGTGCCGGTACCGCGCCGGAAGAGGCGGCGCGGGCGATTCATCGAAAACAAGATAGTTGAAACGAGGACATTTCAATATGCCCTGGAGCAATCAAAGCGGTGGCGGTGGCAGTGGCGGTGGCGGTGGCGGCTGGAAAGGCGGTCAGGGACCCTGGGGTCAGGGGCCCAGCGGCGGCGGTGGCGGCCCTTCTCCTGATCTGGAGGACATGATCCGCAAGGGTCAGGACCGTCTGAAACAGGCCCTGCCGGGCGGCGGCGGCAAATATATGTGGGTATTTGTCCTGCTCGGGATTCTCGGTGTCTGGCTGATGAACAGCTTTTTCACTGTCGGACCTTCGGAAGAAGGCGTGGTGCTGCGTTTCGGAAAGTTTGTGCGTTCAACCCCGCCTGGCCTGCACTTTATCATCTGGCCCATAGAAACGGTTGAGATGCCGAAGGTGCAGGAGGAAAATCAGCTCAATTTTGGTTTGGCCGCGCGCGGCGGTTCACCCGAAGGACTGATGCTGGCCGGCGATCAGAATATCGTCGATATCAAGTTTACCGTGCTCTGGAAGATCGCCAACGCACAGAAATTCCTGTTCAATGTGCGCGGTCCCGAACGGCTTGTGAGTGTTGTAGCTGAAAGCGCCATGCGCGAGATCGTCGGCCGTACCGCCGGCGATCAGATCCGTACGCAAGGGCGTCTGGTCGCACAGAACGAGGTGCTGGCCCTCATTCAGGGGACGCTGGATTCTTACAATTCCGGTATCCGCATCACCGCCGTGAAGCTTGAAAAAGCCGACCCGCCTCCCGCGGTGATCGATGCTTTCGAGGAAGTGCAGCGCGCGGAGCAGAACCAGAACAAATTCATTCGTGAAGCTGAAGCCTACCGCAACAAGCTGCTTGGTGAAGCCCGCGGCGAATCTGCGAAAATCGTCGAGGACGCCAAGGCCTACAAGGCGCGGGTGGTCAATGAGGCGGACGGTGAGGCGCAGCGCTTCATCTCCGTTTACGATGAATACGCCAAGGCCAAGGACGTGACCCGTCAACGGCTCTTCCTGGAAACGCTTGAAGAAGTTTATTCGAAGACCAACAAGGTGATTATCGAGCCCAATCAGGGTGGTGGCGGCACGGGGGTCATTCCCTACCTGCCCTTGCCCGAAATCAGGAAGCAAAGCCAAAGCCGTTCCAACCCCACTTCGACCCCGGGAGGTCAATAATGCGCAGCGGACTTAAAGCCATTCTCCTGGTCGTTCTGGCGATCAGTGTCTTTATCGTTTACTCGTCCGTTTTCATCGTCAATGAGCGCGAGAAGGCACTGGTGATCCGGCTGGGAGAAATCCAGCGGACAGTTACCGTGCCCGGACTTTATTTCAAAACGCCGATTGTCGAGGAACTCGTCTATGTCGAGGACCGCCTGTTGTTCTTCGAAAGCCTGGACAAGAGCATTCAGGTCATTGATGGGCGACGCTACAATGTCGATGCCATCATCATGCTCAAGATTGTCGATGCGCAAAAGTTCAGGGAAACGGCAAATGCCAACCTGAACCAGGTGCGTGACCGTCTGGAAACCCGCCTGGACTCCGCGCTGCGGCAGACATACGGCAAACGCACCTTTGAATCTGCATTGTCTAAGGACCGGGCAGCCATGATGACGGAAATTCGCGATCAGGTCCGCGGCGAGGCTTTGTCGCTTGGCGTGGATATCGTCGATGTCCGTATCCGGCGCACCGATTTGATGACCGACGTGCTCAAGGACACCTATGATCGCATGAATGCGGAACGTTTCGCCGAGGCCGCCCAGTTGCGCGCCGTTGGCGACACGGCGCGCCGGCGCATTCGCGCCGAAGCCGAACGCGAGGCCGTTGAAATGGTGTCCAGGGCCAAGCGGGAATCGGAAATCATCCGCGGTAAGGGCGAAGCGGAGCGCAACAAGATTTTTGCCGATGCGTTCACGCGAGATCCGGAGTTCTTTGCCTTCTACCGTTCGATGCAGGCCTATCCCAAAAGCCTTGAAGGGGAGGGAACGACGCTGATCCTGACGCCCGATAGTGAATTCTTCCGCTATCTCAAAGATCCATTTGGCCGCATGAAAGACAAAAAAACCGGCCAGTAATGAGTGACCTGGCTGTAGCCATCGGCCTGGTTTTGGTTATAGAGGGCCTGTTGTGGGCTTTGGCGCCCGGCTTTGGCAGGCGCATGCTTGACGCCGCTTCACAAATGCCGGAATCCAGTTTGCGGGCGGCCGGCGCGTTCGCCGTTGCCGCCGGTGTGCTGATCGTCTGGCTGGTGCGGGGTTAGGAAATCACCTCCGGCCCGATCATTTGTACCGCGCGGGACGGGTATTCTCCAACAATGCGGTGCAGTATATTATGGGGCGAAATTTCGGGTAAATGACAACAAATGTCGCGGCCGGTCAGGGAAACCGGCCAGGGAAAAAGGCGGGGAGCCGGGACATGAAGAAAACCATTACAAGACCTGTTGCTGCCGGGTTCAGGTTTTCGCGGGGCTGGCGCAAGCATGGCCTCTTGAGGAGTTCAGTTCTTGCGGCGGCGGGTTTGCTGATTCTGGTGTCCGCTCTGACGGGCTCAGCTCTTTCACAGGACCGCGGTCCGAGATCCGTTGCCGACCTTGCGGAAAAGCTGCAAGGCGCTGTCGTCAACATCTCAACCACGCAAACACTGAAGGGAACAAGGGGCGTTCCATTACCCAGCATTCCCAAGGGGTCGCCATTCGAGGAATTCTTCGAGGACTTCTTCAACCGCCAGCAACGCCCTAACAGGCCACGCAAGGTGAATTCGCTAGGGTCCGGATTTGTGATCGATTCCAGCGGGCTCATTGTCACCAACAATCATGTTATCGACGGCGCGGACGAAATTTTCGTCAAATTCAGCGACGATACCAAGCTCAAGGTCATTGAGGTCGTGGGCACCGACTCCAAGGCCGATCTCGCCCTGCTTCGGGTCAAACCTGAAAAGCCGCTGGTCGCGCTTGAATTCGGTGATTCAGCGAAAATGCGGGTTGGCGACTGGGTCATGGCCATCGGTAACCCGTTCGGTCTTGGCGGCACCGTGACGCTCGGAATCATCTCCGCCAAGAAGCGCGATATCAATTCAGGTCCCTATGACGAATTCATTCAGACCGATGCGGCGATAAACCGTGGGAATTCCGGTGGTCCGTTGTTCGACATGGAAGGCAAGGTGATCGGCGTGAATACCGCCATCATTTCACCCTCCGGCGGATCCATTGGCATCGGGTTTGCCGTACCCTCCAAGACAGTGGTCGATGTGGTCGATCAGTTGCGCCGTTTTGGGGAAGCCCGTCGCGGGTGGCTCGGTGTGCATATTCAAAGAGTGACCGACGGGATTGCCGAAAGCCTCGGCATGGAAAAGGCGAGTGGCGCGCTTGTGGCCAATGTCGCGCCGGGCAGCCCGGCCGAAAAGGCCGGCGTCAAGGTGGGTGACGTGATCCTGTCATTCGATGGTTCCATGATTGACAACATGCGCAAACTGCCGCGCCTTGTCGCGCGTGCCGCGATCGGAAAAACCGTTGAAGTGGAAATTCTGCGCAGCGAAAAGAAGAAAACTCTCAAGGTGACCATCGCGAAACTTGCCAAGAAGAAGGAGCCCGCCAAGGCGGAAATCAAGGAACCCACGGAGACGGAGAAGACATCTCTGCTCGGCCTGTCCATATCGTCGATGTCCGCCGAACTCAGATCGAAGTACAAGATCGCAAAGGATATCAACGGAGTCGTCGTCACCGGTGTCGACCCCGACAGCGACGCGGCCAAAAAGAGTATCATGCCCGGGAACGTCATCGTTGAGGTCAAGGGCAGGGAATTAAAAGGCAGGAAGGTGAATTCGGCAAAGGATATCGAGAAGGCGGTCGGGGAAGCCAGGAAATCAGGCCGTGGTTCGGTGCTGCTTCTGATCGCCAGCGGGTCGGGCGGCGTGCGCTTTGTCGCGCTTTCGCTTGAGTAACCGGCTGGGCTATCCGGCGAATTCACTGCGTCTGTAACCCTGGGCAAAAAGCAGAACCGTTAGGTCGCCATGGTCGATGCGGGCGTCCGCCTTCGCCGCCACGATGGGCTTGGCGTGATAGGCCACGCCCAGCCCCGCCTCGCCAAGCATGGCGAGATCGTTTGCGCCGTCACCAACACCAAGCGTTTCCTCGCGGCCAATATCCAGAACTTCTCGATAGTGGCGCAGCGTATCGAGCTTCGCCTGTTGTCCCAGAATGGGCTCAAGAACCCGTCCGGTAAGTTTTCCTTCGAAAATCTCCAGCTCATTGGCGTGATGGGCGTCGAACCCGGCGGCCTGCGCGATGCGGCCTGTGAAAAATGTAAAGCCGCCCGACACAATGACCGTATGCGCGCCGTTTGCGCGCATGGTGCGGGCGAGCTGGGCTGCGCCCGGGGTCAGCGTGATGCGCTGATCGAAAATGGACTGGAGGGATTTCTCTTCCAGCCCGGCAAGCAGGGCGACACGCTCGCGCAGGGCCGGTTCGAATTCAATCTCGCCGCGCATCGCCCGCTCGGTAATTTGTGCGATCTTCGGTTTAAAGCCCAGGAAGCCGGCGATTTCATCGATGCACTCCTGGCCGATCAGCGTTGAATCCATATCGGCGACGAGCAGGTGCTTGCGCCGGATGGGCAGGGGCTGGCAGACAATATCGATTGGCGCATCCCCAAGCGCGGCGCGAACTCCGTTCGCGAGTTCACCATCCGATTGAGCGCCTTCCGGCGAGAAGGGAATATCGCAGGCTTCGCCCGGCGACAGCCAGTCGGGCGCGCCGGCGTGCGGCAGGGCAGTGCCGGCCCGCGCTACTGCGTCCTCCTCTAGGGTGCAGGTCCCCCGTGGGGCGATCAACGTCAGGACGTGCGTCACGCCAAAGACTGATAGATCGGGAATCGTGCCGTCAAATCCGCCACCTTTGCTTTGATGTCCGGCACGGCGTCCTCGATCCTGTTTTCCGATGCCGCGTTAATGAGACCGGCAATGCAGTTCCCGACATCCGTCATTTCCGCCAGATCTAAGCCCCGGGTGGTTGCGGCGCTGGTGCCGAGGCGAAGGCCGGCCCAATCCGAGGGGCGGGCGGCGTCAAACGGAACCGGGTTCTTGTTGGAGGTGATATTGGCCCGCGCCAGAGCGTCCTCGGCGTCCTGGCCGCGAATGCCTTTGCCGGACAGGTCCAGCAGCACAACGTGCGTATCGGTGCCGCCGCTGACGATTTTGATTCCCCCGCCGGCCAGGACTTCCGCCAGACGGCGGGCGTTCGCGCGCACCCGCTGACCATAGACCTGAAATTCGGGCTCCAGCGCTTCCCCCAGACAGACAGCCTTGGCGGCCAGGACATTGGAATGGAGGGAGCCCTGAACGCCGGGGAATATCGCCGACTGGAGTTTCTGGCCGAGTTCTTCCGAGCGCGAGAGAATGAGCCCGCCGCGCGGGCCGCGCAGGGTCTTTGTGGTTGTGCAGGTCACGAAATCGGCGTGGGGTATTGGCGACGGGTGGACCCTGGCCGCGACCAGACCTGCAATATGCGCCATATCGACAAGGAAATGCGCGCCGACACTTTCGGCGATCGCCGCCATCTTGGGGAAATCTATCTCGCGCGGATAGGCCGATCCGCCGGCAATCAGGAGTTTCGGCTTTGTCTCCCCGGCCTGTCTGGCGATGTCATCATAATTCATCAGGCCGGTTTCCCGGTCGACGGTATAATGATGGGCGTCGAACCAGCGGCCCGACAGGTTCGGCCGGGCACCGTGAGAGAGGTGACCTCCCGCGGCGAGATCGAGGCTCAGGATGCAATCGCCCGGTTTAAGCAGGCGGAAAAACACGGCCTGGTTCGCCTGGGTGCCCGAGTGGGGTTGGACATTGACATAGGCGGCCCCGAACAACGCTTTCGCACGGTCGATGGCGGCCTGCTCGACGACGTCGACAAACTGGCCGCCGCCGTGGAAGCGCTTCCCCGGGTAGCCTTCAAGCGTTTTGTTGGTCATCGCATGTCCGAGCGCCGCCAATACAGCGGGGCTGACAATATTTTCCGACGCTATGAGCTCGATTTGTGATTGCTGGCGGGCCGCTTCGCCGGCGAGGGCGTCGCGGGTGAGGGGATCATCCGCCAATGACCGCTGGAAAAAGGGGGGAAGCTGCTCTTCCACGTCGTTACTCCATCGGTAAAACGTAATATAGCATGACATTTGCAAGGTTGGATTCTATGGACTTAAGCCCATGTCCAACCATCGCGCCATTCTTATTGCAGGGCCGACTGCGAGCGGCAAGTCCGCCGTCGCGCTGGCATTGGCCGAAAAACTTGGCGGCGTCATTATCAACGCCGACTCCATGCAGGTTTATTCCGATTTGCGGATTTTAAGCGCCCGCCCGAGCGACGAGGACGAAGCTCGTGCCCCCCATGCGCTTTACGGGTGCGTCCCGGCAGTGGATGCATATTCCGTAGGGCGCTGGCTGGAAGATGTGACGCGCGCAATTGACGATGCGGAGCGCCTGGGGCAGATGCCCATTATCACTGGCGGGACCGGCCTTTATTTCAAGGCGCTGCTGGAGGGCCTTTCTCCTATCCCGGACACCCCCAAAGAAATTCGCGATCATTGGCGCGGAGAGGCGGGCGCACTCGATGCGGAAGAACTCCACTCATTGCTAAGCGAACGCGATCCGCAAATGGCGCGCCGACTGCGCCCCTCGGACCCGCAGCGTGTCATCCGCGCGCTCGAGGTGCTCGATGCGACCGGCTGTTCGCTGGCGGAATGGCAAAATGAGCCCGGCGAGCCGGTTTTGTCCGAGGCGCAAACCCGGCGCTTTTTCGTGTCGCCGCCGCGCGAGGCTCTTTATGCGCGCATCGATCAACGCTTCGATACCATGATGGAGAGCGGCGCGCTCGAAGAGGTGAGGGCGCTGGCTGAACTCAATCTCGATCCTGGCCTGCCGGCCATGCGCGCCCTTGGCGTGAAACCCCTGATACAGATGCTGGTCGGCAACATGGCGCGGGACGACGCAATAACCCGGATAAAAACGGATACGCGGCGCTACGCCAAGCGCCAGCTGACATGGGCCAAACGTAATATGATTGCGTGGAAATCAATCAATTTGAAAGAATCAAAAAGTATAATAGATGAAATATTTGCAATTGTTGATGTTTGACGGTTGACCCTGGCCACGGGCGGGGATACGGTGGCGCCGCCAGTCCGGTGTGATGCCGCGCTGGCGGCAGGCGCTTGCGCGCCTGTCTTTGTATTGGAAACATGGGTAAAATCCTGCCCGGTGGGGTCCCCCCCTGCGGCGATGCGAATGGAGTGAGGGGCAAATGGCACGCAAAATGACCGGCGCGCGGATGGTCCTGAAGGCGCTTGAAGACCAGGGCGTCGCGCATATGTTCGGCTATCCCGGCGGCGCTGTCCTGCCGATTTACGATGAGATTTATCAGCAGGACAAGGTCCAGCATATCCTGGTTCGCCATGAGCAGGGCGCGGTGCACGCGGCGGAAGGCTATGCGCGCTCGACCGGCAAGCCCGGCGTCGTGCTGGTGACCTCAGGTCCCGGCGCGACCAATGCGGTGACCGGTCTTACCGATGCGCTCATGGATTCCATTCCCCTTGTCTGCATCACCGGCCAGGTGCCGACGCATCTGATTGGCAATGACGCGTTTCAGGAGTGCGATACGGTCGGCATCACGCGGCCCTGCACCAAGCATAATTACCTTGTGAAGGACGTGAATGATCTCTCGCGCGTTCTGCATGAGGCATTTTACGTCGCCCTGGCGGGCCGGCCCGGACCCGTTGTCGTCGACATTCCCAAGGACATCCAGTTCGCGACCGGCGAATATACCGGCCCGTCGAAAGTGCGCCACAAGACCTATAACCCGCCGGTGAGCGGAAGTCAGGACGCCATCCGCGCAGCGGTCGAGCTTATGGGAGGCGCGAAAAAGCCGATCCTTTATACCGGCGGCGGCGTCATCAATTCGGGACCGGCCGCCAGTCAGTTGCTGCGCGAGCTGGCGCATATCACCGGGTTTCCGGTGACCTCGACCCTGATGGGTCTGGGCGCCTATCCCGCGTCGGGCAAACAGTGGCTCGGGATGCTCGGGATGCACGGCACCTATGAAGCCAACTGGGCCATGCATGACTGCGATGTGATGGTTTGCATCGGCGCGCGCTTCGATGACCGCATCACCGGCCGGATCGACGCCTTTTCGCCAGGATCGAAAAAAATCCATATCGATATCGATCCCTCGTCGATCAACAAGAATGTGCATGTGGACATTCCGATCATCGGCGATGTGGGCCACGTGCTGGAAGAAATCATCCGCGTGTGGAAAGCCCGCTCGGCCGAAGCCGACAAGGCGGCGCAAAAGGCATGGTGGAAGCAGATTGACAAATGGCGGGCGAAGAAGAGCCTGAACTACAAGAAACGCGATGACGTCATCATGCCGCAATACGCCATTGAACGGCTGTATGAGCTGACAAAGGACAAGAACACTTACATCACCACCGAAGTGGGCCAGCACCAGATGTGGGCGGCGCAGCATTATCACTTTGAGGACCCGAACCGCTGGATGACATCCGGCGGGCTCGGCACCATGGGGTATGGGCTGCCCGCGGCGGTCGGCGTGCAGATGGCGCACCGCGATGCGCTGGTTATCGATATTGCCGGTGAGGCGTCGGTTCAGATGACCATGCAGGAGATGTCGACGGCCGTTCAGTATGACCTGCCGATCAAGATTTTTATTCTGAACAACGAGTATATGGGCATGGTGCGCCAGTGGCAGGAATTGCTCCATGAAGGGCGTTATGCGCACACTTATTCCGAGGCGCTGCCAGATTTCGTGAAGCTGGCCGAAGCCATGCAATGCGTCGGCATTCGCGCCGAGAAGCCCTCCGAGCTCGACGCCGCAATCAAGGAAATGATCAAGGTCGACAAGCCGGTGCTGTTCGACTGCCGCGTCGAACAGATGGCAAATTGCTTCCCGATGATCCCGTCAGGCGAAGCCCACAACGAGATGCTGCTGGGCGACGCCGAGGAGGAGGGCGACATCAAGGAAGCGATTTCGGAAAAGGGCAAGGTGCTGGTTTAAATCAGACCTGCCTCAAAATTTCAAAGAAATCAGTTAGTCACGGGAAACGGCGAAAGTCATGAACACGTCACCGGCGCAAAGCCACTATCAGAGCCAGACCGTTTCGGAACAAGTTGAAACCCACACATTGTCGGTGCTGGTGGACAATGAACCCGGTGTCCTGGCACGGGTCATCGGACTGTTTTCCGGCCGCGGTTACAATATAGATTCCCTGACGGTTTCGGAAACCGAACACACCGCCCATCTCTCGCGCATTACTGTGGTGACCGCGGGGACACCGATGATCATCGATCAGATCAAGCATCAGCTTGAGCGGCTCGTTCCGGTTCACTCGGTGGTTGATCTGACGGTTGTCGGCACGCCGATGGAGCGCGAACTGGCGCTCATCAAGGTGGCCAGCAAGGGCGAGGCCCGCGTCGAGGCTCTGCGGCTCGCGGAAGCCTTCCGCGCGCAGGTGATCGACGCCTCGACGGAACATTTCGTGTTCGAGTTGACGGGGCGTCTCAACAAGATCGAGCAGTTCATCATGCTCATGCAGCCGCTCGGGCTGGTCGAGACGGCCCGCACGGGAATCGCAGCCATTGGCCGCGGCAAGGAACCGATGTAAAACTACGCCCCAAGGGCTATCTCCTGAACTCAAACGGCTAAAACCAATTCAGACAAGGGGCATGTAACATGCGCGTTTACTATGATCGCGACGCCGATCTCAATCTCATCAAATCGAAGAAGGTCGCCATCGTCGGCTACGGGTCCCAGGGTCATGCCCATGCGCTGAATTTGCGCGACTCGGGCGTCAAGAACCTCGCCGTGGCGCTGCGCAAGGATTCAGGCTCGGTCAAAAAGGCGAAAGGCGAGGGCTTCAAGGTGATGACCGTCGCCGAGGCCGCCAAATGGGCCGATGTGGTGATGATGCTGACGCCCGACGAGTTGCAGGGCGATATCTGGATTGATGATCTGAAGGACAATATGGGCGAGGGCACGGCCATTTTCTTCGCTCATGGCCTCAACATACATTTCAATCTGATCGATCCGCGCGCCGACATGGATGTGTGCATGGTCGCGCCGAAAGGCCCCGGCCACACGGTGCGCTCTGAATATGCCCGGGGCGCCGGTGTGCCGTGTCTGCTGGCGATCTCGCAGGATGCATCCGGCAACGCCCACGATTTGACGCTCTCCTATGCGGCCGGCATTGGCGGCGGACGCGCCGGCATTATCGAGACCACCTTCCGCGAGGAATGCGAGACCGATCTGTTCGGTGAGCAGGCGGTTTTGTGCGGCGGACTGGTGGAGCTGATGCGCAACGGGTTCGAGACGCTCGTGGAAGCGGGCTACGCGCCGGAGATGGCGTATTTCGAGTGCGTCCACGAGGTGAAGCTCATCGTCGATCTCATCTATGAGGGCGGCATCGCCAATATGAATTATTCGGTCTCCAACACGGCCGAGTATGGCGAATATGTTTCCGGCCCCCGGGTGGTGAACCAGTCGAGCCGCAGGGCCATGAAGAAAGTTCTCAATGACATTCAAACGGGACGTTTCACCCGCGACTGGATGCTGGAGAACAAGGTCAATCAGACTTCGTTCAAGGCGATGCGGGCGGCGTGTGAAGACCATGCCATGGAGGAGACCGGCGCCAAGCTCCGCGCCATGATGCCGTGGATTGCCGAAGGCGCGCTGGTCGACAAGGAAAAGAACTAGAATTCAAGCGCGTTGCGGATAAGAAAAAAGGCGCGGGAATAATATCCCCGCGCCTTGCCCGTACTCGGATGCCCCACCCGTAAAGCAGGTGCCAATTCGAAAAAAACCTAGTAACGTCCGCCGCCGAAATGCCAGTTCAACCGGCCGCGAATGACGGTAAAGCTGTCATCCAGGTCGTAATACAGCGCCTCGACGCCGATACTGGTGTTGTCGGCCACTTTAAATTCAAGTCCGCCACCGGCAACGACACCCTCGTCATTGTCGTCGATGGCGAGGCCGACCGTTCCGAATAACAGCCATGAAGGGCTGGCCAGGCCCAGCCGGCCGCGAATTGTGCCGACCGTGTCGTCGCCGAAACTGATATCGCCTTCCACTCCATAGACAAGGTTGCCTTCCTGCCAGTTGTAGCCGAGCTGGGCGCCACCAAGGAAATCCTCGTCGCCATCAACCGCCCCGCCGAGATGGCCGCCGAAATACGTCCCGGCCCAGCTGGCAGGCGCACTTGCGATGGGTTCGGGTATCGGTACAGGATCTTTGACCGATTTGCCGCCCAGACCGGCTGCATTCGATATTGTAGACGCCCCAAGCGCGAGTGTTGCCGTAATTCCCAGAATGGCCAGCTTTCGCATTGCTATCCCCGTCATTTTGAAACTCCACTGAACACGAGTTTTCTGAGCGGAATGGCAAGTCTCTCATTGCCGAAGCCGCCCGGTAAACAGACGCTAGAGCGCAAACTTGGTCGGCGAATGCCGAAATCAGGGTGATTAGGCGGCGCGAATGTGGCGCCCCGCCTTTGTTAACCATAATTCACGGGCGTCGCCGTCACCAAATTGACATCAACATCAGGCTTCTATAGCCATACCGCAACGGTAACTGCCTCGACCGAAAGCTTTAGAAAATATCAAGTGAAGGCAGAGCGTTGTCCCGATTTTCCGGGGTGTGGGGGGTGTGCGAGGAGGTTGTTATGCGTTCCTTGACCGCCGCTGTATTTGCGATTCTGATATTGGCCTTCTCAGTGCCCGCGCAGGCGCTCGAAACCCGGTTCTCGTCACCGGACCGTCTGCTGCAATGGATCAACGATTACCGGAACAAGCCGCAACCAGCCGCCGTGCCTAAGGCCGTGCACGCCATGCGTGAGCTTGGTCTTCTCAAGTCGCCGGACAAGGCCGGGCTTCTGATCGGGTTCATAGCCGGTGTGCTGGGCTCGAACCAGCCCAAAGCGGAAAAGCTCATCGCGAAGATGTTCCCCATGCCCGCCAAGGAGCAGGCTGTCATCATTACCGCGATCGCCTATTCCGGATTGCCGGAATGGCCCATGCTGCTGTCAAAGTTTGAAAAGCGCATGCCGCTGCGCAAGCCGCTCATCGACGACTATATATCCGGCAAGGCGAAAACCCTTGACGAACTCGACATCGCCGGTGGCGCGAATGTGCTGGATGCGCTTTGGGGATATTATGCGGCGACCGGGTATCATGGGCCGGTATTGAGGATTATCGCCGCCCTGCCGTGGTCGAACGATATCCGCGGCTCGGACAAATTCTCATGGGCCAAGCTGCGCGCTGCCTTCAATGATGAGGAGGGACAGGACGCGGTAAGAAAAATAACCGCCGGCCACATGGCGAAATGGACCCTGTCCGCCAATGCCGAGCGGGACCGTGGGCTGATTGCCCTTTATAAAATGGAACTCGCCTATCAGCCGCCCGAGGTGGTCGGACCACTGAAGGAAGTCATTGCCGCGGCGGAAAAGTTTGAGGCCGAACGTGTGCGCACCGATGCGAAGGCGGCGATCGAAAAGATCAAGGCAAAGAATCCCGGCGACGCCGAATGGACGCGCAGCACATATGCGGGATCGGTGGCGATCGCGACCGGTTGTGTCGTCGCCAGCGCTTCCGGATTCCCCGGTATCGCCGTGCCATGCGTCGTGGGTGGGGCGCTCTATTCCGGTGCGGTCAAGCTCTGGAATACGGCGCGCTAGAACGTTCCATAAATGCCAAAATTATTTTTTGGGCTGTGGCAGGTTCATTTGCCGGTTTGCGGTTGTATGGCCGCGCGGATTGAGTAAGCTCGCGCATCGCCGGGAGGGCCTCATGACGAACGTGTTCCATACATTGGACGTTTTCACCGATACACGCTTTGCCGGAAATCCGCTTGCCGTGTTTGCGGACGCGGAAGGGCTTGATGAAAGCGACATGCAGCGCATCGCGCGCGAATTCAATCTGTCGGAAACTGTGTTTGTTCTCCCGCCGGAAAATGAGGCTCATACCGCAAAGGTGCGCATTTTTACTCCGGGGCGTGAATTGCCCTTTGCCGGCCATCCCACGGTGGGCACCGCGATCCTGCTGGCATTGGCGAAGATGGGCGATAGCCCGGAGCGCGGGGACGATTCCATTATCGTTCTTGAAGAAGGCGTCGGGCCGGTGCGTGTGGGCGTGCGGATAAAGCCTGAGGAGGCGCCGTTTGCCCAGTTCGATGTGCCCGTTCTGCCGGAGGAGGTTGGCGAAGCCGCGCCTGGTGACAGGCTGGCGGCGGCGCTCGGACTGGCGCCAGGCGAAATTGGCTTTGAAGACCACAGGGCGACCCAATTCTCGTCCGGTGTCCCGTTTACGTTCGTGCCTGTCACGGATCTGGACGTGATTGGCCGCGCCGCGCCCCAGCTTCAGCATTGGCGCGAAGCCTTCGGCAACAACGATCACCCCAATGTATTTGTTTACTGCCGCCAGAGCGTGCACTCGGAATCGAAGTTTCACGCGCGGATGTTCGCCCCCACAATGGGCATTCCTGAAGACCCGGCAACCGGAGCCGCGGCGGCTGCATTTGCCGGAGCCGTCCATAAATTCGACGCGCTGCCGGAGGGCCTGTACAAGGGGATTATCGAGCAGGGATTTGAGATGGGCCGCCCGAGCAAGATATTTCAGGAGCTCGAAATCGACGGCGGTAAGCTCGTCAAAGTGCGCATTGGCGGGCACGCTGTGCCGATGATGAAGGGCACGCTTTAGGGCGCACGCCACCATGGCGCTTGCGCTCGCGGTCCCTGCGCACTAGATTTTGGGAACCGTGTCTTTGGTTAATCGGGCGTTAAGGGCCGGATGTTCTAATTTTTGCATCGGTTCAGAACCCTGTATCCCGTAATTTTCGGGTTGTGAGAGTGATGAGACAGCAACAGCAAAAGGTAAATCGGTCATATCGGCCTGTGGCGAGAGCCGCCAAAGCAGACCGCTCGCGCGAAACGGCGATTGCGGTTGCATGCCTGCTTCTCATTACCGGCCTCCTTGTCGGCCAGCTTCTCCTCCTTATCAGCCCCTGATTTCCGGCAGTCCCGCAAGATGCGCGGGGCAGGATTTCAGGGGATGTCATCTTCGAAAAGCTGAACCGATAACAGCCCCGCGAATTCGCCTGCAAAACGGGCGAGCGGCAATTCAGGACCGGAACTATGACTTCAAAAAAGAAATCGGATAAATCGCCGGCCCGGCGCAATGACGCCGACCATGTTGTGATCTTCGATACCACCTTGCGCGATGGGGAACAGTCTCCCGGCGCTTCGATGACCCTGGGGGAAAAACTCCAGATCGCCGAATTGCTCGACGAGATGGGCGTGGACATTATCGAGGCCGGATTTCCAATCGCCTCCAACGGCGATTTCGAAGCCGTCTCGGAGATCGCCAAGATTGCGAAGAACGCGGTGATCGCGGGCCTCGCACGGGCCGGGAACAAGGACATCGACCGCGCCGGAGAGGCTGTGAAGCACGCCGCGCGGCCGCGCATCCATACCTTCATTTCGACCAGCCCGGTGCATATGAAATACAAGCTCCAGATGGAGCCCGCCGATGTGCTCGACGCGGTAACCGCAAGCGTCCAGCGCGCGCGCAACTATACCGGCGATGTGGAATGGTCGGCCGAGGACGCGACGCGCACGGAGCATGATTTTCTGTGCCGCTGCGTCGAGGCGGCGATCAGGGCGGGCGCCACCACCATCAATATTCCCGATACGGTCGGCTACACCGTGCCGGACGAATATTATGATCTCCTGGCCATGCTGATTGAGAAAGTGCCGGGCGCGGGGGATGTGGTTTTCTCGACCCACTGCCATAACGATCTGGGATTGGCGGTCGCCAATTCACTGGCCGGCGTGCGCGCCGGCGCGCGGCAGATCGAATGCACCATCAATGGCCTGGGCGAACGCGCCGGCAATGCCGCGCTTGAGGAAGTCGTCATGGCCATGAATGTGCGCAGCGATGTAATTTCCAGCTGGACCGGAGTCAATACCGAAATGATCACCCGGGCCTCCAAGCTGGTGGCCGGCGTGACGGCGTTTCCCGTCCAGTACAACAAGGCCATCGTGGGCAAGAACGCATTTGCCCATGAGGCGGGCATCCACCAGGACGGGATGCTGAAGAATACCGAAACATATGAAATCATGACGCCCGAAAGCATCGGCCTGAAAGAGTCGTCGCTGATCATGGGCAAACATTCGGGCCGTCACGCCTTCCGCGAGAAGCTCAGTGAAATGGGCTATGAGCTGGGCAAGAACGCGCTTGAGGATGCCTTTGTCCGCTTCAAGGACCTGGCGGATAAAAAGAAGCATGTCTATGACGAAGACATCGAAGCGCTCGTCGACGACGAGATGGCGAGTGCCGGCGATCACATCAAGGTGGTCGCATTGACGGTTGTCGCCGGGACCAGCGGGCCGCAGAAGGCGGCCATTACGCTGGATGTGGAAGGCACGCACCATACCCGCGAAGCGTCCGGCGATGGTCCGGTCGACGCCATCTTCAACGCCATTAAATCGATTGTGCCGCATGAGGCGCGCCTGCCGCTTTATCAGGTGCACGCCGTAACCGAAGGGACCGACGCCCAGGCCGAGGTGAGTGTAAGGCTGGAGGAGGCGGGAAAGACGGTCACGGGACGCGGCGCCGATACCGATACGATGGTCGCGTCGGCGCGCGCCTATGTCAGCGCGCTCAATAAATTGCGTGTGAAACGCGAAAAAACCGCGCCCGGCAGCATGATGGCGTCATAAAGTTCAGGATTTTTTTTGATGGCTCCGCCGAGACGGAGTCCGGAACGGCCGGGATGTATTTTCCGGCCGTTTTCTTTTTGGGGGTCGGCGGTATAGCGGTGGCGGTTGATACACAGGCGTAACGCGCAATTGCGGTGCCGGCGGGCGGGCGTAAACCATTTTCGGCAACCATAATCGGTACTTTAAAGACGAAACCGGTTCTGCTCCATTGCCCGGGCCTGGAAAATGCATCAAGATACCGATTGTTCTCGAGGAGCTTTCGAGCCTGGGACTGGCCGCGCCGGCGCGCGTGCAGAGCAGGTTCCATGGTGGTTCGTTTGTAGCGTTGCGTAACGGTAAAGGCGGTTCCCGATGTTATCAGGTCTCGTCGGTGTCATATCCAATGATATGGCGATCGATCTTGGTACGGCTAATACCCTGGTTTATGTGCCAGGCCGGGGCATTGTTCTGGAAGAGCCTTCCGTGGTCGCTTTCGGCGTTGAGCAGGGCGCGCAGAAAGTCATCGCCGTCGGCCGGGAAGCCAAGGCCATGCTTGGCCGCACGCCTGATTCAGTCGAATGCGTGCAGCCCATGCGGGATGGCGTAATTGCCGACTTCGTGGCTGCGGAAGAGATGATTAAATATTTCATCCGCCGCGTGCATAACCGCAAGACCCTCATCAGCCCGAGAATCATGATTTGCGTGCCTGCCGACGCGACACCGGTGGAACGCCGCGCGGTGCAGGAGGCGGCGCTGTCCGCAGGCGCGCGCAAGATTTATCTTATCCAGGAGCCTGTCGCCGCGGCGATCGGTGTGGGTTTGCCGGTTTCAGAGCCGCGCGGGGCGATGGTCGTCGATATCGGCGGCGGGACCACCGACATTGCCGTCATGTCTCTTGGCGGCATCATTTATTCCCGCTCGATACGGACAGCGGGGAACGCGTTCGACGAGGCGATCATAAATTATATCCGCAAGACGCATGATCTTCTGATCGGGCAGTCGAGCGCTGAAAGGATCAAGATCGAAGCGGGAACCGCGATTGCCCGGGCCAATGGCAAGGCCGTCGAGATACACATCAAGGGGCGTGATCTGAAAAAGGGCAGGCCAAACCAGATTTCCCTCGGGCCGCCGGATATTGCCGAGGCTCTGGCACTGCCGCTGGCGCGTGTCGCCGACGGCGTCAAGATCGCGCTGGAACAAATTGAACCGGAGATTGCCGCCGACATCTATGAAGACGGTATCTACCTCACGGGCGGCGGCGCCTTGCTTGACAAGATAAGCACCAAGCTCTCCAGAGATACCGGTGTCAAATATATTACGCCGGAGGACCCGTTGCGGTGTGTCGCAATCGGAACCGGCCGGGCACTGGAGCAACTGGAGGACATAAAGGATCTGCTGGCGCATGTGTAGTGAGGCGGGCGTTCGCGCGGGAGATTAAAGAGGCCAGCGGGCAAGGTTTTCATCTGACGCGCCATCGGGCTATGCTGGCGTGAGTTGCCAATGCGCGGTTACGCGCTTGTTGAGTGTGTGTTTATGCGTCGCAAGAGATCAGCAAGGAAGCCGAATGGCCGGAAGAAAGGCCTGGCAGGAGGGTGGATGCTTTTCACCCTTTATTTCATTGGCGTGACTCTCCTTGTCCTCAGCCGTCTTGAAAATAGTCAGATACGTGAGATACGCGGTCTGTTGACAGATCTCGTGTCTCCGGTTCTGCAAGTGGCGTCGCAACCGGCCATCTATGCGCGGCGCAGCAAGGAACAGCTTGTCGATTATCTCGATCTGTTCGACGAACTGGACCGCCTCAAGGAAGAAAACCAGAATTTGCGGCACTGGCAATGGCAGGCAAAGCGCCTGGAGCGGCGCCTGGTGCAATATCGCAAACTATTGAGTGCCGTTGAAGAGCCGGCGTTGAAATTCGCAACGGGGCCGGTCATTGCCGATGCGCGCGGGCCGTTCGCGCGCAGTGTTCTCATCAATCTTGGCAAGGCGAATGGGGTCAGGAACGGCTATGCGGTTATCAATCGAGACGGATTTGTCGGGCGTATCGTTCACTCGGGCGACAATGCGTCGCGCGCCATTCTCCTGAACGACCTCAACTCTCGCATCCCCGTCCTCGTTGGCCCCGCTGCCGTGCGTGCGGTTCTGGTTGGGGATAACAGCGCCCGGCCCCGCCTGGAGTTTCTGCCCAATAGCGCCAAGGTTTATGAAGGCGATGAAGTGTCGACATCGGGTCATGGCGGTTTGCTGCCACGCGGTTTGCGGATCGGTGCGGTTGTTCCTGGTTCCGGCAACGCGTACCGGGTGCGTCCCCACGCGACACTGGGCGAGCTGGAATATGTCAGTGTGTTGTTTTTCGACACACCTGTCGTCATTGCACGGGATGCTCCGGCTGGCGGCAAGGAGCGGACTCTTTCTCAACGTGAAGAAAAGCTGCAAACACAGGCGCGCGGGAAGCTTCATGCCAAGGCCGGGACACAGGCGCGCTGACAGGCGCTATTGAAAAAGGGGAGGGCGGAAGGTTGATCAAAGGAATTGTGCCCAGCCTTGTTCTGTTCCTCGCGGTGGCGTTGGCGGCAGTCCCCTGGGCCCTGCCCGCGGCAGCCGCCTTCATATTGCCGTTGCTCCTGATAATTTTCGTTTTTGTGCTGGCGATGCTGCAAAAGAGCGAACTGCCGGCCGTGCCGGTATTCGCCGCCGGGTTGCTGATGGATGTATTGACCGCGGGCCCGCTCGGATACTGGGCCGTCATTTTCCTTCTGACCCACACGCTTGCGGGTGTTTATTCGAGGCGCACCCGGCAAAAACGCTTCACCAATCTGTGGCTTGCCTTCGCCGCAACCGCGGCGGTGGCGGCCATTTTCGGCTGGGCGCTCGCCTCGATTTACTTTGTGCGGATAATTGACTGGCAACCGATGTTTATCGGCGGCGCCGTGGCGATTGCGCTGTTTCCTCTCATCGCATGGCCGGTGCGCCACTTGCTCGGCCTTGTGCCGGCGGCCCGGTTTTCCAGGCAGGGCTGAACCATGGCGGCGCCAGATCATCGCATCATCAGAAACCGGAGATTTACGCGCCGTGTGCTGATGCTCGGGGCCGGTCAGCTGGGGTTGTTTGGCGTGCTCGGGTGGAGGTTGCGTCAGCTTCAGGTGCTCGAAGCGCCGAAATACGCGCTTCTTGCGGAAGAGAACCGGATCAACATCCAGCTTATGGCGCCGAGCCGGGGGCTTATTTTCGACCGGTTCGGCAAGCCGGTGGCCAGCAACGCGGATGCCATGCGGGTCTTCATTGTTCCGGACCTTTCGAACGACATTGAATACTCCTTGCGTCAGCTCAACGGCGTCATCCCCATTCCGGACCGCGTAGCTGAGCGTGTATTACGCCTGGCGCGGCGGCAAAGTTCCTATATTCCCATCGTTGTCGCTGACGATCTGAGCTGGCAGCAATTCGCCCAGGTGAATGTGCTCGCACCGAGTTTGCCAGGGGTGCAGACCGACATTTTGTCCGTGCGCCAGTATCACGACGGCAAGGACATGGCGCATATCGTCGGCTATGTGGGCGCGGCGGACACGGCCGAAGTGAACGAAGACCCCGTGACCCGGCTGCCGGGATTTCGCGTTGGCAAGAGCGGTGTGGAACTGGGATTCGAACGCAAACTGCGCGGCAAGGCCGGCATCATCAAACTTGAGGTCGATGCCAGAGGCCGGGCGATCCGCAAACTGGATACGCTGCAAAGCCAGCAGGGCAGGGAACTGGTTCTGACCATCGATCAGGAAATCCAGAACAAGGCAATGGTCCGGCTGGAAGGCCTGCGCCGCGCCGCCGTCGTCGCGCTGGATGCGCGCAACGGCGAAGTGCTTGTCATGGCGTCTACCCCCAGTTTTGATCCCAACGCGATCATCAGCGGACTGAAAGGGGGCCAGTGGGCATCGATGGCCGAACTGGAAGATGATCCGCTCACCAACAAGGCCATTCGCGGCCAGTACCCTCCAGGCTCGACATTCAAGATGGTAACGGCCCTCGCCGGGCTGGAATCGGGCCTGATCACCCCCAAGACGAAGTTTCAGTGCTATGGCGGGTTTTCCTACTCCAATGCCTATTTCGGCTGCTGGAAGAAGCGCGGCCACCGGTCGGTGCAGATGCGCAAGGCCCTCAAGGAGTCCTGCGACGTGTATTTCTACAATGTCGCGCTGCGCATCGGCATTACGAAGCTCTCCGCCATGGGCCGCAAGCTCGGGCTCGGCCAGACCTATGAATTCGGTATGCCGCAGCAAAAACCCGGCGTCATGCCGACACCGGGGTGGAAGCGGGCGACGCTGGGTGAGAAATGGTATGGGGGCGAGACCGTCATTGCCGGTATCGGTCAGGGCTATGTGCTGACGACGCCGCTGCAGCTGGCGGTGATGACGGCGCGTATCGCGTCGGGCCGCGAAATAATTCCGCGCATCGTGCGCCCGGAACCTGGAGAACAAATTGAATCCCCCAGGAAGCTCGATATCCGTCCGGAATATCTGGAGCTTGTACGCGAGGGCATGTGGGCGGTCGTCAATGAAGGCGGCGGTACGGCCGGGCGCGCGCGCATTCCCATTGCCGGAGTGGAAATGGCCGGAAAAACCGGAACCTCCCAGGTCAATACAGCTTCGAGTGGACCCCATGGCCCGCTGCTCATATGGGAACAGCGCGATCATGCGCTTTTTGTCGGCTATGCCCCGGCGGATAATCCGCGCTACGCGGTCGCGGCGATTGTTGAGCATGGCGGCAGCGGGTCGCGCGCGGCCGCGCCGGTCGTGCGCGACATCATGACGGCTCTGATGGAGCGAGACCCCGTTTCACGCCCCGCATATGTCGCACGCAATGACGCGCCCAGGACGGCGCGGCATGAGCGCCGCCGGGGTGAGGGCTGACATGTTTGCCGGTTCCCTCGATACACCGCAGTTGAATTTTAGCGAGAAGCTCCTTGCCCTGAACTGGATATTCATCGCTTTGATAACCGCACTCGCCGGCGTTGGCGCGGCGGCGCTTTATTCGGTGGCCGGCGGCTCCCTTACGCCCTGGGCGGAAGCCCATGTGATCCGTTATTGCCTGGGCCTTGGATTGCTGTTCGCCGTGGCTCTGACGGACATCAAGGTGTGGGTGCGGCTGGCCTATCCGGTCTATCTGCTGGCGCTTCTGCTTCTTGTAATGGTTCCATTCCTGGGGATTGAAAGCAGCGGAGCGCAGCGCTGGCTGAGTTTGGGCGGTGTCAATCTGCAACCCGCCGAACTCATGAAGGTGGCCCTGGTCCTGGCCCTGGCGCGCTATTACGAATGGCTGCCCCCCAGACATATTTCAAACCCGCTGGCGCTGATGGTGCCGGCGGTCATGATCGGCGTTCCGGTCGCGCTGGTTGTGTTACAGCCCGATCTGGGTACCGCGGTGCTGTTTGCCGCGGTTGGCGGCGGAATGCTGTTTCTTGCCGGAGCAAGCTGGATCTACTTTGTGTTCGGCATCACCGGCGTGCTGGGGGCGCTGCCATTCCTCTGGAATTCCTTATACGACTATCAAAAAGTGCGGGTCATGACCTTCCTCGATCCGGATAAGGATCCTCTTGGCGCGGGCTATCATATCCTTCAGTCAAAAATTGCCCTGGGTTCGGGGGGCGTCATGGGCAAGGGCTATCTGAAGGGAACGCAGAGTCAGCTGGACTTCCTGCCGGAAAAACATACGGATTTCATTTTCACGATGTTCGCGGAGGAAATGGGTTTTGTCGGGTCGCTGGGCCTGCTGGCCCTCTATCTTCTTGTTCTGATGTCCATTGTCTATATGGCGCTGCGCTGCCGGACCCAGTTCGCCCGGCTTGTCGCCGCCGGCGTCGGAATCACAATGTTCGTCTATGTCTTCATCAATGTCGCCATGGTCATGGGGCTCGTGCCCGTCGTTGGCGTGCCGCTGCCTCTTGTCTCTTATGGCGGCACCTCGATGATTACCCTGATGTTCGGTTTCGGCCTTGTACTCAATGCCCATTTGCACCGCAGGACCAGGTTCAGGCCCCACGAGGTCGGGGTCATCTGATTGCGCCCTTTCCCGCCGTCTGGACAGGCTTGCACCGACGGTGATATGGGAAGGGCCATGGGGCCTCTTTCGGGCCCTTTCAACACTAAAGGCGCATAGCTCAGTTGGCAGAGCAGCTGACTCTTAATCAGCGGGTCCGGGGTTCGAGTCCCCGTGCGCCTACCATTGTTTTCAACTATTCGGATCGCTATTTTTTCCCTCCAGGTTACATCTGAGGTAACAATCACTTCCCTGGTATTGTTTCTCGCCGTTTGGTTTTCGCTCGGTGCACTGAATGCGGCGATCGCGCTTGAAGATTTTTTTCGAATACCAAATGACCAACCTTCGCTCCGCAAGCGATGATCGTATACAAAATGTTGGCAAATTCTCGCTGTGGCCCGGCTCAGCCTTCTTCCTGCAAAGTTTTGGGATGCCGCGATGGAGTATGAGGCTAAAGGAGACAGAGGATCTAAGGGTCCGTTGGCGGCGTTTATAGTCGCCATGGTTTTTTGTTGCATTGCGATTGTTCTCGCGGCAATGGGATTGTTGGGCGGTATCGGCGGATGGCTGTTTGGCGGGAGTTGGTTGTGGCTCGTTCTGGTCGCGGCTATTATGATCGCATACCTGCTGTTCTGGCCGCCTGAAGCGAAAACTTAAAGCTACAATGCCGGCACCGTTTGACACACCTTATTGTCCGTCATCAGGTAATTCGGGACGATTTGCGGGTTGAGCAAATTGAGTGTCTGGCTTTTTGCCTCAGCCACGCAATATCAGGGCAATAGACCGCGCTTCCTGAGCCGTTCTTTCTGCGTGTCGGGTCCGACAAATTTGGCCAAGTAGCCGAGGATCAGTTTTTCATCCTCCGACTCCAGGGCCTCCATCTCCTGCTCATCATACATCCATGAGAGCGTTTCGGACCAGCCTGGCCGGGTCAGGCCCTGCTGCACGACAAGCCCGAGGGAGTGGCAGGCGCTGCAATAAGCGACAACCTCATCGCGCCCCGGAGCATCGGGCAAGCCGTAAAATTCGTCCTCGGCCGCTACGGCCGGGCCGGCCATTACGATACCTGCCAGTATCGCAATGGCCAGACAGGCCGAAGCCAACACATAAGGATGCCGCATGAGGCTTTAGCCAACCGTCACGGCAACGCGGTGCATCGAATTGTTCATGTAACCCTTCGGGTTCCATGCGATGGCATGAGGCTGGCTGACGCCTTTCGAGTCCGTCGCCTTTGCCCATATCTCGTAATATCCCTCCTGTGGGAACGCGACCTCGGTACGCCAGTTCTGCCAGGCATAAGGATTGATGGGCGCATCCAGTGATGCCTTCTGCCACGTCGCGCCGAAATCAATCGAGATCTGGATGTCTTTCACTGTGCGGTCACCGGCCCAGGCATGTCCGCGAACCTCTATCTTCTTGTCCGAGGTTTTGATGCCGGTTGGCGGGTTCGTGATAATCGACTTGATGATCATTGATTCGATGAGCACCATTTTCTTCTTGTCGACCTTATCCCCGGGCGCCACGGGACTTGGCGGCAGGCGGTATGCGGCGCCGGTCATTTTAGGGCCGTCATGGATGACGTCGCGCAGATAAACCCGCGTCAGCCACTTCTGCGAGAATGATCCTGGCCAGCCCGGTATAATCAGCCGGACCGGCGCTCCGTTCATGGGGTGGATCAGCCCGTCATTCTGGGCGAATGCAATCATGTTTTGCGGTTGCATTGCCTTTTCGATTGGCACGCCGCGCGATATGGGCAGTTTGCCCGGTTTGCCTGACAGATGCGTGTCGGCGCCGACATGAGCGGTGTAAATGGCGTTCTTTTTCACGCCTGCTGCCTTGAGCACGTCAACCAGTCTTACGCCCGTCCATTTGGAGCAGGCCACCGCGCCGTAGGTCCACTGGTTGCCCTTTGCTGGCGGGTTAAAAAAGCCACGACCATTGCCGCCGCATTCGATCTGAAGCGCCGCTGTCACGACCTCGAACTTCTTTTTCAAATCGTCGATGGAGAGAGTCATGGGCTTGTCGACCAGACCGTCGATTCTGAGTTCCCAGCCCTTGGCGTCAAAGCTCTCCGGCGCAATGCCATTATTGCGGATGAAATGATTTTTGGTCGGCGTGATCGCGTCATCCAGGAATTGTGGAAGCGTTTCTGCGTTAACAGGGCGGTCGTTGAAGACGGTCAGGCCGTCCTTGCCTTTAATCATGTCTTGCCCGGCAAACGCGACAGGAATGAAATTGGCCGGCATGTTGCGGTGGAAGGGAATAGTTGCCCCGACCATGGCGCCCATGGTCGCGAGGCCCGCGCGTTTCAGAAACCCACGCCTGTCGGAATGGGTTTCACGTCCGAAAAGAAGCTTGTCAGCCTCCTCCGGGTTTTTCCGGTAAAGTTCGAATAAACCTTTGTCAGTGATTTTCTTAAGCATTCTGTCCCTCCCTTGATCGAGCCGGCACAGGATTCGTTCCTGAAAGAGCTCATTAAGGAAGAAACGTTTCGCAGTGCGTATTTATTCCCTCGAAAAGAACAGTTTTTCAATAATACTTTTCAGGCGCGGCAGGGTGGACTCGTCAGGCGTGCCTGAGCGAGTTGCAGGCGGGTGCCGCTATCCAGCTCCTGGCCCGATCTCAGGGCCTTCTCTACGGCGCTGGCAAGGCTATTAAAGCGTGTCTTCGCCATGCCGTCGGCCATAAGCGCGAATGCGTCCTGTTTGATTTCCCATGTCTGAAACAGAAGAGAGGGCGAGAAACCTTTCCCGTCGAGGGCGATACCAGCCGGGAAGACATAGAGGCTCACACGGCAACCGCGCGTCCCTTCGTATCCGATTCGCAATATCCGCCGCCCCGAAAATTCCATCTCATCAAATCCAGTGAATGTCAGGCGGGCGGACTTCAGATCAAGCGGCAGCAGTTTTGCAACATCACGGGCGGAAACCAGACTCACACCCGCTTCGCGCTTCTGGAAAGACCAGCTTGTGTGATGTTTTTGCAGGAAGGCGGCCCACCGAACCTCCGCCGGTTCCACCCAGGCATTGAGATAAAGCATCGTGGTAACCGTCATAATGGCAATACTCGCCGCCGCGGCCATGGCAATCCGTCCAAGCGGAAACCCGTCCTGTTCGGGGAGCTTGAGCTTTCGATCAGGTATGATCTCCGCCACAGCGGCCTTCATTTCACGTAATGTCGCAATCTGCGAGGCTATCACCGGGCTGTCGACCGCCGCCCTCGAGACGCTGGCCTCATCGCCACGCGACAGCTCGCCGTCGACATAGGCGTTCAGTGTTTCGGCTCTGATATTTGTCTGGCTCATCATTCTTGTCATGCGCTTGTTTTACGAGCTGGGAGAAATTCAATTTTCCCGTCGGCTGTCGTTTCCTGAACTAGTTGGTATAACGCGGCGCGGGAACGTGAAATGCGACTCATTACCGTACCCACGGGAACATCGAACAGCTCCGAAGCTTCCGAATATGTCAAACCTGCAATATCGATCGCGGCCAGAATTTCCCGCTTTTCGAGGGACAGCCGGTCGAAGGCGAACCGTACCGTCAGCGCATTTACTTCACGGGTTTCCGACCAGTTGCACCAGCCCGTTTCAGTTACAAGCTCCGATCCGACAAACTCATTTTCCTGTTTTACGGATTTGCGGGTATGGTCAATCATAATATTGCGCATAATTCTGAACAGCCATGCCCTGTAGGCTGATTCATCATACGGAACGCGCCGGGCGGCCAGCGCTTTCACCACCGTGTCATGAACCAGGTCTTCGGCCTTGTCCGCATCATGCGTGAGGCTGTAAGCGAAGCCAAAGAGCCGCTTCAAATAGGACTCAAGACGATTCCGCCGGTGCGCGCGAAGCATATAGAAAACCCATTCTCAAACGTCGCAGGGGTTTGCCAGGCGGGATGTCGTTCATTGCCCGACCCGCGCATAATAGTCTCGCCGCCACGTCAAATTCAAGCGATGACGCCGCCTCGCTGGATCGTTCCATTGTTTCTTGGGCAATAGTTCAGCCGGGCGGTTAAACACCGGGCAGCGGTTCAAACCCAAGAGGCCCGTAGAGTCTCGCGAACAGATATATCTACTTTAGGCGCTTCATACTTGCGTCGCGCGTCGATTGCCCGCCCAAATAAATTGTTGGCAGATGGGCCATCGAATGTCTCCGTCATGGACGAAACGGTAATTGCTATTCGCGCTCAAGCTCGCCGATGCGGCGGGTGAACATGATCAAATAAAACAGCAGGAAGAGATAAAGATAGATCTCCGTCGCTTCTGAAGGGCGCATGACGAGCGAGGGAATCTGAAAAGCGTCCTGCAGCGAGCCTGTCGCCTTGAACAGCGCCGCGCCAAGGGCGATCGGGACGATCGCATCGGGCGGAAAGAACAGTGACCAGCGATTTGCGCGTATCGCCGGATAAAACATCGCAAGCAGTGGCAGAATAAGCCCGCCGATCAGGATACCAAGTTCCAGTACCACCCGAGGTTTTTTTCCGAAAACAGAACTGGCATTGTGCAGGTTGGTTTCCTGCTGCCGGTTGATCTCCGCCCAGCTTTCAGGCGTCTGCCAGCCGAAGAAATGCTGGCCCCAGCTATATTCCTCGCCCGCGATATAAAAACAGCTCAGGGCCGCAAGGCTAAGGAATATGAACACCAGCCGGCGCGAACGAACAAAGGGCCGGAACAGCAGCCGCAACGCAACCACCATGGCGGCAACGGCGATGAAGAATTGCCCCTGCTCAAGGAACCCCCGGCCTTCAGGGAGAATCCAGGTTGCATAAAATTCTCTTGAAACCGCTTGAGCGCCAATCAGGAAAATTGTCAGCAATACGGGAATGCCGAGCCACCACCAGGCCTCGTTCCAGCCTGGACCGCTGGCAAACGGCGTAAAGGGGCCCGTGCGCCGCTCCGGATCGGGCAGGTTTGCGTCCGCGCCGGTTCCGCTCTTGATATTGTTTTGGGGCATTTGACCTTCCGCCACTCCGGCATGGTGGTATCGGCGATGCTTTAGCACCCTTTTCGGGGGTGCTGAGTATAGAACACTCACCCGGTTTTTCCCAGATGGCTTGCGCGAACAGGGAGGAATGATTGCCGGTCTGAGTCACTCAGGATGACGGAAATCAAGCCGGGACGAGACCCGATTTTCATACACAGCCGATGTCCATGCCAGTCACGATTTTTTGAACCGCGCCATGGCCCCCATGGCGGAAATCCGGCCGCCATTGTCCGCGCGCGTGGCCCTTTGCGAAAATCAGGCCCTCAGGCAGATCCTATGGTTAACGAAAGGCAAAGGAATAGGAGGTAGGAGGAATTGGAAACAAGAACACTCGTGAAATGACGGCAGCACCGAAAATAGGCCGATGATGGACGATCAATTGGTCCAAGAGGCGAAGGACGGCGGGGATCGCCCGACTGTCCGGAGTTTGCGCAATCGTCTGAGGACTGAATATGAAACCGCCAAGGGCGCCGGCGTGCCCGCCAAAAGGTCGTGGCTGAAGCGCAAGGCAAAGCCGAAAAAGTCCGATCCGGCGGCCGCGGCTTCACCCGCGCCCGTATCCGCACCTGCCCCGGCCGTTGGCGTATCCCGGAATCCATCCCGATCCGCGCCGGCTTCCGCGCCCCCGCCGCGGCATGAGGAGGGTGATGCGCACCCGCGCCAACCAGAGACGACTGCCAGGTCAATGCCCGGCGCCAGGCCGAAAAAAAACAGGAATGGCCCATTGTCACGGACCATCGCCCGGTTTGCGGCAAAATCGAAGGCGAGGTCAAGAGCAAAGGAGAGGTCAAAAGCAAAGGCGAAGCAAAAAGCAAAGGCGAAGCAAAAAGCAAAGGAGGTGCCAGTAACCACGGAAGGGCAAGAATCCCGCGATCTTGGCGGCTTCCTTGAAATCTTCAAGGCGGGCCTGCTGCTGCCGGCTCCCATTATTGTGGCGTCCGTTATTTCCACCCTCCTCGGGCTGGCATTGCCGCTGGCGGTGCTGCAAATCTATGACCGCATTCTCCCCAACCAGTCTGTCGATACGCTCACGCTGCTCACGCTGGGTCTGTTTGCCGCCTTTGCACTGGATGCCGTGCTGAAAGTCATGCGCTCCTATCTGCTGGGGTGGAATGCAGTCCATTCCGGCTTCGACGCGCAGCTTACGGCGGTAAAGCGCCTTCTCAGGGCGCCGCACGCCAAGGTGGAGAAAGAGCCCCCCGCGATTTGGGTCGATGGCCTGGAAGCCGTACGTGAACTGAGCGCGTTTGAGGGGGGGCAATCGCGCCTGCTCACCCTGGATATCCCTCTTGCCAGCATTTTTCTCATTATGCTGGGCCTTGTCGGGGGAGTTCTCATCATCGTGCCGATCTTGCTGATTTTCGGGTTTGGCGCACTGGCTGCGATGCACGGTTCGCGTTTGCAAAAGGTATTGGCCGTCCGCTCGGAGCAGGACAACCGCAAGCATGATTTTCTGGTTGAGTGCCTGAGCGGCATTCACACTCTGAAGGGCCTGGCCATGGAGCCGATGATTCTGCGCCGTTTCGAACGGTTGCAGAAGGGCTCGGCGGTTGCCAGCTACGACACCATCCTGCTCGGCAACAACCTTCAGTCCATGGGTGTCCTGTTCGCCAACCTGATGATGATTTCCGTGGTTTCGGTGGGGGCTCTGCTGGTCATGTCCGGCAGCCTCAGCATTGGCGGGCTTGCCTGTAGCTCGCTGCTTTCGGGACGGCTGACACAGCCGGTGCTGCGCGGCATCCACATGTGGACGGAATTTCAGAACATAAAACTGGCTCAGGAACGCGCCGGAAAATTTGGCAAGCTCGAGACGGACGCCATTGCCGCAACGCCCGCGGACGGTGAAATCAATGGCGCCATCGAGTTGAATAATGTGGGATTCCAGTATTCCGGCGTGGAAGATAGCGCCTGCCTGACCGGCATCTCGTTGCAGGTGCGCCCGGGGGAGTTCGTCGGCATCAAGGGCGAGGGCGGCAGCGGCCGTTCAACCCTGGTGAAGCTCATCACCGGGGACCTTGAACCCACCAGCGGAAGCGTGGTCATAGGCGGGCTGACTTCACAGCCGGATCGCGAGCATTTGCAAGTGAAGGACATGGCGTATGTTTCGGCTGCTACGGCGACGTTCAGGGGCACCGTTCTGGAAAACATCACAATGTTTCGCCCCGGCGCGGCGGTCGAGGCGGCGCAACAGGCGGCCAAACTCATAGGGCTGGAAGAGGAAATCCACCGTTTGCCGGAGGGCTATGACACACCGCTTGCCCAGGGTGTGGCCCAGGAACTCTCCTCGGGAATGCTGCAGCGTATCTCCATTGCGCGGGCGCTCGCGCGCAACCCGAAAATCCTGATCTTCGATGAGGCGAATTCCCTACTCGATTTCCAGAGCGACGCGGCACTTCGTCAAGGGTTGATGAGCCTCAAGGGCACGATGACGGCGATCATTGTCTCCAACCGGCCGTCCTTTCTTGCTATTTCCGACAAAATCTATGCGCTCAAGGACGGCAGGCTGGAGTCGCAGAATGAGAGCGGAGAAAGCAGCGCTACCCATGCGTCCCGGCAAGGATCGGCGGCATGACGGCGCCGGGCACACCGGAAACGGCGGGAGGCGCCGCCGGTTCAACCGCGGGTTCTGTTCCCGATCCCGGCGAAAGCGGCAATCGCGTGCATGAATTGCAGGGCCGGCTCGGGTCTGCCCTGGGCGCGGACAAACTGGCCAGGCTCGATGACTCAACACCGGCGGCGGCTTGCCTGAAGCCGCTCCTCCTGGCGCTTGAGTGGTCCGGGCAGGAAAGGCATCTGATGGAGGCGCTGCCTCATCTCGAGCCGCTCCACGACATTGACGATCTGCGCGCCCTGCTGGCGCGGATCAGATACCGCACCACGCATCGCTCATTCAGGCGCTCCGATATCAGGCCGGGAATGCTGCCCTGCCTGTTCAGCCAGGAGGACGGAGAAAGGGTTTCGGTTATCCTTGCCATTGAGCCGGACGGAAGTTTGCTCACCTTCGACGGCATGAAGAAATCCGTGGTCCAGATGCCGGCGGATGGGACCTCGGGCGATGTCTATCTGGTATCGCCCATCAAGGGCGATGATATTTTTGAAACCATACACAAGCATGGCTGGGTGCAATATGCGTTCGGCCGGTTCCGGAGGTCCATTGCCACCGTTTTTGCTCTGGCATTCGCCATAAACATACTGGCGCTGACAGTTCCGATTTACGTCATGAACGTCTATGACAAGGCGATCGGGGCGAAATCGCCGATGACGCTGGTTTACTTCCTCACCGGGATACTCCTGCTCGTGGCATTCGAGATGGGACTGCGCGCGGTTCGCGCACGCGTTATCGCCTTTCTCGGCGCCCGCTTCGAGAGTCTGGTCACCATCGCCGCGATGCAGCAGTTGCTTAATCTGCCGCTGGCGATGACAGAAACGGCTCCTATTTCGGCGCAGATTTCCCGGCTGAAGCAATTCTCCAGTATCCGCGATTTGTTCGTTGGGCAGCTTGGCAGTGCGCTCACGGATCTCCCATTCGTATTCGTATTTCTCGGCACCATTTTTTTGATCAGCGGCCCGCTTGGCTTCATCCCCCTGGCCCTGTTCGTCCTTTTCCTGATCGCGGCGATTGCGACAGTTCCCCTTACCCGGCGCCGCACCCGTCTCGCCGGAGATGCCAATACCCGGGTGCGTGATTTCGCCATGGAGCTTGCCGACAAGCGCCGGTCCGTGCGTGAGAATGGCGCAGAGGAAATCTGGATTGAGCGCTGCAAGGAGCTGTTCAGTAACTATCTGCTGCGCCAGTTCAAGGCACAGCAATTCAACACCATGCTGCAGACCGCATCGCAGATGCTGGTGATGGTGACCGGTATCTCAACGGTCTCCTACGGTGCGGTGATGGCGCTTGACGGCAATCTGAGCGTTGGCGCACTGATTGCCGTTATTGCACTTGTCTGGCGGCTGCTTTCGCCCATCCAGTCCATTTTTCTGGGGCTCAACCAGATCGGGCAGGGCATAGACACGATGAAACAGATCAACAATCTGATGCGGATGCAGCCCGAGCGCCGTGCCAACCAGATGGCGACGGTAGGCCGCAAATATTATGGCAACATATCCATCGTCGAGGCGGGTTTCCGCTATTCCGCTCAGTCCGAAGCCGTGCTGCGCGGCGTAACTCTCGATATTCCCGCCGGACAGGTGGTTGCAATCACCGGCAATTCAGGCGCCGGTAAATCCACGTTGCTTAAGCTGGCGGCAGGCCTGTACCGCCCGCAAATGGGCGCCGTGCGCGCCGATGGGCTCGATCTGCGGCAGGTCGATCCAGCCGAATACCGGCAAGCGGTGGCCTATGTGCCCGAGGCGCTGGATGTCTTCTACGGCACGGTGGCGCAAAATCTGAAATTGGCCGATCCGGAAGCCACGCGCGAAGCGATGATGAAGGCGCTCGAGGAAGCTGGCGCGGACAATTTCGTCAAATCACTTCCAGAAGGCCTGGATACGCGGATAAGAACCGTCGATCAGCGGGCCTGGACCGATGGAACGCTGCAACAGCTGATACTCGCCCGTGCCTATGTAAAGGAATGTCCCATTTACCTGCTGGATGATCCGGGCGGGCGGCTTGACAGGGCTGGAGACGAGGCCTTCATAAGAAAAATCAAGAGTTTGTCCGGCCGCGCCACGGTTCTTCTGGTCACGCACCGCCCAAGCCACATGCGCTGCGCCGACCGGGTTGTCGTTCTTGATCGCGGCCAAATTGCCGCCGACGGGCCTCCAGACGAGGTTGTTCCCGCGCTCCTCGAACAGATGCAGGAGAGGAAAGTTAGCTAATTCTTAAGCGCTGCCCCCAATTCTGCTTCAAAGAGTATTTGGAGAGTGCGGTATGTGGCAGCCCAGCTGGAGCAGCGAGCCAGATATCCGGGGCCAGCGCTTCACTTTGCCTGCGGAACTGGAAGATGGACGCATCCCGCATATGTTCGGGAAGCTCACCAACCTGTTCTGCATGCTGTTTGTGGCCGCGCTCGTTTGGGCGTCTTTCGCCGAAATGCGCGAGTTGGCCATCGGCCAGGGCGAAATCATGCCTTCGGGCTATGTCCAGACCATCCAGCACCTGGAAGGCGGGCAGGTCGCAAGCATTGAAGTGCGTGAAGGGCAGCAGGTCGAAGCCGGTACGGTGCTGATGCATCTGAGCCTGGTATCAGCCGCCAGCGATCTCAATCAGCTCCAAATCCGGGCGGCGAATTTGCGCCTGCAGAAGGAGGCGTTGAGCGCGCTCATCGACGAGCGAGAGCCCGCCCTCCTGGAGACCGGGAAAGATTATCCCGGTCTGGCCGCCGAACAACTTCAGGTCTACACCTCCAAACGCAATCAGATATCTTCGGAATTGCGCGCCGCAAAGGCCAGGGTCTTGCAGCGCCAAGCAGAATTCGAGGCGGCTAAACTGGAGGCGGAAAGTCTGTCCCGCCAGATAGAGATCAACAAGGAGCAGCTTGCGATCCGGGCCAATCTGCTGAAATCCGGATACACATCGCGCCGCGCGTACCTGGAGGCCAAGGGATCCCTGGAAGACGCCAGGGCGCGGCATTTCTCCATTTCCGGACGGCGCGAATCCGCCAGGGAACAACTCAACGAGGCAAAAAGCGTACTCGAGGGAAGCAAGGCGGAAAGCCTTAAACAGCTCAACGAGGAACGCTCCAAATATTCCATGGAACTTGCCGAACTCGAGCAGCAAATCAGCAAATATGAGGACCGCGTGGACCGGTTGGCCGTGAAGTCACCCATCCGCGGCATCGTACAGGAATTGGCGCAGAAAACGCCGGGCGAGGTGGTGCGGCCTGGCGATCTGGTTGCAAAGGTCGTCCCTCTCGATTCAAGCGTTGTCGCCGAGGTGCGCATCGATCCCAAGGACATTGGCCATGTGAAGGTTGGCGACAAGGTTGAGGTCAAACTCTCGACATTCGACCCGAATGTGTTCGGTACCATCACCGGCAAGATTGACGTCGTTTCCGCTTCCACCTTCAAAAACGAGGATGGCAAACCCTATTACAAGGTTGTCGTCGCGCTCGACCAGCGCTTTGTCGGTAAGGGAAACCGGCGGCGCCTTATCCAGCCAGGTATGGTCGCGGAAGCCAATATCATCACGGGCTCCAAATCGCTCGTCAGATACCTCCTGAAGCCGGTCTACCGTTCTCTCGACATTGGCTTTTCAGAGCGATAGATGTTGTGTATTCGAAGTAATCCCGTCTGCCTTCATTCCGGCGAATGTCCCGCATTAGCACGCCGGTTAACGTTACATTAAGAGACGTACAACATGCTGTTCCCAATAGAGAATCGGCGCGTTCCGTTGAGCCGGCGTGCAACAGGGTCACAGACGGAAACAGCAAATGCAGTTGAACCGGAAGCTCTTGCGTGCCGTGCGGGGGTGCTGTTCACGGGGACGGGCGGTTTCGTTCCGTAATGTGGCTTGTGTATCGGCTCGCCTCACATGCTGTTCGCTCGTGTTGGCGCTGCTGGTTTCCGGTACGGTTCCGGTGCTTTCGCAGACTCTGAATGAGGCTCTTACCCGTGCTTTTGCCGGCAATCCGGGGCTCGATGCGGAACGCGCCCGCCAGCGCGCGGATGAGGAAAACATCAAGCTGGAGCGAGCCAAGAGGCTGCCGGATATTTCCCTGGATGCTTACAGAGGCGGTGAACAAAGCCGGCTCAATTCCGCCTCGCCTACGAGCAAGACCGATAGCGACGGTTACGCCCTGACGCTGACCCAGCCCCTGTTCCGGGGCTTTCAGACACGAAACGGCACGCGCCGTGCAAAAGCTGAAGTGCGGGCGGGCGGGGCGCAACTGCACAACCGCGAGCAAAGTGTCCTGCTGGACGCCGCCACCGCCTACATGGATGTGGTCCAGGACCGCAAGATCGTGAAACTCAGGCGGGGTAATGTTCGCTCCCTCAATGCCGAACTGAAAGCCTCAAAGGCGCGTTACAAGGCCGGCGATCTGTCCAGGACCGATGTCGCCCAGGCGCGCACACGGCTGTTCGAGGGCAAGGCGGATCTCGCCCAGGCGCAGGCGGACGTGGACGCCAGCGAGGCGAGCTTTGAGGCGATTGTCGGGCAACCTCCAGGTGCACTCACCACGCCGCGCGCGCCGCGCGGGATGCTGCCGCCCACCCTTGAGGCGGCACTGGGCGTAGCGGAAAGCACCAGCCCGGCCATTATAGGCGCGTTGCATCAGCAGGAAGCCGCGCGCAGGGCCAAACGGGAAGCCTATGGCGCGCTGCTGCCGTCGCTCTCGCTCGAACTCAGCCATGGTATCGACAACAACCCGTCTGAGGTGATTGACAAGGAACAGGTATCCTCGCTCTTCGTGCGCCTGAAGATGCCGCTATACCGGGGCGGCGAGCTGCGTTCGCGGGTCCGTCAGACGCGGGCGAGGGAAACCGGAGCGAGCTATGAGGTCACCGATTCGCGGCGCCGCACGCGGGCGGATGTCATTGATGCCTGGAAGCAGCTTCATGCCGCGCGGGCGCGTATCAAAGCCGCGCGTCAGCAGGTCAGGGCGGCCCGCGAGGCCCTCAAGGGTGTCAGGATAGAGGTCAATGTCGGGGAGCGTGCCTTGTTCGAGGTTCTTGATGCCCAGCGCGAGCTGATCAATGGCGAGGTGGCGCTGGCGCGCGCGCAACGCGACCATGTGGTGTCCGGCTATGTGCTGCTTGCCGCGACCGGGCGCCTGACCGCGCTGTATCTGAACCTGCCGGTTGACTATCCCGATCTCGACGACGCGGTGCGCAAAAAGCGCTGGTTCGCGAATGACGCGGCCACGGACGGCGCTCCCGCCTCCCCGCTACTGTTAGCCCCGGCGGACACGGCGGCTGAAGACAAGATAGATGTGCTGGTGCTGGAGCCGCCCGCACCGCGCCAGCCGGCCCAGGCTCAGTGGACCACTTCCGTCACCGAAGTGCCGGTGCCGGACCGCGCCCGGTTTACGACTGCGTCGAAGCCTGCCAGGGCTCCTTGAAACCTGTATCCATCAGACTGGCCGGCGAAGGCGATCTGGCGGTGATCGTGGCGCTGCTGGCCGATGATCCGCTGGGCGCAACCCGGGAACCGGCCGGAGCAGGCATTCAAGCCTACAAAGACGCCTTCGGGGAAATCGAGGCGGACCCCAATAATATGGTGCTTGTGGCGGAGGATGCGGGGGAAGTTGTTGGCTGCGTGCAGGTCACGTTTATCGCCAATCTGAGTTTTGAAGGGGGACGCCGCGCCCTGATCGAGGCCGTGCGAGTGGCGGACAGTCATCAGGGCAGGGGGCT
>QIGN01000008.1 GCA_003228955.1 Hyphomicrobiales bacterium
ACCGTAAACGGCACTTCGCCGGGGCCAAAATCGATGGGGAGCTTGCGCGCGGAAAATCTGCCCCCCTCGTTGAGATGGAGATACACACCGTCATTGCGCGCCACGATCAGATCGGTATCGCCGTCGCGGTCGAGATCGATCGCCGTTGCCCCATAGGTGGCCGCCTTGACCGACAGACCCGCATCGGGGCTGTCCGCCACCAGTTTTCCATCGCGGTAGCGCAGCAGCGCGTCGTCCTGCCCTTCGCCGCCGCCGACGAAAATTTCAGGCGCGCCGTCGCCGTCCACATCAATGACCGCGGCCCCGGTAAAGGGATGGGTGGTCCGGCTCCATTTATGCGCGAAGCCTGTCGGGATTTCCGTAAAACCGCTCAACTTCACCGGCGCGGGCGCGGGGCGTATCGTCTCGTCCAGGGTCGAAAGCGCCAGAAAGCCCCCGACCACGATCAGCATCAGGGTGCTGAAGATGATTCTGATGATTGTCATGACTTGGGGGCCTTTCTCAGAATCTCCAATATCTCCGATGTCGGAAAGCCGTCCGCCTTCAGGCCCTTTTCCTTTTGCAGCGCACGAATGCCCGCACGGGTTTTGGAGCCAACAATGCCGTCAACATCGCCGATTTTGTAACCGCGCGCGAGAAGACCGCGCTGTATCTCGAAACGCTCCTCCTCGGTGAACGCACGTGCGCCGTCGGGCCACGGCGTCGCAAAAGCGGGTCCGCCCCGGATACGGTCGGCGAGATGCCCCACCGACAGCGCATAGGTATGGGCCGCGTTGTAGCGCATGATGATCCGGAAATTGTCAAGCAGAAGGAAGGCGGGGCCCTTTGTTCCCATGGGCAGGTAAAGATAGGCGCGGTCCCCGGGGCGGGGATATTTGGCGCCCTTCACGCGCTTCACGCCGAGCGCGGCCCATTTGGCGAGGCTGCGCGAGCGGCGGCGGCCCGAATAGCCCTTGCCGACCCTGCCGGGAAGTTTCACCTCATAGCCCCAGGTCTTGCCCTGTGCCCATTTCTGTTTGCCGAGAAAATTCGCCGTCGATGCGAGCGCTTCCGCCGGAGTGTTCCAGATGTCGCGCTTGCCGTCGCCATTAAAATCCACGGCGAATTTCAGATAGTTGACGGGGATGAGCTGGGTGTGGCCCATGGCGCCCGCCCATGAGCCCAGCATCGGGCCGTCCGGCACGACGCCCCGCTCCATCATGCGCAAGGCGGCTATGAGCTGGCCGCGGCCGAATTTGGCGCGCCGCCCTTTGTAGGCCAGCGTGGACAACGAGCGGATGACGTTCATTTTGCCCATGAAGGTTCCGTAATTTGTTTCCATGCCCCAGATGGCCAGCAGCACATAGCGGTCGACGCCCCAGCGCTTTTCGATGGCGTCGAGTTCGGTCTTGTATTTTTCGGCCTGCTCCTTGCCGAGCTTGACCCGGGTGTCGGTTACGGCGGCCACCAGATATTGCGAGGCGGGGAGCTTGAATTCGGGCTGGAAGGCGTTTTTCTTCACGACCTCGGGGTCCGGCGTCAGCCCGGCAAAGGCCTTGTCATAAGTCGTGCGCGACACACCGGCCTTGCGCGCGGAGACCCAGAAGCTTTTCACGAAACGCTCATAACGCGTTTGGGCCCCCGCGGGCTCCGCGTGAAGCACCGCGCTTCCTCCCGGCACCAGTATCGCCATCAATAGCCGTGCGGCCGCGCGGGCGCTGCATTCCATATGATTATCCTCTTGCCGTGCGCGCGGCTTCGCATTCAATCGTGGCAACAAGGCGTTCAAACAGCATATGGTCCGGCGTCGATACCGCGTCGACAACCGACAGATGGTGGCAGCCGGGCACTTCGAGAGTGTCGCAGGCCATGCCCCGGCCGCCCCACACTTCGGCAACCCGGCGCGATTGCTCCTTGAACACCTCGCTCTCCAGTGCGCCGACCGCCGCGACCAGTTTCAGGCCATCGCGCGGGCTGGGCCAATGCAGGGTCGAGGCTTCGCGGGCGCTTTGCGGCGTGAGGCGCACATCGTCATTGACATCGATTTTCAGGATGGGTTCGAGATCAAAAATGCCGCTCAGGGCAAAGGCGCAGGTGACGAGGGCCTCGGGCGCGCCTTCGATTTCGCTCCAGTCGGTGGCCAGCATGGCGCTGGCAAGATGCCCGCCGGCCGAATGCCCCGCGACCACCGGATATCTGCCTGTTTTCTCCCACAGTTTCACCAGAAAGACGCGCATCTGGTCGATGATCTGCGGAACCGTGACATTGGGCACCAGATCGTAAGAGGGAATTGCGGCGCAGATGCCGCGCGCATTCAGCCCCCTGGCGATATGCGAAAAGGTCTTGGCGCTGCGCGCGCGCCAGTATCCGCCGTGAATAAAAACCGCCAGCGGGGTGCCGGGACCGGCGCCGGGCGCGGGAAAGAAATCATATTTCGAGCGTTCGGTGCCCGCGTAAGCAATGTCCAGCTCGCAGGCGGCTTCATCGCGGTAGACGGCAGCCCTCTCATCCCAGCGCGCGGAAATCTCCTCATGGTCGAGGACCGTCCTGCGGGCATTGTATTCGATGTTGAGATCAAGTGGACTCATGTCCTGCGCAATGTATCGCGGATTGCGCCGGATTCAATCCTCGATATTAGATCGCCCCATTGAACAGGCCGGCGAAATAGCCGGCTAGAATGAGCAACACGATCATCGGTTTGATGAACAGAGCGTTGGTTGTGTTTAAATCCTGTACCATCTTTGCAGCTCCTTTTTTGCCTTCCTGCCGATTAGTCGCGGCGGGGGAGAAAAAGGTTCAAATGGCAGAATGGATAACCTGTTCTAGCTGCCGACCACCAGCGGGTCCGTCAGGCGGTGAAGCGCGGCGATGACGCTGTGTGCGGTAATCCGGCCGGTGCGCGGATTGTCGTCGCTGGGGACATTTTCAATGGTCATTGTGAAATCGGCGCAGGCGCTTTTCACCGTGACACTCTGCACGTTGCGCGTTACCTCCGGGTCCGCCCAGATCTCCACCTGCGTTTTATCTGGCCCGCAGCCCGCGAGCGCCAGCGCCGCGCCCACATTGAGGTTGGCGGGAAACCCCTTGGCGGCGTCGCGCGCGGAGCCTGAAAACAGCAGTTTTGGCGCGGTCAGATTGTCGAGCGGGATGCCATTGTCGACAACATGGGGGGCGTCTTTCAGCCCCGCCGGCGGCTTGCGCGTTACCAGCTTGACCGAAGTGATGCCGCCCGAGGCCGCCGCGCGAACCGCATCGAGGCCGATAAGCGCGCCGGTGGGGACAATGATGCGCCCGCCTTTCTGCTTCGCCAGTTCAATCAATTCCATATGTTCGAGAAGTGCGCCGGCCGAAAGCGGCATGAAGATGCGCCCGCTGGACAGCGCAGGCACCGCGACCTCCATGAAATGCGCCGCCGGGACGCATTCCACGATCACATCGGCGGCCTCGCCCAGAGCCTCGAGGGGAAGCACATCGGGCGGACGGGAAAACTCCGCCAGACGCTCCTGAGCTCTTGCACGATCGCGCGCGGACACCGCCACCAGCGACATGGCCTCCACCGCGCCGCCGTCCACATGGCGCGCGACGCTCATGCCGATGGCGCCAAGACCCGCGATGGCCAGGCGCAGAGGCGGGGTCATGCTGTCTCCCATATGTGTTTTCCTCGCTTTATCAAAAGCGGTTTTTCCTGAAACCGCAATTCCACGCCACCCGCTCCCCCTTTCCCGGCCACCCCGTGAGTGTACCCTTGGGGTGGCCGGGAAAGGGGGAGCGGGTGGCGTGGATTACTTTACCAAAACGCCTCAGACAATTGCCCGCGCAATCATATAGAGCCCGGCCACGGGAAGCGCCCAGAAAAAGATTTTCCGGAACAGATCCTCGGAAATGCGATGGCGGAAACGCTGGCCCAAAAACATGCCAAGCGCGGTCGGCAGCAGCGCCAGCGCGGAAAGCAGACCGAGATCGCGCGGCAGCAGACCGTGCCCGGCCAGGGAAATGGCGAGCGCCGTTGTGGTCAAAAGAAACGTGATCCCCAGTGCCTGCACGAGTGTGTTGCGGTCCCAGCCCAGCGCCTGGAGATAAATCACCCCCGGCACCATCATCGACCCGGTGAGCCCGTAGGCGATCCCGGTAAACACGCCCACCAGCGGGTTCAGCCAGACTTCCCAGGTCCGGGGCGGCGTCAACTGGGGCCGGGTCAGGCCGTGCATGGCATAGAGGATGAGCAGAACCCCGAGCAGCCCGGTGGGTATTTTCGGATCAATACCCGCCAGAATACCGACCCCGGCCCAGATAAACGCCGTGGCCGGCAGCAGCAGGCTCCAACTGCGCCTTAGAATTGCGAGAAACGCGCCGCCAACCGCGCCTTGCCAGATATTCATGACGATCGCGGGCACGACCATCAGGGCAATCGCCTGCTTCAGCCCCAATGTCGCGGCAAGGATTGCCAGCGCGACAATCGGCAGGCCGAAGCCCAGCACGCCCTTGACCAGACCACCGAGCAGAAAGGCGGCAAACACCAGCGCCAGAACCTCAGCGCTCCACATGTCCCGCCCCGACCATCACCATTTGTTTTCCGAATTTAACGGCGCTTTGAATTCATGCCGCCGAACGTTTTTGCAGCGCCTGATACACCAGATAAGCCGCCAGAAACAGCAGCACCGTGCCAATCGTTGGGCGCACCAGACCGCCCATCATGAACAGCGGCGGGGCGGCGCAGGTGGCCAGCGCCGCCGGGTAATACCGCGTCCATGCCTTCTTGCCCCGCTGTTCCTGAAAGACCGGGAAGAAGGCGGAGAAAACGGCGATGATCAGGAAAAACAGCGACCAGGGCCGGGTCACGAACGGGCTGAGGTCGGTGGTGATGGCCATGGCGCGCGAGAGATTCAGCTCCGCGATATTGCCGAGCACCACGCCGAGAATCATCGGCGCCAGGGGAAAGCCGAAATGGCGCATGACAAAGCCGAGGATGCCGAACCACAGCAGGGTCCACAAATCGAACTCGACATTGTTGATGGCGAAAACGCCGATCCCGCAGAAACCGAGGATGACGCCCGCCAGCACATACATGCGCACACGGGTCACGAGAATGAACACCCGCAGCATGAAGGACTGGAGAAACAGCATCATGAAGGTGGCCAGAAAAAAAGCGAGGAATATGGAGTAAGCCAGCACCGGCTCATCGGAGATGAAGGACGGGCTCGGCACCACGTCATGTATCAGCAGCGCGCCAAGCATGACGGCCGTCGTGACATCGCCGGGAATGCCGAGCGCCATCATGGTGATGAGCGCACCGCCCTCCACCGCGTTGTTGGAGCTTTCGGGCGCAATAATGCCGTCGGGGGTGCCGGTGCCGAATTCTTCGGGGGTCTTCGACGCCTTCTTGGCCTGATCATAGGCGAGAATATTGGCGACCGACCCGCCGGCGCCGGGAAGAATACCGGTGAATGTGCCGATAAAGGCGGAACGCAGCACATTGGTCCAGCGCTTCGCAATCTCGCGAAGCGCGTGCAGATGCTCGATACGTACCTGCATCGAGGTCCGCTCCATCAGCGACTTGCGCGCAAGTTTGGGGTCGCGCACATCGCTCAAAAGCTGGCTGAAGGCAAACAGGCCAATCAGCACGGCGATGAAATTGAATCCCTGGAGCAGGGCGTCATTACCGAAATTGAACCGCGCCATGCCGATCGCCTCGTCCTCGCCGATGGTGCGCACCAGCAGGCCGAGAACTCCCGCGATCAGCCCCTTGATCATGTTGGCGCCGGCCAGACTGGCGGTGATTGTCAGCGCGAACATCACCAGCATGAAATAGTCCCACGGGTTGAATTCAAGACCGATGCGCGCAAGCTGGGGCGCGAAGGTCATCAGCAGGATGGCGGAGATGATGCCGCCGAAGAAGGACGACCACACGCCAAGCCCCAGCGCCAGCCCGGGCCGGCCCTTGCGCGCCATGGGAAAGCCGTCGAAGGTGGTGGCCACCGACGATGGCGTGCCGGGAATGCCCGTCAGGATTCCCGCCATCAACCCCCCCGAAAGACCGCCGACCAGAACCGAAACCATGGTCGCGAGCCCCTGCGAGGGCGGCATGTTGAAGGTGAAGGGAAGGGTGAGCACCACCGCCATGGCAATGGTGAAGCCGGGGATGGCCCCCGCGAGCAGCCCGGCCGCAACGCCGGTCATCATGAGCAGCAGCGTCTTTAGGGTCAGTATCTCGCCAAAGGCAAGCATGACGTTTTCAAGAATCATGCCCCCGGCTCCCTCATCCGAATGGATTGAAAATAATGCCCGTGGGCAGGATAACACCGAGCCCGAAGGTGAACAGGCTCCACATGGACCCGATGGAAATGACCGCCACGGCGGCGTGCAAAGCGAGTTTTTCCGCACTCCAGCCGCCCAGAACATTGAGCAGCAGGAACACGAAGGCGATGCCCCCGATCAACATGCCCAGAACCGGCAGCGAGGCCAGATAGAAGAAAAACAGGACGAAGCACCACAGCACGTTGCGCCATTTACGGAACCAGTCGCCGATGCCGCGAACCGGTGGTTCCCCGGCGGGAGCCTCGTCGGGTCCGCGTCTGATCGATTGCGCGAGATAGACGAACGACAGCGCCGCCAGCACCGCGATGATCACACGCGGCCAGGCGGCGGGACTCAAGGTGCCATAATCGGGCTGGCGAATATCGAAACTGGCCCAGAAGAACACGCCGCTGAACAACAGCAAGACGATTGCAATAACCGTATCGCGGTTTATCCGGCTCACTTTGCCCCCCAAAACAAAAAACCGAGGAATGCGCGCCCGGGCCAGAAACGAGCCCGGGCGCTTGGGTCATGACTTAAGGTCAGCCTATTTCTTGTACATGCCGATCTTGACGGCGACCTTCTCGTGATCCGCATAGGTCTTCTTGGCCCAGGCCCTGTAATCCGCGGGGCCGACCCATTCGATTTTCGTGCCCTTGGCGTCCATCTGCTTCAGCAGATCGGGGTCTTCGGCGGCCTTCTTGAAGATTGCCGCCCACTGGTCGACCACGCCCTTGGGCGTGCCCTTGGGCGCGACGATCCCGCGCTTGAGCGCATAAATGAGATCGATGCCCTGCTCTTTGAGCGTAGGCAGATTGGGCAGCTGCTTGGAGCGTTCCGCGGCGGCGATGCCAAACGCCTTGAGCTCGCCCGACTCCATGTATTTGCGCCCCGATGCCACATTCAGCGTGCCCAGCTGAATGGCATTGGACAACAGCGCGGTCATGCGCTGGCGGGTTCCGTCGAAGGGCACATATTTGAACTTCATGCCGGTCAGGTCTTCAAGCAGAAGCCACATGAACTGACTGGTGGAGCCAAAGGTCGCGCCGGTGAGAATGGTCCCGGGCGCGGCTTTCGCCGCCTTTTCCAGTCCCTTGAGGTCTTTCCACGGCACGGAGCCCGCGGCGCCGACAATATCCGGCGTCGATGTCAGCAGCGACACCGTTTCGAAATTGTCGAACTGGAACTTTATGCGGCCGTTCAGATAGCTGGTGATGGCGCTCTGGTGGATGGCGAACAGGGTGCAGCCATCGGGCTTGGCCTTGGCTGCTTCCTTGGCGCCCTTGTTGCCGCCCTGGCCGGGAATGGTGACCACCTTGATTTTTGGCGTGACGTCAAGGTTCTGGATGGTCTTCTCGAAAATCGAGAAGATCACATGGGTTCCGCCGCCGGCTTTCCACGGCACAATCAGCTTGGCGGTGCTGCAGGGGATTTTCTGCGCCAGGGCGGAACTCGCGCCCAACACGCTGAAAGCCGCCGCTGACAAGACCAGGGTATTCAGAATTCTGTTCATCTTTTCCTCCCGAAATTTACGCGTAGCGCCCCGCAATCATCGTTTCATGGCTTGCGAGGCCGCAGGATGGTTTTTCACTGAGGCCGCCAGTGTAGCTGGAAGAGGGGGCGTGTTTCCACCACTATCGACGCCCCGCACACAAGCCCGCCGCTACGTGCACGGACGAATATCGCCGGGGGCAATGTGCGCAGCCGGTCAGGCGCCCGGGGCAATTTTATAAAACATTAACTCCATTCACCCAGAATACCTGCAGGTTTTCATCGGCCGGGCCAATGAGTGATGTCGACAACAGATCCGAAGTGCGCAAGAAGGTATGCGTGCAGGCGTTCGCCTCCGATGCGAATGATTCATTCAATATCAAGTGCATTATCCGTGATATCAGCGCGACTGGCTGCCTGATCATCACCAGCCAGCTACATGAGCTGCCTGATCTCATTCAACTCGTGCCGGAACGCTTTGATTTGCCCCTGAACGGAAAGATCGTCTGGCGCAATGACAAAATGGCTGGGGTTTCGTTTCTGTCCCCCGCCAGCGAAGAGAGCCTGTCCGTCCTGCATGACTGTTCTTCCGGCGTCACAAGCGAAGGCGATGATGACGAACCATTGCTTCTGGGAAATACTGCCCGCCCGATGACCTATGCGGAGCGGCTGGCCAACTACGTTCCACCGAGAAAATAAACCGGATTTCATTCAGGAAAATTGGAGCGGGTGACAGGAGTCGAACCTGTGCACACGGCCAGGAAGACCGTAGCTCTGCCGTTGAGCTACACCCGCGAACCAATGCAATGGTTTCGGAACTGAGTTGGTATATCGTTAACGCGGCCCGGCAAAGCCGATCCCGGCTTCCGAGCGGGGCGAGGAGCCCCGCGGTTCCTTCGTGGACCAGGATGCCGGCGTCAGAGCGCGGGCGCTCTGACGCACCAGCAGGGCGAGCGCCGGCAGCGGGTCGCGCCATGAAAACATCAGATGAATGCGCGCTCTGGCCATTGACCGGATCGCCTGGAATGCCCACGTCATCACACCGGCCATGCCGATCTCTCCATGCGATATCGCTTCCTTCATTCCGTACAGATCGCCGCTCACCCAGGCATAGACGGTGCCCACCGGGTAACGGTGTGCCGGGTCCAGACCAAGATCGGCGTTGCCACGGGCCAGCTCCAGCGCCGCCCGCGTCAGCGGCATCCCGACCGCTTCGGCGCAGCGGTGGCTTCCGACCGTGCGCGGATTGAGCTCAAGAAACGTCACCTCCCCGGATTCAGCATCGCGGACAAACTGAATGAGACCGATACCCGTATAGCCGACTTCGCGAACCAGACGCCTTGAATCGCGCTCGAACGCTTCCGAAACGGGTACATGCGTGCCCTCGGTGGCAAGCCCGGTCCCATCGAGATGGTCGGTCCGGGTGATCCTTGTCTCGAGAAGCGAGAGGATTTCGCCATCGACGGCGATGAAATAGTGGTTATGCCGGATCCCGGAGACATAGCGCTGCAAAAGCAGGCCAGGCTGCCCCGCCGGCCAGGCGGGAAAGATCGCGGCAAGCTCCTCGCGATTGGCGCAGATGACGGCCTTCTTGTGTCCCAGCCGGTGAAGATGGCTGAACGGGCGCACGATGACGGGATAGCCGATTTTCTCTGACCGTTCGTAGAGTTCTTCCAGCGTGCCGGCGACCGCGAAGGGCGCGCATTCGACACCGGCCCGTGATGCCAACTCGAGCATTTTCTTCTTGTCGAGACACAAATCCACCTGCCTCGGCTCGGGCGAAACGACGATGATTTGCGCCGGTAATGCGCCTGCGTTCGCGGCCAGCCAGACGACAAATTCCTCCGAGACCGGAAATATCGTCGTGATGTCGGAGCGCTGATCGAGGAATGCGCTCAGGGCCTCCTGGAATGCCGCACCGCCCTCTTCATCCAGATGCGGATGGTCCCACATTTCATCGACAAACCGCGAATATCTGGCTCCGGCGTCGCCATGATCGGCGTCAGACACGATGACCCGGAAACCCTCCCCCCTGAGCGTTCTGGCGACGGTCAGGGTCGGGCGGTAGTTGCCCAGAATAAGCACCGACTTTTCAGGCGCTACTCCGTTCATGACGCTTTGCCTCCCGAGGCGCGTGGCCAGCTGAAAACCGCGAGGAAAGAGCCGGGCCGGACGGCCGCCAGGAAATCGCACCGAACTCCCAGTTCGCGGCGCACAACCGCCGCCAGACCCGCGCTGGAGAGTGCGCTGCCCACGAGAACCGCAAGCGCCGCGCCGGTAATGCCCATGGAAGGCGCCAGCGCGGCAAAGCTCCCCAGGAACACCGCCAGCGACGCCACTATCACACCGATGCCGCGCCCATGCTTGCCTGATGCAATCAGCAGGGGCAAAGCCGGGCCACCCATCGCCCTGACAAGCTGGGCTCCGACAAGAATCAGAAGAACGGTGCTGCCGGCGCGGAACTCATCGCCGAAAACAGACAGAATTTCATCACCCGCAAGCCAGGTCAGCAGCAGCGCCGCGGCTATCGCACTCACTGCAACGCTATTGGTCCTGAAGATGACCTCGTTGGTTGCGTCCTGGTTTCGCGCAAGCGTCGACCGGGCAAAGCGCGGCGTGGTAATCTGGTGCGCGACATGGATAAAAAAGCCGAACATGAAAGCGATCTTGATGCACAAACCGAAGACGGCGATATCGGCGGGCTCGAGTGCAAAACCCGCAACCAATATCGAAAGGTCGGCAAACAAAGACGTGATCAGCAACAGTATGACAAGCCGGCCGCCGGATTTGCGCCAATGCCTTTTCAATCGTTTGTCAGGGCTGGCGGGCGGCCCGGAGATGCCGCCCGACCAGCCGATGGCGCGCGTTTGAACCAGGGCGACGCCGAGCACAAGCGCCGCGAACAGACCGACAACGGGCAACAGGGCGAGCGAACCGTTCACCGACACAATAAGGGCCAGAACGGCAAGAAACAGAACCGGGCGGATGAGATTGTCCGGCAGGAATGACAACGCAAAACGCTGAGCCGCATTGGCAAACCCGCCATTCACCCTGAGGATCGTGAAAGCGGGGATGGCCAGCGCCGCGATCGCGGCCGGCCAGATTATCCGCGGATTACCACCCGTCCAGGCGGTAATGACGGCAATGCAACCCAGTGCGGCCAGTATCGAGGCCAGGGCCGTGTCGCGCCGGGCGGTGCGAATGAAGGCCCCCAGGTTGCGTTTGTCGCCGCGGGTCCGGTAGCGCACGATGAACTGGTTGGCGATCCCGGGATATCCTATAGCCGCCACGGACCCGGCAACGATGGCCATGCTTGTGACAATATAGAACAACCCCAGATCCGCCGCCGCCATTGTCCGGGCGAGCAGCAACTGGGCGGCAAAACCGGCCCCGGCCCCGATGACTCGCGCCGCGGTCAGGCCCACGGACTGGTTCATCAGCTTTGTGCCGGGAAAACCGGTCATCGCCAGAATCTCAGTCCGCGAAGGCCCGCGGCCTGTTTGGATAGCGCGCGCACGGCGAACAGCGCGTCCGCGGCGATGCGGTCGCTATCATTGTTCCACTTGTCATATTCTCCGGGCATCTCGATGACGGACCCATGCCGGCCGATCAGCCCGGTCTTGAACTGTTTCAGCCCGTCAGCGCCCCTGGTCCCGCCCAGGTCGTACCAGCGAAGCCCGCGATCCGACAGCCAGCGCACAATCCACCATTGAAGCGCAAAGCCGGCGCGAAGCGGCAGGGCCTTCGCGTTGGAGGCGCCAAACACATAATACGCGGTATCCCCGTGCAGAGCGATAACCGCTCCCGCGACGGGCCTGCCGTCATGGGACGCAATGACGGTTACCGGCGCCAGAGCCGCAGGCAGTTCATTCTCGATACTGGGCAATAGATCAATCGCTTCGCCGGGAGCGTCCTTCTTGCGCCCGATCATATGCACGTGCAGGGCCTGAAACTGGCGATGAGCTTCGACGCCCGTAACCAGCCCGATATCCATTTTGGAGCCTGAGGACTTCTTCAGATTTCTGCGCCATCTCTGGCCAAGGCTTGCGCGCTGCGCGTCTTCATCCAGCGAGAGATTGACCAGAAAACGCGTCTGGTCGGCGTGACGGCGGCGGTTCACAAAACCTTTCGCCTTGAGCGCTTTCTGCTCAAAGGCGCCAAATTCCAGGCTTGGCCTCGGCTGGACGGTAAGGAGCAGTCCGCGGCGATCACAATATTCCTCGGTCAGGGCGCCAAGAGCGGAAATATAGGCGTCCGGATCGGCGCTTTGGTTTCGCCGCCGCCAGAAGGGGCCGAATTTCACAAAGGCCAGGCCCTTGCGCAGACCCGGGATGGTGATCTCAACGACGCGCGCGCCAGCAACAATATTTTCACCATCGCGGACAAGCAGGTGGCTGGACTTTTCCGCACCCCATCTGGCGCAGCTATACGCGGCGGTCTGATCGTAGGACACATCTTCAAAGCCCAGTATGATTTCATCCCACTCAGCATTTGGAACCGTGTCGAGGTCATGGTTTCCCGAACCGCCCGCGTGCCCGCGCATCGGCTTTTCCGGCCCGGCGAATTCCGGCGCCAGGCGGCCGGCCGGCAGATTTTCCCGAGTATTTGCTGCGACCGGCATTGCCATCAACCCTCCTGGCCTTGTGATCCGGCGGATATGGCGTGCGCCAGCGGCCGGGGCTGGACGGCATTGGTTATGACCGACCTGGCGGCCTCCATGTGGAGACACAACCAGGAACCGATACCAATAAACTTGAATCCGTCTTCAAGCAGTCTCTCGATGCGCAGATTCGCCTTGAGCCAGGCCGAGACGGAACCCAGATTGTGGTCCGCCAGGATGTCGATGGAAACACTTGCTCCCAGCGTTGTGATCGCCATCAGCAGCAACAGCGGAGAAGCGACCAGAATCACACGCCAGGACAAGGCGATATAGACCGTTACAAGCACACCGTAGAGCGCGTAGGTCATGGGCTGTGTGAGCCCGATGAGCGGGAGCACGCTTTCATGCAGCATGAACAGATCGTCCATTGCGAGCCATGCCGAAAAAACCGAAGCCATTGCCAGCGCAATAATATCATACCGGCGGCATGACAGGCTTATCGCCGTCAGCGCCGCAAATCCGGTGATCGAGGCCGCCGCCCACCAAAGCAGAATACCGAAGTTGGAAATCAGTCCGTCATAAACGCTGCAGCACCCCGGATACTCCTCCGCCACGGCGATTGTGTCGCGGAACAGACGCTCCAGCGGCACGGTGGTCTGGATCGCAACAACCGCGAGCACCAGAAGCTGGCATGTTATGATCGCGTAATAGATGCCGAAACCACCCGAATTTCCACGTTTTTGCGCGAAGAACGATTGCCAGATATAGCGGAGACCGCGAGGGTCATGGTTCAGGGCGAGTGACATGGGATCAGCCTCCGTCTTACGGGTTAACATTAGACGAATGGTGCAATTCCCATGCCACGGCCATGGCGCGGCTTTTGTTCCGGATTGGGACAAGGCGCAACCGGGCGCGGCCCCGGTTTCCGGGCGTTATTTACATCGCATCATGGAACGGAGATGTATCTACCAGCGCATATGGACGTTCTTCAGCCGCGTGTAACTCAGCAGCTCCTCCAGGCACTCCTCCCGGCCGATGCCGCTCTGCTTCCAGCCGCCATAGGGGGCGCCGAGATAGCGGCCGCTCGAATTGATCCAGACATAGCCCGCTTCCACCTGTTCGGCGGCGCGCATCGCGGCGCTGTAATCATTGGTTACGATGGAGGCCGTCAGCCCATACATCACGCCATTGGCGATCTCGATCATTTCATCGAAATCGGACCAGGTTATGATCGACATGACGGGGCCGAAGATTTCCTCCGACCCGATGCGCATTTGCGGCGTCACGCCGTCAAACACCGTGGGGGCGATGAAGAAGCCTCCTTTAAGATCCGGGTCGTCGGGCGGACCGCCGCCGGCCAGCAGTCTGGCGCCGTCCTCCTTGCCATAGCCGATATAGCTCATCACCCTGTCATATTGCTGCTGAGACACGATGGGGCCCATTTCGGCGCCCTTGAGCCAGGGGAAACCGACCGGGATGGCGGCGACGGCCTTGACCAGTTCCTCCGCCACCTTGTCATGCAGCGAGGCGTGCACCAGCACCCGCGAGGTCGAGGAGCAGGACTGCCCCTGCCGGTTCATGTTCATCGCTTTCACGACCGCGGCGGCGGCCTTTTTCGGGTCGGCGTCGGGGAAAATGATGATCGGGTTCTTGCCGCCGAGCTCAAGCGT
>QIGN01000098.1 GCA_003228955.1 Hyphomicrobiales bacterium
CCTCAAATGCGCGGTGTCCGAATCAAACTAGGTTCCAGATATGGACAAATCATGAACATTTATACATGTTCCAGTTGTGTTCCGCAAGGGGGTGTCCCGCACCAAGACGCTTGCTTCAAAAATCCAGCAGCAATACTGGCACCGCGTCGCCTGCTTCCGCCGCGGCCGCGCCGGGGGCACGCACAATGAGGCAGTCGGCCTGCGACAGCGGCGAGAGCAGGGAGCTGTCCTGGGAGCGCACGGCGCGCACGAGTGTGGCGCCGTCCGGCCCGCTTTCGAATGTCGCGCGCATATAATGCTGGCGGGGGCCGTTTTCAGCGATGCCTTTGGCCAGCATCGCCGGTCTCTCCGCCACCGCACTTTGTTCCTGCACGAGCAGTTTCTCAAGCATCGGAATGAGAAATATCCTCGCGCATATCATGGCCGAGACCGGATTGCCGGGAAGCCCCAGGACACGCTGCGGCCCCAGCGCCCCGAACATCATCGGTTTTCCCGGGCGCATGGCGATTTTCCAGAAATCGAGATCCATACCGGCTTTCCGGAGCGCGCCCTGCACAAGATCATGATCGCCCACGGACGCGCCGCCAATGGTCAGCAGGATGTCGGCCTCGCGGGCCCGGGCAATATGCTCGCTCAGGCTTTGCGATGAGTCGCGAGCTATACCGATGCGTTCGGGCCGCCCGCCCGCCGCCTCGACCATTGCCGCAAGGCCAAAGGGGATCGAGGAAATAATCTGGCCCGGTTTCAGCTCTTCGCCGGGCATGACCAACTCGTCTCCCGTCGCCAGGATCGCCACCACGGGTTTACGGCGGACCTCAAATTCCGTCACATTCATGGTGGCGGCGAGCGCCAGATCGCGCGCGCTGATTTTGCGGCCCGCCGGAAGCAGAATGTCGCCTTCGGAAAAATCGAACCCCCGCGGGCGGACAAAAGTGCCGGGCTCCGCAGCCTGATTCACCGTGACAATATCCGCGTCGCGCGCGGTATCTTCCTGAATGACGATCGCATCGGCGCCCTCAGGCACCGCGCCGCCGGTAAAGATACGCACCGCCTGCCCGGATTCGACACTTCGCTCAAAAGGATGCCCCGCGGCGGCATCACCGATGACTGTCAGATCGCAGGGAATTTTGTCCAGATCGTCCGCCCGCACCGCATAGCCGTCCATGGCCGACGCATTGAAGGGCGGCTGGGTGATGCATGCGGCGACGCCTTGCGCCAGAACGCGGCCATGGCCAGATTCAAGGGGAACTGTTTCACTTTTCACCGGCTCAAGACCGGCAAGAACGCGGCCGAGCGCCTCGTCCACGCTCAGCATGGACGCGCGCGGCTCACTCACGCCCTTCAGCCACGTAACGCCCGGAGCGTCCACCGGATTTTTCAATCAGGCGGATGCCCGAGAAGGACATCCCCCGGTCGACCGCTTTCACCATGTCATAGATAGTCAGGCAGGCGAGCGAAACGGCCGTCAGGGCTTCCATCTCCACGCCGGTTTTGCCCGAAACCTTGGCCATTGCGGTGACGGCGATGCCGGCAGGCTCTTTTGACATTTGAAAATCAACGGTCACCTGCGCCAGCGCCAGGGGATGGCAGAGCGGAATGAGTTCATGGGTCCGTTTGGCCGCCATGATCCCGGCAAGGCGCGCGGTGGCCAGAACATCGCCCTTTTTGGCGTTGCCTTCCTCGATCAGCGCAAGGGTATCTGGGAGCATGGAGACAAAACCCTCCGCCACCGCGATGCGCGTCGTTACGTCCTTGTCCGCCACATCGACCATATGCGCCTCGCCGCGCTCATTCAGATGGGTGAGGGTCTTTTTTGTCATTGCGCGGCGGTTCCCTGTTCGCGGGCTGAGACAGCGAGAAGTGTATGCGTGGCGGCCTCCACGTCGTCCTGCCGCATCAGGCTTTCGCCCACCAGAAAGGCGCGCACGCCGGATTTCCCGAGTTCCGCCAGATCTTCCGCCGAGCCTATCCCGCTTTCGGAAACAATAATATGGCCTTGCGGAATCATCGGTGCGAGGCGCCGGGTTGTCTCCAGCGAGGTCTCGAAAGTGGCCAGATCACGATTGTTGATGCCGATAAGACGCGTATCGAGGGTGAGCGCGCGCTCCAGTTCGCGCTCGTTGTGCACCTCTGCCAGCACGTCCATGTGCCAGTCCTTCGCGGCGGCGCAAAGCTCGGCGGCCTGCGCATCGCCGACACCTGCCAGAATAATGAGGATACAGTCCGCGCCCCAGCTCCGCGCTTCGGGCACCTGATAGGGGTCGAGCATAAAATCCTTGCGCAGGACGGGCAGGGCGCAGGCTTTCCGTGCCGCGCCGAGGAAAGTGGGGTGACCCTGGAAGGAGGGCTCATCGGTCAGGACGGAAAGACACGCCGCCCCGCCGCTCTCATAGGCCTTAGCCAAGGTGGCCGGGTTGAAGTCTTCCCGGATCAGGCCCTTCGAAGGACTGGCCTTCTTTATCTCCGCAACAAGCGCAGGCGCGCCGCTCTGGATTTTTTTCGCCAGTGCGGCCAGGAAGTCGCGAACAGGAGAGGCGGCCCGGGCCTGCTCCTCAACTGCCGCGAGTGGAAGGACGGTTTTTGCAGCGGCAATCTCTCCGCGTTTATAGGTGTTTATCTCGTCGAGAACATTGGCCATGGGAATCAAGCGTTGGTTATCGCTATGAGGCCGTCAAGCGCCTTGCGCGCCGCGCCGCCGTCAAGCGCCCCGGCGGCCATTTTAGCGCCCTCCGAAAGCCCTTCCGTTTTCCCCGAAACAACCAGCGCGGCGGCCGCGTTCAGGATCACGATATCGCGGAACGCACCGGGCTGGCCGGACAGCACACCGGCAATCGCAGCGGCATTTTCTTGCGCGTCGCCGCCCAACAGATCATCTGGCGCGGCCTGGGGCAGCCCGGCGTCCTCAGGGGTGACTTCAAACGTGGTGACGGCGCCGCCTTTGAGTTCCGCAACGAATGTCGGGCCGGTGGTTGTGAGTTCATCGAGCCCGTCGCCGCCATGCACGACCCACACGCGCTCCGACCCCAGATTGCCAAGCACTTCGGCCATTGGAACAATCCAGTCACGCGAAAACACGCCAATCACCTGAAACTTCGCCCCGGCGGGGTTGGCCAGCGGCCCCAGCAGATTGAAGATGGTCCGGATGCCAAGCTCGGCGCGTATGGGGGCCACATGGCGCATGGCGGCATGATGCTTCGGCGCGAACATGAAACCGACGCCGGCTTCTTCGATGGCTTTAGACACCACCTCAGGCCCGACATCCAGATTGACGCCGAGTGCGGCCAGCACATCGGCTGAACCCGATTTCGAGGAAACCGACTTGTTGCCGTGTTTGGCGACAGGCACACCGGCGCCCGCCACAACAAAGGCCGTACAGGTGGAAATATTGTAGGTGCCCTTGGCGTCGCCGCCGGTGCCGCAGGTATCGACAGCGCCGCCAGGCGCGTCGACGCCGGTGGCTTTGGCGCGCATGGCCCGCACCGCACCGGTAATCTCCCCGACCGTTTCGCCGCGCACGCGCAAGCCCATCAGAAACGCACCCATCTGCGCCGGGGCCGCTTCACCGGACATCATGATGGTGAAGGCCTCCGCAGCTTCATCGGCTGTTAGAGATTGCCCTTCGGCGACCTTGGCTATGAATGGTGAGAACCCGGTCATGGGCGATGCTTTCTAGGCCAGTGCCATGGCCGCATCAAACGGCTCGGCAGGTTTATGTTTGATGCCTGCAAGATCGAGAAAATTGGCCAGCAGGGCATGGCCATGTTCAGAAGCAATGCTTTCGGGATGAAACTGCACACCGTGCAGGGGATGAATTTTGTGTTGCAGCCCCATGATGACCCCGTCATCCGTTTCACCCGTTATCTCAAAGCAGCTGGGGAGCGAGGCGCGTTCCACGGTGAGAGAGTGATAACGTGTTGCTTCAAACTCGGACGGCAATCCTTTGAAAAGCCCGGCACCGGTATTGCGCATGGTCGAGAGTTTGCCATGCATGAGCGTGGGTGCGCGTACAACCTTGCCGCCAAACGCCTGTCCAATCGCCTGGTGCCCGAGGCATACTCCCAGAAGCGGCACATCCCCAGCAGCGCGCTTTACCAGCTCCAGGCAAATCCCGGCCTCATTGGGCGTGCAGGGGCCAGGCGAAAGCACGATGGCCTGCGGTTTTTCCTTCAGCACCTGGTCGACGCTCACTTCGTCGTTGCGGTAGACACGGCACTGCGCCCCGAGCTCACCCAGAAAGTGGACGAGGTTGTAGGTGAAGCTGTCATAGTTATCGATCAGGGTCAGCATGACGTAGTTCTAAACCTTGTGCGTGCGCACCAGTCAAGCAGGAGATATAATTGTTGCCTCGCCATCAAGGAGAACATCCATGCTGAAGATGCACGTCCTCGATACGATTTATCCGCATTCCAGAAACGCCGCTCATGGCGTCGAGGTGCCGCCCGGAGCGCGCCTTCTTTTCACAAACGGACAGACGGGCACAATGCCTGATGGGGTTACGCCGCAGTCGGCCAGGGACCAAGCGGTCGTGGTTTTCGAACGCCTGCAAGCAATTCTGCAAGCCGCGAATATGACGCTTCGGGACATCGTCCGTCTCAACACGTATCTGACCGATAAAGAGGACGTCCAAACCTTCCTCGATGTGCGCGACCACACCATGGGCGATCACAAGCCGGCCGCAACGTTCTTTATTGTTAAAGCGCTGGTCCGCCCGGAGTTGAAAATCGAAATCGAAGCGGTCGCCGCGAAAATTGACTGAGCGGGAAGTCAGCGGGACGCCAACTCTCGCGGAAGCAAAAAGCGCTGCAAATATCCTCGTCCAGACAAGATACTTTTCCAATCCCCCTCAAATTCGATAATAGCAAGCGCGGCCGTAGGGAATTTCATTTCGAGGGAGTCCAACGCATCGCCTTCGCCCTCGCCGGATAATGTCACGGCCAATGAATGCATTCCCGGATTGTGCCCTATGATCATCGCGTGGCCACTGCTCGCGGGAAGAGCCTGCAAAAACCGCAGCATCTGGGCGGGTCCCGCATGATAAAGGCCCTCCTCATAGTGTATTTCCGGCTTGATTTCCCACTCTGTTTCAGCAAGCTCCAGAGTCTGGAGCGCGCGTTTAGCGGTCGAACACAGCACCAGATCAGGCACCAGCCCTTCGCGCGCCATATAGGCTCCCATGCTCGGCGCGGCTTTTTCTCCTCGCGGGGCGAGGGGGCGGTCGAAATCGCTAAGGTCCAGATTGTCCCAGGCCGATTTGGCGTGGCGGAACAGGGACAGGGTCACCATGAGGCCTCAGCCCTCGTTGGAGCCGGTCGCGAAACGGACCGCTTCCTCGGCGGCGCGAAACAGCGCCTTGGCCTTGTTCTGGCATTCGGTTTGTTCTGACTGAGGCACGGAGTCCGCGACGATGCCCGCGCCGGCCTGCACATGCATCACTCCGTCCTTGACCAGTGATGTGCGCAGCACGATGCAGCTGTCCATGTCGCCATTGGCGGAGAAGTAACCCACGCAGCCGGCGTAGATGCCACGCTTTTCGGACTCCATCTCATCGATGATTTCCATGGCGCGCACTTTTGGCGCGCCCGAGACCGTGCCGGCGGGAAACCCCGCCATCAGAGCATCGATGGCATCGAATTTGGGATCAAGCTCACCAACCACATTGGAGACGATGTGCATTACCTGGGAGTAATACTCCAGGAAGAAGCTGTCCGTGACGCGGATCGTCCCGACTTTCGCCACGCGGCCCACATCATTGCGCCCCAGATCGAGCAGCATCAGATGCTCCGCGCATTCTTTCTTGTCATCGAGAAGCTCTTGCGCCAATGCCGCGTCCTGCGCCTTGGTCGCCCCGCGCGGGCGGGTGCCGGCGATTGGGCGAATGGTGACTTCGCCGCCACGGGCGCGCACCAGAATTTCCGGGCTCGAACCCACAACTGAAAACCCGTCGAGATTGAGATAATAGAGGAAAGGCGAGGGGTTTACCCGCCGCAGCGCCCGGTAGAGCGAGAAGGGAGGCAGGGTGAAGGGCGCCGAAAAGCGCTGGCTGATCACGACCTGGAAGATATCGCCAGCGGCAATATAGTCCTTCGCACGGGCGACCTTCGCCATGTATTCCTCAGGTGCAGTGTTCGATTTTGGCTCGGGCGGGGGTACGGCGGAGCGATCAAGGCGCGCGGAGTGGGGCAGTGGGGAATCCAGACGCAGCAATGCCGTCCGAAGACGCTCGGCAGCACGGTTGTAGGCATTTTCCGCGGACACATCTTCCACCGGCCGCACAGGTGTCACGGCTGTCATTTCGTCGGTTACCGCATCAAAAATCACCATGATTGTCGGACGGACCATAACGGCGTCGGGCGTGCCGATGGGATCGGGATTGCCGCCCGGCAGGTGTTCGATCAAACGAATCGTATCGTAGCCCATATAGCCGAATACGCCCGCCGCCATGGGTGGCAATTCTTCTGGCAGATCAAGCCGGGACCGGGCAAGTAAATCACGCAGCGCGGCGAGCGCACCGCCCTCGCAGGGTGCATATACAGACGTCTCCATGGGCGTCCGGTTGATTTCCGACTTGTCCCCATTGGCGCGCCAGACGAGATCAGGATCGAAACCGATGATGGAGTAGCGCCCGCGCACCGCACCGCCCTCAACGGATTCAAACAAAAAGGAGTAGGGCCGTCCTTCGGCCAGCTTGAGAAAAGCCGAAACAGGGGTTTCAAGATCCGCGACCAGCCGTATCCACACGACCTGCGGCTTTCCAGCCTCGTAAGTCTTCGAGAACCGGTCAGAGGGAGGTTCTACCCGTCCGATGCCGGGCAATTGGGACATCGTCGTCATCCAGCCCGGGCGCTTACACTAAAACCTGTTATGGTTGTTGGGCAGCCCGGAAAATGCGCGTCCGGCCGTTGCATCGTCAAATACGCGTTGATTGATATCCACGCCAAAACTGCTTCGCAAGGCGCGGACATATTGCATGATCAAATCGTCGCCGATTTCAGGAATGATCGAGTTTCTGAGTTGCTGTGTTGCGTCTGCGTTGAGCACATCGGGCTGATTTAACTCGGCCACCTGAAAAATCACCCGGCCCTTGCCATCGGTTGCGGCAGCCGAACCAAATGCCCCTTCCTTGAGCGCAAATGCCTGCAGGAGCGCCGCGTTCGGCAGGCCAGTCGCATTTTCCGAGCGCTTCAGCGCCTTGCTTTCCTTGACCTCAATGTCAAAGGTCCCGGCAACTTGAGACAATGTTTCGCCCGCGCGCAGCTTGTCGACGAGTTCCTGCCCCTTTTTGGCCAGCAGGGACCGTTCTTCGTTCTCGCGCCATTTGGCGGCCGCATCAATCTTTGCTTCTTCAAACGACTTGAGGCGCTCAGGCGTCACTTTAAGCACGTCAAACCAGATATACCCTTGATCGGGAGTTTCCACCGGGTCGCTTTCAAGCCCCACATCGGCCTGGAAAATCGCGTCCAGCAGACCACTCTGGCCCGCCACTTCCGAAACGGGCCTGCCGTCCGCATCGCGTCCGCGCCGGTCAACGGCAGGGACTTCCGTAAATTTCAGATTGAGCTTCCTTGCAACTTCGGTAAGCGTCGCGCCGCCGGCGCGTTCATCCTCGACTTTGTCATAGGCGTCGAGGATGCGTTCCGCGGTGCGTTCTCCCTCCAGGGTCTTCCGAATATTTGCGCGTTCATCGTCAAGTGTTTTGACGACCGCGGGATCGATCTTGGTTACTTTAGCGACAATGATCGCAAGCTCGCCCTTGATTGGCTTGCTGATCTCATTCTCCGGCAACGCAAAGATCGCATCGGCCACGGCTTTGTCGGGCACGCCGCCCTTGCCGACGAGCGCGAACTCTATGTCGCCCTTGCCGAGCCCTTGCGCCTTGGCGACTTCCATGAAGTCCGCCCCGTTTTTCAGTTTTTCATAAGTTTCTTTGGCCGCAGCTTCATCAGCGAAGGGAATCTGCAGAAAGGCCCGGCGCTCCGCTGTGCCATAACGTGCTTTGTTCCGTTCAAAATAAGCCTCGATATCTGCATCACTTACTTCAATTTCCTTGACGAGTGATTCTGGAGTAAGGGAAATCATGCCTATTTTCCGGTTTTCCGGCGCTCTGAATTCACTTTTGCGCGTATTGTAATAGTCGCGCAGCTTCTCCACCGAAGCCTCCGCGATCCCGTCCAGGCGCGCCAGCGGCACGGTGAAGTAACGCAATTTCCGCGTTTCGTTGCGAAACTTGTTTGTTACATCGAGTAAAACTCTGGGTACCCGGGAACTGGACGCGACCGTATCCGTGAGCTGCACCAAAATCATCGCGCGGTTCTGGCGCATCATAAATTCCTGCTCGCTGAGCCCGTTCGCCTGCAACAAACGGTAAAATTTTTCCTGACTGAACCGCCCTTCAGGATCCTTGAACGCCGTTTCGCGCATCAGCCTGCCCGATACCGCTCTACTGGTGATACCAAGCCCCAGTGACTTGGCCTGCGATTCAATCGCCGCATCACCTATAAGTCGCAAGAGCACCTGTGTGTTAAGCCCCATTCTGGTGGCGTCTTCAAAATTTATATTGCGCCCCAGACGAGTGCTCAGGGAACGCATTTCACGCTGAAACTCCGTTTGATAATCTACGGAAGAGATTTCGGTTTTACCCACGGTAGCAACGGTCGTCGCACCAAATCCGCCAAAAATATCCGCCACGCCCCACACGGCGAAACTCATCACCAGAAGACCGATGAAAATTTTGGCGATCCAGCCCCCGGTTGCATTTCGAAGTGCTTCAAGCATGGCGTGTTCTTCTCACCCTAGTTAAGTTGGCGCCTTGAAAAGTGACCCGATTTGGTCAAGCTTGCCAGGCGGGTGCATCATATGGACCGAGAGCCGTCGCGGCAAGGCGGTACAATGTCATCCTTCAGGTCCGTTAATGCCGCCCCGCAGTCGAGACCAAACCACTCTTATGTTCAACACTTTCCATAAGAATCAGCGGAGATCCGACAATGAACCAACCACGCCCCCTGGTCGCTGGTAACTGGAAAATGAACGGGTTGAGAGCTTCTGTTTCGGAGGCGGAAGCGCTGGCCAGGCGGCTAGAGGGCAATAAAACCGTCGAGACGCAAGTGATGATTTGCCCGCCCGCCACACTTGTTGCCCTGTTGGCCGCGGCGCTTGACGGCAACTCCATTCTGATCGGAGGGCAGGATTGCCACATCAACCCTTCGGGAGCTCATACAGGCGATATCGCCGCGGAAATGCTGGCCGACGCCGGCGCGAGCGCCGTTATAGTGGGTCACTCGGAGCGTCGCGCCGACCATGGCGAGACCAGCAAGGCCGTGCGCGCAAAGGCAGAGGCCGCTTACAGGGCGGGACTGACCGCCATAATCTGCATTGGCGAAACCGAAGCCCAGCGCAAACAGGGTGAAACCCTCAATGTGATGAGCGAACAGCTTTCAGGGTCGCTTCCCGGCGCAGCGGTGTCCGGCAACACGGTGATTGCCTATGAGCCTGTCTGGGCCATTGGCACCGGGCTGACACCAACCCTGGATGATGTCGGCGAAGTTCACCAGCATATCCGCACCGAACTGACCGGCAGGCTGGGCGCCGATGAGGGCGCGGCCATGCGCATACTTTATGGCGGCTCCGTGAAACCCGGCAATGCGGCCGAACTCATGGCCGTTGAAAATGTAAACGGCGCGCTGGTTGGCGGCGCCAGCCTCAAGGCCGACGATTTCTGGGGCATCATTTCCGTCTATTCAGGCCGTTGACGTTGTCTGTCCGCAATCTTGTCATTCTGGCTGGCAACCCGCTGGCCGAATGGTTAGGGTCCGGGCTCGTTAAAGCCCACCGAAGATTCCTCAATTTCTCTCCGATGACGTGAGTTGAAACAGTGACGAGCGGATTGAAACTTATTGCCACGGTGCTTCTTGGCATGAGCGCACTGGCGGCGTCGCAACGCGATGCGGCAACAAAACCCCTGTCCAGCGAAGCCTGCGTCAAACTGGTCAATGAGCATACTGAACTCGCCAAGACCGGCATAGAAAAGGTGATGGACCAAGGCCCGGAAAATACCGGCGCTACGCTGAACAAGGAACAACTGGCGCGCATCGAGCGGTTCCTGTTTATTGAGGGACAGATTCGTTTTCGCTGCCCTGAAATCCAGTTGCCTGGCCTGGGCGTGCCCGAACCGTCGAATGCGCAAGCCGAGAGGCTTGGGAAAAAAAAGGCTGCGGAACTTGAAAAAGAGTCGCTCAAGAAGCCAAAAGGCCCGGTCGTGCCTCTCCCGAGGCGCAAACCCAAACCGCCATCGCGGAGCGGGGGTTGAGGCTTGAGGGTTTATTTGCCGAATACGGGATTGATAAAACCGGGCCGCGCATCTGCTCTGGCCAAAATCCAAGCACTCCTGTAAAAAGCGAACCGCGTAAACACTTTCCGATTTGAATCGAGACGAAAACTATGGCGACTGTGCTTTTGGTCATACATCTGATGGTGGCTGCGACCCTTGTCGGGCTGGTGCTGCTGCAACGCTCCGAAGGCGGCGCGCTTGGTATCGGCGGCGGCGGCGGCGGCGCAGGCGGCGGTTTTATGTCCGGGCGCGGCGCGGCCAACCTTCTCACTCGTGCAACAGCTGTATTGGCGGCCGCCTTTTTCGTCACCAGCATCCTTTTGACGCTCATCGCCACACAAGGTTCCGAGCCGGGCGGAAGGTTGGAGAGTCTTACCATCGACAGCAGCCTGCCAGTTCCTGATACAAGTCCCCCGGCCGAGGGAGTTCCGGCCCCGCCGGCGCCGCCTTCCGGCCCGCAAGTGCCGCAATCTCAATAGTCTCGAACACATCCCGAAAAAAAGTATCGCGGCGTGTCGCTTTAGGCTTCGAATCACCGCACGTTTTGTATATTCTGCAAGCCCATGGCGCGGTATCTGTTCATCACCGGCGGCGTGGTCTCCTCACTTGGAAAAGGGCTCGCTTCAGCGGCACTGGGCGCACTTCTGCAGGCGCGCGGGTTTAAGGTCCGCCTGCGAAAGCTCGATCCCTATCTGAATGTCGACCCGGGGACCATGAGCCCTTATCAGCACGGCGAGGTCTTCGTCACCGACGATGGCGCGGAGACGGATCTCGATCTGGGGCATTACGAGCGATTTACCGGGGTACCTTGCAGCCAGAGCGACAATGTCACCTCCGGGCGCATCTATCAGAATGTCCTGAACAAGGAACGCCGCGGCGATTACCTTGGCGGCACTGTGCAGGTCATTCCCCATGTCACCGACGAGATCAAGGATTTCGTGCTTGCTGGCAATGAAGGTGTCGACTTCGTTCTGTGCGAAATCGGCGGCACGGTCGGTGATATTGAAGCCTTGCCGTTCTTCGAGGCAATTCGCCAGCTGGGCAACGAGTTGCCGCGCGGGGACACGGCCTACGTACATCTGACACTCATCCCCTTTATCAGCAGCGCGGGCGAGCTGAAAACCAAACCTACGCAGCATTCGGTCAAGGAGCTGCGTTCGATCGGCATTCAGCCGGACGTGCTGTTGTGCCGCTGCGACCGGCCTATACCCGAAGATGAGCGCCGCAAGATCGCGCTGTTCTGCAATGTACGCGACGCCTCGGTCATCCAGGCGCTCGATGTGTCGTCTATCTATGACGTACCAATTGCATATCACGAGGAAGGGCTGGACCGCGAAGTTCTCGCCGCCTTTGGAATGGAGAATGCTCCTGAGCCGGATCTGGAGCGCTGGCGGAGGATTTCCCAGCGCGTATCCAATCCTGAAGGCGAAGTCCGGGTCGCGGTGGTCGGTAAATATACCGGTCTCATGGACGCTTATAAGTCGCTGAATGAAGCGCTGGTCCATGGCGGCATCGCCAACAAGGTGAAAGTCAAACTGGACTGGATTGAGTCGGAGATTTTCGAAACCGACGATCCGGCGGCGCATCTTGGCGAAGTACACGCTATTCTGGTGCCCGGCGGTTTTGGTGAACGCGGAGCGGAGGGCAAAATTCGCGCGTCCCGGTTTGCGCGCACACGCGAGATTCCCTATTTAGGAATCTGTTTCGGGATGCAGATGGCGGTGATCGACACCGCCCGCGACCTTGCCGGTATCGCGAACGCAAGTTCCACCGAATTCGGGCCAACGCAGGAGCCTGTTGTGGGCCTGATGACCGAATGGATGAAAGGCAATGAGCTGGAGCAGCGCGAGGCCAATGGCAATCTTGGCGGCACCATGCGCCTTGGCGCCTATGAGGCGCGGCTGGCCAAAGGCAGCCGGATTGCCGGAATTTACGGCGCGACGGAGATATCGGAACGCCACCGGCACCGCTATGAAGTGAATATGCGCTATCGTGAAAAGCTTGAAGCCGCCGGATTGATTTTTTCCGGAAACTCACCCGACGGCCTGCTGCCGGAAATAGTGGAGTTTCCCGATCATCCCTGGTTCATCGGTGTGCAGTTCCATCCTGAACTGAAATCCCGCCCCTTCGATCCGCATCCGCTGTTTGCATCCTTCATTGCAGCCGCGGTTGAACAAAGCAGGCTGGTATAGATATGAAGCCCAATCCTTCGGTAAAAATAGGCGCCATAACCGTTTCCAACACGGCGCCCATCGCCGTGTTCGCGGGGCCCTGCGCGCTTGAATCGCGGGACCATGCGTTGGAGACCGCATCCGCGCTGAAGGAAATAGCGGAAAAACTAGACATCGGCCTTATCTACAAATCGTCTTTCGACAAGGCCAACCGCACCAGCACCGCGAGCGCGCGCGGGCTTGGGCTGAAAGATGCGCTGCCCATATTCGCGGAAATCCGCGAAAGCCTGGGGCTGCCGGTCGTGACCGATGTCCATGAGCGCGAACAATGCGCCATCGCCGCCGAAGCCGTCGATGTCCTGCAAATCCCGGCCTTTTTATGCCGGCAAACCGATCTGCTTGTCGCCGCGGCCAAAACGGGCAAGGTCATCAAGATCAAGAAGGGCCAGTTTCTGGCCCCCTGGGACATGAAGAATGTCGTTGCGAAAGTCCTGGAGGCTGGAAATCCGAACATCCTTGTGACCGAACGCGGCGCGAGCTTTGGCTACAACACTCTTGTTTCCGACATGCGCTCACTGCCCATTCTTGCCGAAACCGGTTGTCCGGTCGTGTTCGATGCAACCCATTCGGTGCAGCAGCCCGGCGGGAAGGGGACAACAAGCGGGGGGCAACGCGAATTCGTGCCCGTGCTGGCGCGCGCGGCCGTTGCGGTGGGGGTGGCGGCGCTGTTTATCGAAACCCACGCCGACCCGGACAAAGCCCCATCCGATGGGCCCAACATGGTGCCACTCAAGGAGTTCGAGGGGCTCTTGAAAGAGCTTCAGGCTATCGATGCGGTTGTGAAAAAAAGTAGCGCGCAGAATCACGCGGGCGCCACGAGCGCTCCCGTTTCATCGTCCCAGCGCCAGAGATTGTCATTGGTCAGATGGGTGCCGCCAACCCAGCGGTCGATTGGCGCCTTTTTTGTGTAATCCGCGCCGCCCGCCAGGACCTGCAATCCCAGCGTATTCAGACGGAGCGGGCTGGCCAGGTACGCCTTGAATTCCTCTTCGGCCAGGGCAGGCGAAAAATACCCCTCAAGACCCTCGATCAGACGGCCTGAACCCGACGCAAGCCCATCCAGCCAGCCCCAGAAACTCCAGTCACCCATAAAGGCCGCCTCCTCAAGCTCCTGCGAGGCGCCGAACAGCCGGCGGGGTTCGCCAACGCCCTCATTTATGGCCATAAGGATTTGATGCTGGGTGCGTGAAAGGCCTGACCCGGGGGCGGGCAGTTCCTGCAACATGCGCCGCACTGCCTGTTCCAGACAGGGCAGCGCGGAAAGGTCCTGTGTCAACAGACCCGCCCATGCTTCGGGCGCCGGCTGGCGGAACGCCAACCACGCCGTGCGGGCCAGCGTCAATTGCGCCGCGCTCACTGGATTACGGTCTTTGGCGAACTTCGTGATCGACTCCGCCGACTGTGGTCCCAGAAAATCCATTGCCTGAATCAGCCAAAGCGCACCGTCGCCGCGCGGATTGGCCGCAAACCAGTCCAGAATCTGAATCAGCTGCAACTGATCGTAAAGATCATGCTCAAACCACAGGGTTACGGACTGGAAGGTTTCATGATGCGCGAGACCCAGGTCACGGGCCTTGAAATTCTCCAGCAATGCGGCTCTGTCCTCCCAGTTGCGTCGGCCAAGAAAATCGGCGCGCGTTTCCGACAGTTCTTCATGCGAATCCGTCAGCGGGACCGGCCCTTCATGCAGGACATCGCGCCAGGGCAGAACTTCCGTACCCGTATAGGCCTTGCGCAAAACTTCTCCCGCGCAATCGCCATTGGTGATGATGAGGTCGTATCCCGGCTGAAGCGACCGACCCATTGGCTCAGCCGCGCCCCCGATAGGCGGCAACCCCCTGATCGGGCACCCACAGACCCTCGGGCAGAGTACCCGTTTGCCAGAAAACGTCGATCGGCATCCCGCCGCGCGGATACCAGTAGCCGCCAATCCTCAGCCAGGGCGGTTCGAGATCGCTCACAATCCGCTTGCCGATGGCAACTGTGCAATCCTCGTGGAAAGCGCCGTGATTGCGGAAACTGGCCAGATAAAGTTTGAGGGATTTCGATTCCAGAATCCATTCGCCCGGCACATAGTCGATGACCAGATGGGCAAAATCGGGCTGACCCGTCACCGGGCAGAGGGATGTAAATTCCGGGCAGGTGAAGCGCGCCAGATAGTGGGTGTCGGAATGGGGATTGGCGACACGCTCCAGCTTCGCTTCATCTGGTGAAGCCGGCACGGGCACTTCCGCGCCCAGTTGGGTGAGTTTTTCTTCGCGGTCGGTCATATCGACAAATTCAATCCTGGCCGGGACCGGTATAGACGCAGCCCTCACCGCACGTGTCCCGGGAAATGGCAATCTCGGCCAGCCCGGAAACGCGGTTGTGCAGCCGGCCCCAGAGCCATTTTGAAATCAGCTCAAGGGTCGGGTTCTCAAGTCCTTCGATATCGTTCAGAAAATTATGGTCGAGTGTGGAGCGCAGCTCTTCCATTGCGCCCTTAAGATCATCGAGATGCAGGATCAGACCGGTTTCAGAGTCGGGCTCGCCGACGATGCTCACGCGCACGCGGAACGAATGACCGTGAATCCGGGCGTTGGGATGGCCTTCCGGCGCCGAGGGCAGAAAATGCGCTGCCTCGAAGGTAAATTCCTTATAGATACGCATGGGGCGTGTGTTTAAGGGATTTCGCGCCGCAATACCAGTAGGGCGCGTCAGGCTATTCCCATGAGTTTATGGGTTTGCAGGGAGAGCCGCCATTGGGCGTGTTGGAGGCAATAGGCGAGGGCGGCTTGTGTGTTTTCGCGCGCCGCGCCTGAGTCCATCGGTTGCAGCAGAAAATTCCTGAAATCCAGACCGGCCACGTCATCGGGCGCGATGCCGTCCTGCGGATAAACCAGTTTCAGCTCATCGCCCGATTTCTGCACCAGCTCCGCGCCGGCCTTGGGGCTTACGCAAATCCAGTCTATGGCGCGCGGAACCGGCAATGTGCCGTTGGTTTCAATGGCGATTTCAAAGCCGGCCGCGTGAAGCGCTTCGATCAGCGCTTCATCCACTTGCAGCATGGGTTCTCCGCCGGTCAGCACCACCAATAGCTGTTCGGCGTTCAGCGCGCCCCACGAGCCCAGACACGCATTTGCCAGATCGTCTGGCCGTTCAAACCGTCCACCGCCAGGTCCGTCCGTGCCGACGAAACGCGTATCGCAGAACTGACAAACGGCAGACGCGCGGTCCCGCTCGCGCCCGGACCACAGATTGCAGCCCGCGAAGCGGCAGAAAACCGCACGCCGGCCCGTCTGCGCGCCTTCGCCCTGCAAGGTAAGATAAATCTCCTTGACCGAATACATCTTCAAACCGTCGCGGAGTTCGCCATTTTGGCGCGCCACGCCTTAAAACCTTTGGCGCGCAGATCACAAGCCGGACATGTCCCGCAGCCATACCCCCAGTCATGGCGCGTGCCGCGCTCGCCCAGATAGCAGCTATGGGTGTCCTCGACGATGAGATCGACAAGGGGCATTCCGCCCAGCCTCTCGGTCAAGTCCCAGGTCCGCGCCTTGGTCAGGTGCATCAGCGGTGTTTCGATGATGAAATCCGTTTCGGTTCCCATTGCTATGGCCTTGCCGAGCATTTTCAAAGTTTCGTCGCGGCAATCGGGATAACCCGAATAGTCGGTCTCGCACATGCCGCCAACAAGCGCATGGAGTCCGCGCCTGTAGCCAAGCGCCGCCGCATAAGTGAAGAACAGCAGATTGCGGCCCGGCACGAAGGTGTTTGGCAGGCCATTCTCCTGCATCTCGATTTCGACATCGCGGGTAAGGGCGCTTTCGCTGATTTTCCCCAGCGCAGGGATATTGATTGTGTGATCCGGTCCGAGCCGCTTCCGCCATTTCGGAAACTCTTCAGGGAATTTCCGCAACAATGTCTCGCGGCACCTCAGCTCAATACGGTGACGCTGGCCATAATCAAACCCCAGCGTCTCGACATGCGGATAGCGCGTGAGCGCCCAGGCAAGGCACATGGTGGAGTCCTGGCCGCCCGAGAACAGGACAAGCGCGGAAGGGTGTTGGCGGGTGTCGCCGGTCATCATTGTCGTCCTTAAAACAGGAACCCTGATCGTCGGCGCCCTTTTACAAGGCGCGGCTTTCGGCTAAGAGGGTGCCACGAATTTTCGCACGGGCGGCAGTCCCCCGCAACTCCACTTCCTGGCTCAAAGGACACAAGCCTATGACAGCGATTGTTGAAATCGTCGGCCGTGAAATACTCGACAGCCGCGGCAATCCCACCGTTGAGGTGGATGTGATGCTGGAGGACGGGTCGATGGGCCGCGCCGGCGTGCCCTCGGGCGCGTCAACCGGCGCCTATGAGGCCCATGAATTGCGCGACGGGGGCAAGCGCTATATGGGCAAGGGCGTTCTCAAAGCCGTTGAAGGGATCAATGGCGAAATCTTCGAAGCGCTAGAGGGTCTTGAGGCGGAAGACCAGCGCCGCATTGACCGGATTTTGTGCGATCTTGATGGCACGCCCAACAAAGCGCGCCTTGGCGCAAACGCGATCCTCGGCGTCTCGCTGGG
>QIGN01000029.1 GCA_003228955.1 Hyphomicrobiales bacterium
CGGACCCTGCGTATCCAAAACCAAAAGAAATTTATTTCAGGAAGCCTTCGTACTTCTCCTTGAAGCGCGACAGGCGTCCGCCGCGGTCAACCAGATGGTCGCTGTCGGCGTTCCAGGCCGGATGGCTGGTCGGGTCGATATCGAGGGTCAGCGTGTCGCCCTCCGCCCCGTAGGTTGAGCGCATCTCATATTCGGTGCCATCGGTCAGGGCGACCTTGATGGTGTGATAATCGGGATGTGTATCTTTTTTCATGCGCTCGATCCTGATGGTCTCAAATAAACAAATTGTTTAAGCAGACTTTCGCCCGCGCGATCCTATAGCGCAAAGGGACCGTCCAGCACAAGCGCTGCATCACACCATATCTCTGAAACCCCTGCGAACGCAGGGGTCCATTGGGACTCTGTTTCATGGACCCCGGGTCAGGCCCGGGGTTTCGGTTTGTGATTCGAGTGCCCGCCGGAACTTGATCCCCACCTTGCCGGAAACCTGTTGTGAGCCGTCGTCCTCGAACAGCCCCTCGACGGTGGCGTGGAAGGCGAAGCCGCCCGCGCTGACATGTTCGGCTGACAGGCCGACGAAGCCGCCGGTCACGGTGCGGTCTCCGCCCGGATCGAAAGTGATGTTCTGCGCCAGCAGCGTGCCGGAGATATCCCGGTCGCCAAACTGGGTGCGAACCTGCGCGCCGCCCTTGAGCATCAGCCGCGAAAGCGCGCCATTGTTGGCCTCATGGGTCAGCGGGACGGCGAGCTGCGCCCGCGCCTGACCCACATGCACATCGCGGTCCTGCACGGTCAGCGGGGCGGCGGAATTGTCCGGCGCGTTTTTCCTGCCGGATTGTTTTTGTTTTGCCACGGGTCATCCATTGCCGATTGTGAACAGTCCGCGTGACCATATTCAAACAGCACATGTTTTCAAACACGGTTGATAGGAATTCTCACAACAAAACCGGCCGCACTTGCCTTGGGCCCAGCGCTCGGGCATGTTCGCCCGCGCGTTTCACGTGAAGCAGAAGTGGCGTTAAAGACGTGGTTTCGGAAGCAAAAGAGTCTGATAAATCCGGGCAGGAGCCCAGGCCGCGCCGTTCGCTGCGCCCGCTCGCCAGTCTGTGGCCCTATGTGGTGCGTCACAAGCACATGGTTGCGCTGGCGCTCATTGCGCTGCTGAGTTCGGCGGGCGCGATGCTTGCCGTTCCCATTGGCGTGCGGCGGATGATCGATTTCGGTTTCTCCAGCATAAACCCGGATTTCATCGATAAATATTTCGCCATGATGCTTGTCATCGGCACCGTTCTGGCGATCTCCAGCGCCACGCGCTTCTATGCGGTGAACTGGATTGGCGAGCGGGTGGTGGCGGATCTGAGGCGCGATGTGTTTGCCCATCTCACGCGGCTCAGCCCGTCCTTTTATGAGGTCAATCATTCGGGCGAGGTGATGTCGCGGCTCACCGCCGATACGACCCAGATCAAATCGGCCGCCGGCTCGACCGCGTCGCAGGCACTTCGAAACCTGGTGATGCTGATCGGGTCGGTGACGATGATGTTCGTCACCAGCGTCAAGCTGTCCGTGCTCATTCTGGCGATGATCCCCATCGTTGTCCTGCCGCTCATTGCCTATGGCCGGGTGGTGCGCAAGCTGTCGCGCACGGCGCAGGATACACTGGCGGAGGCCAGCGCGTATGCGGGGGAAAATCTCTCGGGCATACAGACCTTGCAGGCCTTTACCCATGAGAAGGGCGTGATCGCGCGTTTCGCGAACTCCGTGGAGGCGTCCTTCGAGGCGGCGCGCGCGCGCATGAAAGCCCGCGCCGGGCTCACCGCGGTCGTCATTTTTCTGGTGTTCGCCGGCATTGTCGGGATTCTTTGGATTGGCGCTCAGGGCGTTCTGGCGGGCGATATGTCCGGCGGGCGTCTGGGACAATTCGTCCTTTACGCCGCATTTGCCGCCGGGGCGCTGGGGGAGCTTTCGGAGGTCTGGGGCGAGGTGCAGCAGGCGTCGGGCGCGGCGGAGCGCCTGAGCGAGCTGCTCGACGAGGAGCCAAAGATAGTTTCGCCCGGCAACCCCAAAGCGCTGCCGGATCCGCCGCGCGGCGAGATTTCGTTCGACAATGTTTCGTTTGCCTATCCCACCCGGAGCGAAAGCCTCGCACTCGACGAAGTTTCATTCAAAGTCGCGCCCGGCGAGACGGTCGCCATCGTCGGGCCCTCGGGCGCGGGCAAGAGCACGCTGTTTTCGCTGCTGTTGCGGTTTTACGATCCGCAAGAGGGCAAGGTGCTGCTGGATGGGGTCGCCGCCAGCGACGCCGATGTGCGCGCCTTCAGGCAGCGCATGGCGCTGGTGCCCCAGGACATGGCCCTGTTCGCCGATACGGTGACCGAAAATATCCGCTATGGCGCACCCGATGCGAGCGATACGGAAATTCGGGCGGCGGCGAAACTGGCGCTGGCGGACGAATTTATCTCGGACCTGCCGCAGGGCTATGACACGCCTCTGGGGGAGCGCGCGATCACGCTTTCAGGCGGGCAGCGCCAGCGCATCGCCATCGCCAGGGCGCTGCTGCGCGATGCGCCCGTCCTGCTGCTCGACGAGGCGACCAGCGCGCTCGACGCGCAAAGCGAAAAAGCCGTGCAGACGGCGCTGGAGCGCGTGATGGAGGGGCGCACGACACTGGTGATCGCCCACCGGCTCGCCACAATCAGGCAGGCGGACCGTATCCTTGTGATGCAGGAGGGCCGTATCGTGGAAGAAGGCACTCACGACGCCCTGCTGCGCAAACGCGGCGTCTATGCACGGCTGGCGGAGTTGCAATTTGCCGCCGATGCGGTGATTTGAGGTGGTCTCAATGGCTTTCGGGCCCCTGGAACGGCCATTGGAAAAAAACGACCTGGCGGGTTGAAATTTTCCTCATCCGACACCAATTCCCCGTTACGCGGCACCGCTGCGCTGACACGGTCAGATTCCCCCAAATCTGGTCCGAGGGTCCGTTTCCGGTGCTTGATGTAAATTCGGCGGCCGTCACCGGCCACCGCTGCTCAAGGATGATGATATGAAGAAAACCGTTGCTTTCACTGCACTCGGCGGCGCCTTGATCTATGTTGCCACGACCATTATTCCGGCCTCCGCGGCCATCAAGTGCCAGGGCCGCAGCCAGTGGAACTCGGCGGCAAATGGCTGGATATCCACGCCTTATTGTGAAGACAATCTTGTCGCCGCGGTTGCCCGCGCAAATGGCATGAAAGTATCCAACAGAGCAGTACGTCAGAACCCCTCCATCAAGGCGGAAGCGTGCCGCTTCGCAGGTTCCGATATCCGCATTCGCGACATCTGCGCCGGCCATCTGCCCGAGGATTCAGGCGGCCGCCGTTTCTAACAGCGCCAAAGACTATTTTTCGGTGAGTTTCAGCTCGATGCGCCGGTTGCGGCGGTAGGCTTCTTCCGTATCGCCCCGGTCAATTGGTTGAAACTCACCGAACCCGGCCGCCACCAGCCGGTCCGGCGGCACGCCCTGCGCGATTAACTGGCGCACGACCGAAATCGCGCGGGCGGAGGACAACTCCCAGTTCGAGGGAAATTGGGCCGAGGCGATGGGCCTGACGTCCGTATGGCCGTCTACCCGCAGAACCCAGTTGATTTCTCTGGGGATTTCGCTCCCCAGCTGGGTGATGGCGCGGGCGATTTTCGCGATCTGCACGCTGCCTTCGGGGTTCATCACATCGGAACTTGTCGGAAACAACACTTCCGCCTGAAAGACGAACCGGTCGCCTTCTATGCGTATATCGTCGCGGTCCCCGAGAATGGCGCGCAAGCGCCCGAAAAAGTCCGAACGGTAGCGCGCCAGTTCCTGCACTTTTCGCGCCAGGGCAAGATTGAGCCGGCGGCCAAGGTCGGCTATCTGGGTCTGGCTTTCCGTGTCGCGCGATTCCGATGCTTCCAGGGCTTCTTCGAGCGCCGCGAGTTGCCGCCTCAGCGCGGCCAGTTGCTGATTGAGCAACTCGACGCGCGCAAGCGCGCTCGTTCCCAGGGTGGTTTGCTCTTCCAGCCTGCTGGCAAGCGCGGTACTGCGTCCCGCGGACTCCCTGGCCGCGTCGCCCTGCGTCCCGAGGAGACCCTGCAAGCGCGCCTTTTCCGCATTCTGCGCTTCGATGGTCACGCCCAGCGAGGCCAGATTGTCTTCCAGGTTTCGTTTGGTGGAGGTCTCCAGCGCCAGCAATTCGGTCAGTTGCGCAATCTGCCGGTTGAGTTTGCGAAGCGCGGTATCTTTTCCGCTGGCCACCTGGGTGACGATGAATTGCACGACCATGAATACCGACAGCAGAAACGTCACGACGAGCAGCAGCGTCGCCATTGCATCCACGAAGCCCGGCCAGAAATTCGTATCGGGCCGGCGGCGGCGCGTGCGGGCCAGACTCATCGGGACCTGCCCTTGGGTCCGGATTTCACCGGGCTCGCGGATTTGGCCGGACCGGCGCTTTTCCTGGCCGCGCCTTCGCCGATATTCTTGAGGACAGAAGCCATGTTCTGCTGTTGCAGGGCCTGTTCGTCGGCCCATTCGCGCACGATCTTCTGTTCCGCGCGCATTTGCTCGATCAGTTTTTCAACGCCGGTCGCGAGGCCTTTGACTGCTTCGGTGGAATTGTCATTGAGGGCGCCTTTCTCGATATTGGATCCCAGCGTGGCGATGGAACGCTGCATCTCAAGCATGGCGTAACGCAGCTGCGGCGTCGTGCCCGAAGCCAGCGTCTCACCCAGTTGCAACTCGGTGATGCCTGACAGCCAGTCTTCCAGCTCATTATAGAACCGGTTTTGCGCCTGTCCCGCCTGGAGGTCGAGGAACCCCAGAACGAGGGAGCCCGCCAGTCCGAACAGGGATGAGGAGAAAGCCGTCCCCATGCCCTTCAGCGGGGCAGCCAGACCTTCCTTCAGTTCCTCGAAAATGACGAGACCGTCACTGGTGCTGGTATCAAGTGTGCTGATGGTCTTTCCAACCGAGTTTATGGTCTCCAGCAAACCCCAGAAAGTACCAAGCAGCCCGAGAAAGATCAGCAGTCCCACCAGATAGCGCGAAATGTCGCGCGCTTCGTCGAGCCGCAATCCGATCGAGTCCAGTATTGAGCGCATCGAAAGGGTCGACAAAGACACATGCCCGGTGCGATCGCGCAGCATCGTCGCCATGGGCGCCAGCAGCACGGGCGGTTTCGCCATCTTCAGGCCGGGGTCGGCGATACGGAAGGAGTTCACCCAGCGGACCTCGGGGCGCAGCCGCAGGATTTGCCGGAAGGAGTATGCGATGCCGATAAACAAAACACCGACGATCAGGCCGTTGAGGCCGGGATTGGCCATGAATGCGGAGGAAATCTGGGTAAAAAGAATGGCGACGAGAAAGGCGAAAAGAATCAGAAAGACGATCATTCGCCAGAAAAACACCAGTGGCTTGGAAAGGGTTATATGTCTGGGATTTGCTGCCATTTGTACTTCGTTACTTTCCGCCCCCCGTTGTTGTCCCGCCCGATATATTTCTCCGCGCCGTCTGTTTTAATACCGCGCGCCCCAAAACGGTGAAAAAACATCCGCCTGGATGCCGCCGCGCGAGAGGTGCGCGCGGCATAGACCGGGAGTTGGACCCATAATGTGCCCTGAAAAGCGGCATCATGATGCCCGGCAGATCGTCGCTGTCCGGAAACGACAATCAACTTGCCGCGGCGCACCCGGCGACCACGCGGCTGAGACGCCGGTGAATTTGTTCATTGCCGGCGATAATTCCGCCGCTCTTGAGCATATCGGGTTTGCCCGTGAGGCCGGTGACATACCCGCCTGCCTCGCGGACCAGAAGAACGCCGGCGGCCATGTCCCAGCTTTGCAGATTGCGCTCCCAGAAGCCGTCGAAGCGCCCCGCCGCGAGCCATGCCAGATCCAGCGATGCGGCCCCCATGCGCCGGATGCCCGAACATTGGCTCATCATCGCTTCGCATTCGCGCAGGAACAGCGCGTGATCGGGTCTGCCGCGATGGGGAATGCCGGTCGCGATCACGCAGTCATCCAGCTCCGTCCGCCCCGCCACGCGAATGCGCCGGTCATCCAGATAGGCGCCCTTGCCGCGCTCGGCGGTGAAGGTTTCGCCGCTCGCGGGATTGTAAATCACGGCGGCGACGATTTCGCCATCGCGCTCCAGTCCGATGGAGACCGCGAACAGCGGGAGCCCATGCAGGAAATTCGTGGTGCCGTCCAGCGGGTCGACGATCCAGCAATGGGTCTTGTCCGCGCCCTTGATTGCCCCGCGCTCCTCCATGAGGAAACTGTATCCGGGGCGGGCGCGCGAGAGTTCTTCAAACAGAATTGTCTCCGCGCGCGTATCGGCGGCGCTCACGAAGTCGCCCGGCCCCTTGACGGAGACCTGCAAATGCTCGACTTCGCCAAAATCGCGCGCCAGAACCCGCCCGGCCTTGCGGGCAGCGGACAGCATCACATTCATGAGGGCCGATGCGGGCATTAGAGGGTGTCCCTTATATCCAAAAGGGGGTTTGACGGGTCATATTTTCGGTGATTTTGGCGGAAAACCGGGGCCATAGGGTCATTCCCCTTTGGGTCCGGTTTTCCGCCAAAAGCGCCAAAATATGGCCCGCCCCGCAGGTTAGGCCCAATTTGCCCACTACCGGCGGGCTTTCCCTTGCAAAGGGGGAAACCCTATCCTGCGGGAAACCCCTTGATATTGAACAAATTGGGCAAAATCAAACCCCCTTTGGATATAAGGGACACCCTCTAGGTCAGCCTTCGGCGCGCTTCACATAAGTCAGATCGTTGGTATCGACGATGATCTTCTCGCCGGTCCCGACGAAAGGCGGGACCATCACCCGGATACCGTTTTCCAGGACCGCGGGCTTGTTCGAGGAGGCGGCCGTCTGGCCTTTCACCACCGGCTCGGCCTCGACCACCTCAAGTGTCACCTGGTCGGGGAGGGAGACGCTGATCGGGCGGCCTTCGTGGCTTTCCACGACAACGGTCATCCCGTCCTGCAGGAAGGCCTTGCGCTCGCCCAGGAGATCGCCGGGCAACTGAATCTGATCATAGGACTCCAGGTCCATGAAAGTGAGCATGTCGCCGTCCGAATACAGAAACTGGTGGTCCTTCTGTTCCAGCCGCACGCGCTCGACAGTTTGGGAGGACCGGAAACGTTCATTGAGCTTCGAGCCGTCGATGAGGTTCTTCAGCTCCACCTGATTGAAAGCGCCCCCCTTGCCGGGCTTCACGGATTGAATCCTGACCGCCAGCCACAATCCGCCCTTGTGCTGGATTACGGCCCCGGGCCGGATTTCATTACCGTTGATTTTCATGTGCGCTGTCTTTGCTGATCGCGTTGCCGTTTGAGGCTGACATAGATCATGATCGCCCACCCGGCAACCGGGGAACTTCAGCGAGCGGTAAATAACAACGGCAAATAAATTATCCCGGATACTTTTCCCGGCCCGCTCAACCGTCACGTTTTTTGATGACCCAGGCCTTCGCGGCTTTTTCCGCCTTGCTCCGCTGGTCGGGGGTCAGCTTTGCCATATAAAGATCCAGCCAGAAATCGCTGGCGCCGGCATCGCGCGCGAGCAGGTGCCATTTTATGGCTTCCAGCGCGTCTTCCTTCACCCCCGCGCCATTGGCGTAGATGCGGGCCAGGCGGTTTTGCGCAACCGGGTTTCCTTTTTGCGCGGCAAGTTTAAACAGCTCGATCGCCGCGGCTTCGTCCTTAGGGACGCCGCGGCCATTGAACTGCATGATGGCGAATTCGATCTGGGCGGCCGTGTGCCCGAGCGCGGCGGCGCGCGCCGTCCACTGCGCGGCCTTTACCGGGTCTCTGGCTACTCCGCCACCTCCCGCATACAGTCCCGCCAGATCATACTGGGCCTGCGCGTGGTCCTGTACGGCGGCCTTTTGAAGCCATCTGGCGGCAGCCGGGATATCCTGTTTGAGGACGCGGCCACGGACATAAAGGACGGCGAGATTATATTGCGCCGACGCAAGGCCTGCCCGGGCTGCTTTTTCGAACATTTCCGCGGCGCGCTTCCGGTCCTGTTTCATACCGGTGCCGTCGGCCAGCATCAGCCCAAGCGCCAGTTGTGCATTCGCATCCCCGAGCTTGGCTCCTTTCGCATACCACCGGGCAGCCGTTTCCAGATTAGTTGGAACGCCGAGGCCCTTTGAATAGAGCTCGCCGATGAGAGTGTGCGCGGCGGGGTCGCCCTTCGCGGCGGCTTTTTCCGCCTCTTTCAGGGCCGTGAGATAGTTTCCGAACAAAAACGCATCATAAGCCGGATCGGAGGGGATGGCGTGGGCGGAGTGACCGAGGGCCGCGGAAAACAGCAGAGCGGCAGCCAGACTGCGCCAGCGGAAGGGAGTGTTGCGGGTCATGCGGAGATCCGTTGTCCGGCGAGGTTCGCGCTAAATTCAGCTGTTGCGTTCGCGGGGCCTTCCGCATGTGCCCAGATCGGGTCGCCGATGGCCACAAAATCCGCACCCGCGCGCGCGTATTTTCTGGCCGCCGCCGCGGTTGGCGCATCCCATGCGACACAGGGGAGAGTTACTATTTCCGACCACCAGCCAATGACACTCTCCAGCCCCGGATCCGTTTGGCACCGGGTTTCGCCGGGGATGCCGCTGAAGGCGATATAGTCCGCGCCCAGTTCACCGAGCGTCAGGCCCGCATGACGCGAAAGGCCGCAATCGACTCCGATAATCGCGTCATCGCCGAGTATGCGCCGGGACTGGGTGTAGTTTTCCTCATCGGCGGCAATATGCACGCCGTCCGCGCCCAGATCGGCCGCCGCCGCCGTATCGTTTTCAAACAGAATGGGCACTTGGAAAAATCGCCCGGCCCGCAGGATTTTCTCCCCGAACCCGCGGTCGATTTTCCCTTCCGCGTCCGCGCGCAGCAATGCGCAGGCTATATTTCCCAAGGCGCCGGTTTCGGCAAAGTTCACCGCGATATCCTGATCCATATCAGGCGGGATTATCAGGTATAGCTGGCAGTCGGGTTCACTGCGAACCATCGGCGCACCTCATGAAATTCAGATGACCGGACAACTTTACCACAATGCACCGGCGCGGCGGCAGCCTGCCGGCAAGAAGCGTAAACAGGGGTAAAACCAGCCCGGTATTTACGCGGCTTTCTCCACGTCGGTGTTCCACTTTCCCGATGTGGCGAGCGAATTCATTTTTGCCCGGTGAGAAAAGGCGGCCTGCGCGGCAGCCTCGTTCTCCGGCTTTCCTCCCCACGCCTTGAGAGCCGCCGCCTGCAGCGCGCGGCCATAGGAAAAGGAGAGCTTCCAGGGTGTATCGAACATCGCGTTCATGGCGGAGAGATGCGCCGTTGCGGCCTCATCGGACTGCCCTCCGGACAGGAAACAGATTCCGGGAACCGCCTCGGGGATGCACCGCTGGAAGCATTTCACGGTCTGTTCGGCGACCTCTTCCACGCCCGCCTGCGTACCGCATGCCGTGCCCGAGAGAACCATATTGGGTTTCAGGATCGTTCCCTCCAAAAGCACCCGCTGGGCGCCGAGTTCAGCATAAAGCGCATTCAGCGCGGCTTCGGTTACCTCAAGGCAACGGGCAATATCATGAGGCCCGTCCATCAGCACTTCAGGCTCGACGATGGGCACGATATTGGCTTCCTGCGCCAGCGCGGCATAACGCGCCAGGGCATGGGCATTGGCCTGAATGCAGGTGCCCGACGGGATATCTGTCCCAATCGTGATGACGGCGCGCCATTTGGCGAAACGCGCGCCAAGGCCGTAATATTCCGCAAAGCGCTCGCGCAGCCCGTCGAGCCCTTCGGTTATTTTCTCGCCGGGGCAGTGGGCCAGGTCCTTCGCGCCGGTATCCACCTTTATGCCGGGCAGGGCGCCGGTGTCCGAAATGACCTTGGATATGGGCGTGCCGTCCCTGGCTTTCTGGCGCAGGGTTTCGTCGTAGAGAATGACGCCGGAGACACAATTCGACATGGCGTCGTGGGCGCGGAACAGCATCTCGCGATAGTCGCGGCGATTTTCTTCGGTGCACTGCGCGCCGATGGTGTCGAACCGCTTCTCGATCGTGCCGGTGCTTTCATCCGCCGCCAGAATGCCCTTGCCCTCGGCCACCATGGCTTGCGCGATCGTTTCCAGTTGCGCCGTCATTTATCACTCCCCTGACTGCAAATTCGCGTCGATTTCTTTTGAAGCAGAGTCCAGCGCGGGGGACGCCCTACGTCAAGGGGCGGCAGTGGATAAACTGGGGGGATGCCGATTTTATGATGCAACCGGTCACCCCTTGTTCATCATGCCGCCGGGTATGAGGACCAAAGCGACCCAGGAGACGAAGCTTAAGGTTTGCGAGGCATTGTCCGAGACCAATAGAGATACGGAAATCGTTATCGCCGCGATTGCCAGAACGCTCAGCCATCCCGGCAGGCCGATATCGCGAATGCGCTTTGCGGCGAGATTTAGAGCGACGAAAACGACGGTTCCGAAAAAGCCGGATAGTACGGCTATCAAGGGAAGGGAAAAGGCCTTGCGCAACGCCGCCTGCGCTTCCTGGAGGTCGCCTCCCATCAAAGTTTCCGCGCCCGATATCGCGGCGACAATCCCGAACACAAACAGCAATCCCAGGATATTCAGCAACAGCGAATAGCCGAGAAAGGGAAGCCGCGTCAGCCTGCCGTCACGGATGTCGAGAAAAAGTGCGCGTATCATGATGTTCTCCTAGCCCAGCTTGCCCATCGCCACCGCGGTATCGCTCATGCGGTTGGAAAAACCCCACTCATTGTCATACCAGCTCATGACGCGCACCAGCGTACCGTCCATCACCTTGGTCTGGTCGAGATGGAAGATGGAAGAGCGCGGGTCATGGTTGAAGTCCATGGAGACATTGGGCTGGTCGGTGGTGCCGAGAATGCCCTTGAGCTGCTGGGAGGCGGCGCGGCTTACCGCTTCATTGATTTCCTCAACGCTCGTTTTTCGGCTGGCGACGAATTTGAAATCGATAACCGAGACATTGGGCGTGGGAACGCGGATGGAAACGCCGTCGAGCTTGCCGTTCAATTCCGGCAGCACCAGGCCCACGGCCTTGGCCGCGCCGGTTGAGGTCGGGATCATGGAAAGCGCCGCCGCGCGGCCCCGGTAAAGATCGCCATGCATGGTGTCGAGGGTCGGCTGGTCGCCCGTATAGGCATGGATGGTGGTCATGAATCCCCGCTCAATGCCGATGGCGTCATTCAGCACCTTGGCGACAGGCGCCAGGCAGTTCGTTGTGCAGGAAGCGTTCGAGACTACGGTGTGGCCGTCCTCCAGCTTGTCGTGATTGACGCCGTAGACGACCGTCAAATCGGCGCCGCTTGCCGGGGCGGAGACAAGCACGCGTTTCGCGCCGGCTTCCAGATGGGCCGAGGCCTTTTCCTTGGAAGCGAAGATGCCGGTGCATTCGAGCGCGATTTCGATCCCGAGTTCCTTGTGCGGCAACTCCTTGGGGTCGCGCACTGCCGTCACCTTGATGGGCCCCGAGCCGATGTCGAGGGTGTCGCCATCGACCTTGACGTCGCCGGGGTAGCGTCCATGGACGCTATCGAAGCGCAGCAGATGGGCATTGGTCTCCACCGGCCCCAGGTCATTGATCGCCACGACCTCGATATCATTGCGCCCGTCTTCCGCGATTGCGCGAAGCACATTGCGGCCAATTCTGCCAAAACCGTTGATTGCCACCCGGACTGCCATTTTTTGAACCCCGATTTCTTCTAGAGTGATTTCATGCTCCGCCATGCGGGGCGTTTTCCAAGTCTTAATGATGGGATGAAATGAACGAGTCAAATGAAACGCAGTTTTCCCGTGAGAAAATCGGCAAGGAGTTGACGTCTCAAATGGCCGCCGCATAATGTTCCGCGAGGGCGCCGGTAAAGCGGAGTTTGCGATGCCGGGCGATAGGGATACGTTGCGTACTCAGAGATAAAGTGAGCGTATATGGGTAACGAGAACGAAATGAGCGATGCGACACAGCGTCTGGACGCCGCGCTGAAGGCGATGGAAGACGCGGTCGCCGGCAAGCGGCGCAAAGGCCTGACGGTCGAATCCCTTGAAGAGCAACTCCAGTCGCTTGAAGAGAGTCTTGCAGCGGAACGCGCGCGCGGGGAAAAACTGGCCGCCGCCAATGACGGAGCGTCCGAGCGAATCGATGCGATCATGGGCTCGATAAAAAAAATATTGCGCGAAGAGTAAAAGTTATCACTTTTTCCGGGGGGGAAGCATGGCTGAAGTTACGATCACGTTGAATGGGCGGACCTACCGGCTGGAATGCGGCGAGGGCGAGGAAGCGCACCTGCTCACCCTGTCCGAAAAGGTTGGAGAATGTCTGGGCGCGCTTCAGAAACAGTTCGGCCAGGTCGGCGATGACCGCCTTCTGCTCATGAGTGCCCTCACAATTGCCGACGAGCTGAATGAAACGCAAAGAAAAGTGGAAGGCCTTGAAGCCGAACTGGCGGGGGCCAGGAATGAGGTCGCGGACCAGTTTTCCGCCGCGGCCGACCGCATCGAGGTGCTCAGCGCGGCCCTGACCGACGGGCCGCTGGCCGAGAAGGGCAAGTAGGCAAGCCCCTAGACTCTTAACAATTGTTCCTTAACATTGCGCATTGCAGGGCTGCGGAGTTCGTCAGGATAATGCATTCTCCGGGGCCGATACGACTCCTTAGGGAGCTGACCCTGGCTGGAACCGTGGTTCCTTTCACTCGGCGCCCACCTACATCCGTAGGGACCCGGGAGATTTTTAATCCAACGGCTGTTGCGGCCCTGCATTTCTCAGCCACCAGCCTCCGGCGTGGACCCCCATTTTCATGAGGGTATTGCTTGGTATGTAAAGTGGCGTTTTCTAATTTCGAAACCCCCGTGAAAACGGGGGTCCACAATGGATGGATGAATGAACGCGGTCCCTGGATCACCTGATGCGGCCAAGCAGGCGTTGCGCGCCACGATGACGCGTGTGCGCGTGGACCTCGGCGCTGAAACGAGGGAGGCCGGCGCGCGGGCGCTGGCCGAGAGTGCGCTTGAGTTCGTCTCGCCTCCCTCTGGCTCCGTAATATCGGGCTATGCCGCGATTCGCGATGAGCTCGACCCGCGGGCGCTGCTGACATCCCTGTCGGAGCAGGGGCATACCATTGGATTGCCGGTCACGGCCGCGAAGGGCGCGCCGCTTGTTTTTCGTCAGTGGTCGCCGGGCGAAGCTCTTGAGCCGGGTGAATTTGGCGTGCCGGCGCCATCGGGCGCGGCGCGGGCCGTGACCCCTGAAATCCTGCTGGTTCCCTTGCTGGCCTTCGATGCGCGCGGCCACCGCCTCGGCTATGGCGCCGGATATTATGATCGAACGCTTGGCGCTTTGCGCAGCGAAAATCCCGTCGTTGCGATCGGGC
>QIGN01000033.1 GCA_003228955.1 Hyphomicrobiales bacterium
TTAAACTGCTGTTGGGTAAAGGCCGAAAGGATGAATCTGGCGATGTCACCAAAGGCGCTGGTTTAAGAGACGATCAGATAAAAGAACTGATGTCTCTGTTTGATTTTATTGGCCTTGAAGACTTGATTGATCCATCAAGCGCCTTTGTAGCGGAACGTATGCTTAGCTCACGTTTCTCAATTCATTCAGCTTTTGAGGAAGGCGCACAAGAGTTAAAAACAATTGCTGAATTAGTGGAAAAGTCTGGCTACGAGACGGATAGAATCGTCATCGACCCCTCCGTCGTCCGAGGTCTCGAATATTACACCGGCCCGGTCTTTGAGGCGGAACTGACCTTCGAGACAAAAGACGAAAAGGGCCGTCCCGTCCGCTTCGGCTCGGTCGGCGGCGGCGGGCGCTATGACGGGCTGGTGGCGCGCTTCAAGGGTCAGCCAATCCCGGCCACCGGCTTTTCCCTTGGCGTGTCGCGGCTTGCCACCGCCCTTCAATCTCTTGGCAAACTCAAGGACACCGCATTGCCTGGCCCCGTGGTCGTCACCGTCTTCGACAAGGACCGCATGGCCGACTATCAGCGCATGGTGCAGGCCTTGCGGGCGGCGGACATCCGCGCCGAACTCTATCTCGGCAACCCCAAAAACATGGGCGCGCAGTTCAAATCCAGCGCGGCAGCCCCTGCGTGGTTATCCAGGGGGCGGACGAAAAGGAAAAAGGCGAGGTCCAGATCAAGGATCTGATCGAGGGCGCGAATGCGGCCGCCTCCATCGCCTCGAACGAAGAGTGGCGCGCGGAACGCCCGGCGCAGTTCGCTGTCCCCGAGGACAAGCTCGTCGAGGCGGTTAAAGACGTTCTAGCAAGGCACACCTGAACCATGCCCGCCGGAACCGCCGTCAGTTACGAGGCTTTGCAGGCCCAGGCCAACGCCATAACCGAGCTCTTTCAGGGGCGCGGCTATGAGCTTGTCGCGCCCGCCTTTCTCCAGCCCGCCGGTCTGTTTCTCGACCGCATGGGCGAGAGCATCCGCGGGCGCACCTATGTGTTCACCGATCTCGACGGCGAAGAGTTGTGCCTGCGCCCGGACGTGACGTTGCCTGCCTGCCGGGTTTATCTGGCGCGCAACCCGAAGGGCGATAAAGAAGCGCGGTTTTGCTACAACGGCCCGGTTTTCCGCTATCAGCCGGGCGGTGACGCCGCGCTTCCGCGTGAATTCAGGCAGGCCGGCATCGAATATATCGGCGGTGCGGACCGCGAGCGGTCCGAGGCCGAAGTGACGGGCCTCGCGGTCGAGGCCGTTCGCGCCGCCGGATTGCGCGATTTCAAGCTGAGACTCGGCGATCTTGGATTGTTCGAGGCGTTTATCGAGGCGCTGGATATCCCCGGGCGCTGGCGGTTGCGGCTGCACAATGTGTTCTGGCGCCCGCCCGTCTTCCACGATCTGCTGAAAAAACTGGCAGTTTCTCCGGCCAATTCGATCAGCACCGCCGGGGCCGAACTCATTGCGGGGCTTGATCTCGACAATGTGGACAGCGCGCAAGCACAGGTTTGCGCGCATCTCGAAAGGGAAGGCATCCCGCTCGATGGGGCCAGAACCTTAAGTGAAATCACGGCGCGTCTTCTGGATCATGCGGCGGACGCCATGCAGCCGCCATTGGCGGGAGAGAGCGTCAGGCTCATCGAATCCTATCTGTCCGTTTCGGGCCCGCCGGCAGCCTCACTGGAGCGCATCGCGGAATTGACGCGCGCGGCAGGGCTCGATCTGAGCGCGCCGCTCGCAAACGCGCACACCCGCCTCGACCGGCTGTGTGAGGTTGAGGTGGACATGGCTAACGTGACCTTCAGCGCCGAATTCGGACGCGATCTTGAATATTATACCGGTCACGTTTTCCAGATTGAAATTCAGGCGCCGGGCCGCACGGGCCAGATTGCGGGCGGCGGGCGCTATGACGATCTTCTCAAAAGTCTCGGTGCTCCCGGGGAAGTGCCGGCGGTGGGGTCCGCGATCCACACCGAGCGGCTGCTCAACGCGGTTCAGGGAGGCGCGTCATGAGCGGTGATCCCCTCCTTCTGGCGCTGCCCTCCAAGGGCCGGCTGATGGAGCGCGCCGGCGAGCTGTTCGAGCGGGCCGGAATGCCAATTCGAAAGACCGGTCACGAGCGCGGATATCGTGGTGAAATCACCGGCAGGCAAGGCGTTGAGATTGCCTTCCTGTCCGCGGCTGAAATTGCGCAACAACTCAATTCTGGCCGTATCCATGCGGGAATTACCGGGGAAGATCTCATCCGGGACTCCGGGCGCGACGGTGCGGCGCGCATCGAGCTTGTCTGCCCTCTCGGGTTTGGCGGCGCGGATGTGGTCGTGGCCGTGCCCGAATGCTGGCTTGATGTTTCAAAGATGGGGGACCTTGAGGAGGTCGCCGCCGTTTTTTTCCGCGCGCATGGACGGCGGCTGCGCGTGGCGACCAAATATCTCAATCTCACCCGCCGCTTCTTTTCCGAAAAAGGCGTGACCGGTTACCGGATCGTCGAGAGCCTGGGTGCAACCGAAGGGACGGTGGCGGCCGGCACGGCGGAAATCATTGTCGACATTACTTCGACGGGCACGACGCTCAAGGCCAATCACCTCAGGGTGCTCGATGACGGGCTGATCCTGAAAAGCCAGGCCGTGCTGGCAAAGTCGAAAACGGCGATCTGGTCGAAAAACAATCGGGCCGGGATGGAAGAAATAGCCTCACGCCTGAAGGCTGGCCTGTGAGTTTGCCGAAGTTGCCCGCCTGTTTGAGCCTAGTGTGGGTTTCCATTTGCGCGCGCGTTTCATCAGGCTCCAGAGTTGCGGTGACTGTTTGATCTGCAACTTGACGCGCAGGATCGCCTTGAGGATCGCCGCATACACCCGCCCCCTGGGGGTGACCGGAACAATGACGTGCCGGCGAATGCGCTCCTCGTCGCACCAGCGCCGCTTGTTGTCGTCTTCGCCAGCACCGCAATCGATCTTCTCGATGCCTTCATTCGCCAGATGTTCGACGATGCGAAGAAACAGTACGCTTCCGGGGCCGTAGCGGCGGATCGGGTTGAGGGTTGTCGAGGCCATCAAGCCGTAAAAAACATTATGGCGGATGACGCCGAGATTGGTTGCGACAACGCTCCCTCCGACGCGCAATTCGTAAATCCGGGTGGTCAGTCCCTCGCGTTTCCCGGGAAGCTGGACAAGGGCCTGATAAAACTCATGTACGCCCTGGCGGGCGAAAAAGTTGGCAATGCCCATTTCCGCGAACCATTCGCCTTTCTCACTGATCATGTTGTCGACTGCATCCAGCTGGTCTGGCGCGCGTTCCATGACTTTGAATTCAAGCCCGCCCTGTTCGGCAAGCCGGCGTTCGCTGCTGCGCAATGACCGCCGGAATCTGGAGCTGATTTGTTTTTGAGTTGTCGTTTCACAGTTCTTGTCCAACGGAAATGCATGCCCGGCGCTCGCCGCCATGACACCGGGCAGGCTTGCGAGAGGATTAAACCCGTTTTCAATATCGCGGGGCTGCTTCTCCAGATGAACCGCATCGACCCGGGGCAGGGCGTCCAGCACCAGCGCCAGCAGGTCATTCCCCCGGGGCAAAGCCTCTTGTAACCAGGCCGTGGGATGAAACAGGCCGGACGCATAGTTGCCATGTTCCGCGCCAAGCCACTCAAGTACATTGCAGCCCAAATGTTTTCTAATGGTCAGGGGCAGCAGGAAAAGGATGTCTCCCGAAGCATTCCTGCCGACGGTGATCAGGGGCGTGGAAAACCTGCCAACCGTCCGCGACCAGATATCGGCCCACTCCCACGTATCGTGCGGCCCGCCTTTGGCGCCGCGCTCGAATTCGAGCCATGGTTCACGGATTTCACCGAGATCTGTGTGGACCTTGAGCGTCAGTGATTGACTATTTTTCGCCATTGTTTCACTGGTTAGAGGCATCACAAGTCTCTTGTTCCCGCTTTGCCGCTTGAGGGAGGCTGGCCACCAAGTGCAAAACTGATACATCCGTCTTCATTTCGAGACTTTCCGCCCGCATACGGAGATATGATGCCTGTCGTAAGATACTGCGGAAAAGCTAGGTTTTCCGCAATGATCCTAGGCGATGCCGGTAAACGATATGCAAACGCGATGCCACTTGGCGGGCATTTTCACGAAAACTGCCGTTAACGGACGCTGACCCTAACGCAAAGCGGACGGACGCGCCGCGCGCCACAACCGCTCCGCCAATTCCGGCCGGCGTGCAACCGCATCCGCGAACAGTCCGACATCGACGACGTTAAGCGGCACATTTCCGCACAAAGCAAAAAGCTGGAGCCGGCGCGTCCGCCTTTCCACTTCGCAGAAATTCAGCTTGCGGGCCCTGACAATGGCGTCGCGAAGCGGCAGGACCTTCAACCGGAGTCCTGCCTCTATGATTGTGAGATCGAGGGCGAGCTCTCTTTGACTGCGCACACCACCAACGGGTATCTGGACGGTTCGCGCCGAATTGATCTGCTGCTGTGACATAAAAAATCCTCCTTCAGCGGTGTGCCGAGGAGGACTGGCGTTCAATTTCCGCTTGGATTGCCGGTTCCGGTCAACGTGCTCGGTTTTCCAGCCACATCCCGTGAGAAACGGATACCACCTTGCCGCGGGTCGGCAGGTTGGCGAGGGCGCCAGCCCTTCTCTTGATGACGGGAGCTTTTTCGCACAGATTTTGTGGATCGGCAATCCCCATTTGGGGAGTTGGGCTGCGGCGCAAGGAAAAAGGCCGCTCCGGTTTCCCGGAACGGCCTCTCGTATCTTTGCAAAAGCATGTGAGTGGGAGGCTTACATCATGCCGCCCATACCGCCCATGCCGCCCATTCCGCCCATGTCGCCGCCCGGCATGGGCGGTTCGTCTTTCTTGGGGGCCTCGGCGACACCGGCTTCGGTGGTGACCAGCAGACCGGCAACCGAAGCTGCGTCCTGCAGGGCGGTGCGGACCACCTTTGCGGGATCGATAATGCCTTCGGTTACCATGTCGACATATTTATCGTTCTGAGCGTCGTAGCCGTAATTGGCCTTGTTCTTGTCGGTAATTTTTCCGACGACGATCGAGCCTTCCATCCCGGCATTCTCCGCGATCTGGCGGATCGGCGCCTGAAGCGCGCGGCGTACGATATTGACGCCGGCGTCCTGATCGTCATTGTCGCCCTTTACGTCAATGAAGCGCGCTGCGCGCAGCAGTGCAACTCCGCCGCCTGGCACAATGCCTTCCTCGACCGCGGCGCGGGTGGCGTTCAGCGCGTCGTCGACGCGGTCCTTGCGCTCCTTCACCTCGATCTCGGTCGCGCCGCCGACCTTGATGACCGCAACGCCGCCGGCGAGTTTCGCCATGCGTTCCTGCAGCTTCTCTTTGTCATAGTCGGAGCTGGTTTCCTCGATCTGCGCCTTGATCTGGCCAACGCGCGCTTCGATTTCTTTCTTCTTGCCCGCGCCATCGACGACGGTGGTGTCGTCCTTGGTGATCGAGATGCGCTTGGCGGTGCCAAGCATGTCGAGGGTCACATTCTCGAGCTTGATGCCAAGATCCTCGGAGATGACCTGGCCGTTAGTCAGGATCGCGATGTCCTGCAACATGGCCTTGCGGCGGTCGCCGAAGCCCGGCGCCTTGACCGCGGCGATCTTCAGGCCGCCGCGCAGCTTGTTGACCACAAGCGTGGCCAGGGCCTCGCCCTCGACGTCCTCGGCGATGATCAGCAATGGCTTGCCGGACTGAACCACCGTCTCAAGGACGGGGAGCATGGCCTGCAGGTTCGAGAGCTTGGATTCGTGAATGAGGATATAAGGGTCCTCAAGCTCGCAGATCATTTTCTCCGCGTTGGTGATGAAGTAGGGCGAAAGATAGCCGCGGTCGAACTGCATGCCTTCCACGATATCCAGCTCGAACTCGAGCGCCTTGGATTCCTCGACCGTAATGACACCCTCGTTACCGACCTTCTGCATCGCCTCGGCGATCTTCTGGCCGATGATCTCATCGCCATTGGCGGAAATCGTGCCGACTTGCTCGATTTCTTCCGATGAACTGACCTTCTTGGCTTTGCTCCCGATGTCCTTGACCACTTCGGCGGCAGCCTTGTCGATGCCGCGCTTGAGGTCCATCGGGTTCATGCCCGCGGCAACGGCCTTGAGGCCCTCGCGGACAATCGCCTGCGCCAGCAATGTGGCTGTCGTCGTGCCGTCACCGGCGATATCATTGGTCTTGGACGCCACCTCGCGCAGCATCTGCGCGCCCATATTTTCGAACTTGTCCTCAAGTTCGATTTCCTTGGCGACGGTTACGCCGTCCTTGGTCGAGCGCGGAGCGCCGAAGGATTTCTCGAGAATGACGTTGCGGCCCTTGGGGCCGAGCGTGATCTTGACCGCATTGGCCAGGATATCGACGCCGCGCATCATGCGATCGCGCGCGTCGGTTGAAAATTTAACCTCTTTTGCAGCCATTTCTGACTCCTAACTAATCGCAAATTCTAGTTTTCGAAGGGGAAGGGGGCCGCGCGCTCGCGCGCCAGCAATGTCCAGCGCCTAACCGCTACTGGAGCACACCCATAATGTCTGACTCTTTCATGATGAGCAGATCGTCGCCGTCAAGCTTGACTTCGGTGCCCGACCATTTGCCGAACAGAACCGTGTCGCCCGACTTGACGTCCAGCTTCTCAATCTTGCCATCCTCGCCCCTGGCGCCAGGGCCAACAGCGACAACTTCACCGGTTTGCGGTTTTTCCGCAGCCGTATCGGGGATGATGATCCCGCCTGCGGTTTTCTGATCCTCATCGATGCGTTTGACAACGACGCGATCATGGAGTGGACGAAACTTCATGGATAGTCTCTCCAATTTACAACTGATGTACCAATGGAAATGTTCCTCCGCATTCGCGGCGGAACGGCCTCTGTTAGCACTCTTATACTGTGAGTGCCAACAGTCGGAAGTTGAAATAAGGCCGGGCAGTTTGATTGTCAAGCCTGCGCGCCGCCGCATGGCCGCCAGGGTAAACGGGCGCCGGCGTCTGGAACTCCTGCCGCGTCGCAAAAAAAGACGGAGGCCAAAGCCTCCGCCCAATTCCTAAAATACGTCTGTTGCGGTCGGAATCTAGCTCTGCTTGCCATAAATATAGTCATTGTCCTTGACCGCCAAATGGCAGGCAATACAGCCCTTGTCGGCGCCCTTCATGACGCGGCCAGCGAGCGGCATGCCCTTCGGATTGGTGGCAAGTGTTCCATCGGGGTTGTACTTGACCCAGAACCAGTCGTTGTTGTCCTTGTCGTACCCGGTATCGCGTTTGAACATAACGGTCACGGCCTTGAGGTATTTGGCCCGGTCGCCCTTGACCGAATCGACGCTGACGCCCTCGCCGCCAAAGTTGCGCTTCACAATGACCTTGCCGGTATGTTTGCCGACCTTGACCTCGGACGTGATCGTTTCGAGGATTGCGCCATGAGGCGCCTGACCCTTGTAAGGTGTATCCGCCCTGGCGCCTGAACCGGCCAGGCCGGCCTTTGTCATCGCGGCCCAAAGATCCTTCGAATAGTTGATGTTTTCCTCGTCACAGCACGGTTTCATCATCTGACTCTGGGCGACACCCGCGGTGAGACCAATGGCGATGATACCAGCAGCGGCGGCGGTGATCCCGGCACCGAACAATTTATGATATTTAGACATGCAATAACCCTCCTAAAGACATCTCACGGGCGGCACGCGAAATTCACTTGCGCGTCGGATTGACACAGAATACTCGTTCGGTTCGTCTGTCTACGTCACCTTTGCGCACAACGCTGTGAAAGGCGTGTGAGGACATGTGTTCGCGCCAGCCGCTCCCGCCGGTTTGTGGACGAATTCGCAAAATGCGTGTTGCCCTGGGAGGGGGAGTCATGGAGGATCGGAATATTGGCCCCTAACTGATTCGACGTGCATGGCAGGATCGCAGAACGCCAGACGTTCAAGCCGCTTTCAACGCGCACTCCTTGAGATTGCCGTACCCTTTGCCATGGCCCTGTCCGCGATGGCATTTTCGGCCGGACTCTTCGTGCAGGGCGGGCTCGGGCTGGTGTCCTCGCTCATCGCCGGGGTGACGCTGTTTCTCGTCATGATATGCGCGCAGGCCGCCTATGTCAGTTCCCAGCGCGCGGCGCAGGCGGTTGATCGCCTCGCCGAGCTTGAGGCGGCTGTCCATGGCGAGCAGAGATCTCCGGAAAACGGCGACCATATTGCTCAATTGCCGGAGAAATTCGAGCAGTTCAATCAGATGGTAGAGCATATCGATCAGCTGAACCTTGAGGTCTCGCAGATGCAACGTGACCGGTCCAGTGTGGAACCTGCGCGGATCAAACGTCTGGCCGCGGAAGTCCAGCGCATAGATGCCCGCCAGGACGCCCTCCTGAGCCAGCTTCAGATTGAATCGAAGGAGCGTTACGAGGATTTGACGGCTGAGCTCAAGATGATTGAGACGCTTGTAAAGCAATTGGCGGAGAACGTCGCCATCTCAAGACGCTCCGCCCTTGAATTCCAGCCCGGACAGGACGTGCCGGCGCCCGCAAACAGCGAGCCCGCAGAGCTAGGGGCGGAGGAGCGCGAAGCACCCGAAACCGCCGATGAGACCTTGCATGGGCCGGTTGCCGGGGGAGGGGCTGAGCGGGAGCCCGAAACGCTTGAGCCGGTGATAGATGAGTTGCCGCTGATTGACGAGTTGCGCCAGTCGATTGAAAGCAACCGGATTGAGCTTTATTTGCAGCCTATAATGACACTGCCCCAGCGGCGCGTGCGCTATTATGAGGCGCTGACGCGGTTACGCAATGAGTCGGGCGACCTCCTCCTGCCGAAGGATTATCTCAGCCTTGCTGAATCCGCCGGCATCATGTCGGTGATCGACAATGTCATGCTGTATCGCAGCGTCCAGGTTTTGCGCAGACTGGCCGAGCGCAGCAGCGCGCGCGGTGTGTTCTGCAACATCTCGGTCCACTCCCTTCTCGATCCGGAATTTTTCCCCGAGTTCATTTCCTTTATGGAACAGAACCTGGCGTTGACCGAAAGCTTGTATTTTGAGTTCTCTCAAACCATGATCGAGCATTGCGGCGCGGTCGAAAAGGAGAGCCTGTCCGCGCTCTCTACCCTGGGTTTCCGCTTTTCCATGGATCAGGTTACGAATCTCGATCTCGACTATCAGGCGATGCAGGATCGCGGTTTTCATTTCATGAAGATCGATGCGGATTTATTGTTGCGCGGCATGAACAAAGCCAATGCGCAAATCCATGCCGCCGACATGCGCAGCTATCTGGAGCGCTTCGGTATCCAGCTGATCGTCTCGAAGATCGAAGAGGAACGCGATCTGACGAGCGTGCAGGACTTTAGTGTGAAGCTCGGACAGGGTTTTCTGTTCTCCGAGCCGAGACCGGTCCGGCCCGAGATTTTCGGCACTGACGATGAAGAAGCCGCCGCTTAGAGGATGGTTCAGACTGCTCCGGGACAGGATTGACTGCTTCAATCGCCGATTGACCCGCGCGTCATAGGTCTCTAGGCACGCGCGCATGACTATGGCGCGGCGGCAAATTCCCATCCTCTCATCCATAGCCGGCCTGGCGGGCAGCTACTCGGTGTGGCTGTGTGACATCTGGGGGGTGATGCATAACGGCGAAACGCCATTTCCGGACGCGGTACACGCCTGCCTTCGCTTTCGCGCGGAGGGGGGGCTTGTCCTGTTGCTTTCCAATTCTCCGCGTCCCAGCGAACCCGTGATGAGTCAGCTGAACGGGATTGGCGTACCGGATACAGCCTACGACGCCATTGTGACCTCCGGAGATGCGACCCGGAATCTCATGTCGGAAAAACCCGGGCAGCGGGTCTTTCATCTCGGCCCGGAGCGTGATCGGCCCCTCTTCGAGGGGCTGGATGTGAAGCTCGTCGATCTTGAAGAGGCTGAATATGTTCTGTTATCCGGGCTTTATGACGATTTGAGCGAAACTCCCGACGACTATGCGGATTTGCTTGCACAGATAAAATTACGCGGTCTGGCGATGATTTGCGCCAACCCTGACTTACAGGTGGAGCGCGGTAGCCGGCTGATTTATTGCGCCGGTGCGCTGGGGGCCGCGTATGAAAAAATCGGCGGGGAGGTGGTTTATCCGGGCAAGCCGCACAAACCTATCTATGACCTGGCGCTTGCACGAATTGCCGGGTTGAAAGGCGCCAAGGTGCCCCGCGGCGAAATCCTGTGCATTGGCGATGGCCTGCGAACCGACATGGCAGGTGCATTCGCCGCGCGTATGGATGCCCTTTACGTGGCCAGCGCGCTTCACATTGATGGCGCCAACAGCAATACGCCCCTGGAGGCGAGCACCGTCAGCGCCCTGTTTCGCGAAAGCGGCATCAAGCCCGTCGCCGCGCAAAATGGTCTGGCTTGGTAGATATCCGGTTGGGGCGATCTGGGCCCGCAAGCGGGTCAGGAGTTGAGAAGCGCGTCGATATCGTCCTGACTGACGCCTTCGCCGTCCTTCGCCGGTCCATTCAGAATCTGATCTTTCTTGCGCTTCTTGCGTTTCGCCTCTTTTTCATTGGCGGGAGCATCATTGTCTCCCGCGCCGATGGCGGCGGCGAACCGGCCGACCCGGGTTTCGATATGCTCCAGGGTCTCGACAACCTTGGAAATGCGTTGTCCGGTCAGGTCCTGGAACGAGCAGGCCTCGAAGATGTCCATCATCCTGGCTTCGACCAATTCCTTGTAGGCTTTCGGATCGCTGCTGTCGGCATCCAGAACGGATTCCGCGCATTCCATGATCTTTGTGGTCGCCTCCTCCGTCGAGGACACCACCAGGTTCAGCTCATCTCCCGCGCCCGGAATGTGATTTGAAGTCAGATCGTTGGCCTGCAAATTGCCGATTTCCAGCTTCGTGTTCTGGATATATTCCGCGATCCCGCGAAATTCCTCATAGACCTTCGAATCCAGGCTGTCGATGAAGGTTTTCATCGAGTGGATGGAGGCCTCGGCCAGCGACAGAATATCGACAAGCGAAATGTCGTCTTTGCTGGTCAGGCTATCGGCAGCTTCGCGTATTTCGGAATGCACAGGTGAAGACATGCGTCAGGACTCCTTGAGTCTGGCATTTCGTCCGGATTTTCCGCGCGGGACCCCCGTTTGAGGCCCCCGAGGCGACACTATTCGCCGAAAACGGTGTCGATCTTGGATTTCAGGGTCGCTGCGTTGAACGGTTTGACAATGTAATTGTTCACACCCGCCTTTTTTGCCGCGATGACGTTTTCTGTCTTGGATTCCGCTGTCACCATAATGAATGGAGTTCGGGCCAGACCATCGTCGGTGCGCACTTCCTTCAGCAGCTCGTAACCGGTCATGGGCTCCATGTTCCAGTCCGAGATGATAAGGCCGTAGCTCTTCTGGCGCATTTTACCGAGTGCCTCGGTACCGTCAGCGGCATCGTCAACATCTGAAAAACCAAGTTGTTTCAGAAGGTTACGGATGATTCGGATCATTGTCTTGTAATCATCTACAACCAGTACCGGCATTGAAAGGTCAATCGCCATCTCACTCTCCATCCCCCTAATCGGGCAAAATAAGTCTACTCGTTCCCATATTTGGTGCACGGGATCGGCATTCGCGGGCAATTGGCTCCAGAAGCGATCATTGGTGCTGCCATGTAAAAAGGAACAATAGGCGCTGGATTTAAAAAATGCGTTAACCTCGTTGTTCTCATAATCACACCCAGGAAGCTTGGCGGGTTCGCGTCATATTAGGCTTTTGACGCTGTTGCGGCATTCCACCGCCTCGCCTATGTTGCGCTGCAAAATAAACGCGGAAAGGATTCGGCGTATGAAAAATGGCGTGGCAAACGGCAACGCAATTCAGGGCCACTATTTCGAGGACCTGGAAGTGGGCATGGAAGCGAGCCATGCCAAACTTATTTCCGAGGACGATATCCAGTCCTTCGCGGAACTTTCCGGCGACGATAACCCGGTCCATATGTGCAGCGAATACGCTTCGGGAACCGTTTTCAAGGAGCGGATCGCCCACGGCATCCTGACCGCGAGCCTGGTGTCCACGGTGCTTGGCACCAAATTGCCCGGCCCCGGCAGCATCTATATTTCCCAGAGCCTGAATTTCCGCGCGCCCGTCAAAATCGGCGACAAGGTTATCGCCGTTGCGCGGGTTGCCGAACTGGTGCCAAAAAGAGGCCGTGCGATCTTCACTTGCAACTGCCAGGTGAATGGTAAAACTGTGCTGGATGGCGAGGCGGTGATTCTCGTGCCGAGTCGCTGCGGATAACCAGGTGTCAGGGGGCTAACTCTGGCGTCTTCGCCAAACGCCTTGCACCCCATGGAAATCCTGCAAGACATCGATAACTGTCCTGACGCGCTGAAGGGCGCGGCCTTGGCCATTGGCAATTTCGACGGCGTGCATCGCGGCCATCAGGCGGTGCTTCGCGCCGCGCGGGAGGCCGGCAGGACGTCGAATTTACCAGCGGGGGTCATGACATTCGAACCTCACCCCAGAAGCTACTTCCAGCCCGATGTTCCGCTGTTCCGGTTGACGCCGCCGCCGCTCAAGGCGCGGGCGTTCGCGGCGCTGGGGCTCGACATGGCGCTCATACAGCCCTTCGATGCAAATCTGGCATCGCGTCCCGCGGCGGATTTTGTGAGTGATTACCTGGTCGAGGCTCTGGGCGTCGCCCATGTAATCACGGGCAGCGACTTTCATTTCGGCAAGGGCCGCGACGGCAACCCGGACGTGCTGCGGGCGCTGGGGCGGGCCCATGGCTTTGACGTCACTATCGTTGCGCCGCAGGCAGGCGAGGGGGGCGTCTTCTCGTCCACGGGCATTCGCGAATATTTACGCCAGGGAGACCCGCGCGGCGCGGCGGAACAGCTCGGCTATTGGTGGCGTGTCGCGGGAGAGGTTGTCGGCGGCGACCAGCGTGGCCACGGGCTTGGCTTTCCCACCGCCAATATCGCCGTGCCGGAGGGATTCGCCCTGAAGTACGGCATTTACGCGGTGCGCGTGCGCACGGTTCAGGGGAAATATGACGGGGCGGCCTATTTCGGCACGCGGCCAAGTTTCGACAATGGCGCGCCGGTACTCGAGACGTTCCTGTTCGATTTTGACGGTGATCTTTATGGCCAGGACATCGAGATTGAGGTGATCGGCTTATTGCGCGATGACGAAACATTTGAAAGCGCCGATGCGCTGATCGGACAGATGCGAACCGATTGTGAAAAGGCGCGCGTCTTGCTGGGAGAAATAACCGCCAATGACCCGATGCAGGAATTTGAACTGGGCCGGACCCTTGCATAGTACGCATTCCGCGCTGGATTGTTTCGGGGCGCATTGTTAGAACCCGCGCAACGCGAAAACTGAAGAATCTGATTCCATAATGTCCAAGCAAGACGATGGCAAGGAGAAGGGCGCGCGCGACTGGCGCGAAACCCTGTTCCTGCCCAAGACCGAATTTCCCATGAAGGCGGGGTTGCCCGTACGCGAGCCGGAACACCTGGCGCGCTGGGAAAAGCTCGGGCTCTATGAGCGCCTGCGCGCCGATGCCAAGGTATACCCTTCACGATGGCCCGCCCTACGCCAACGGCAATATTCACATCGGCACCGGGCTCAACAAAATCCTCAAAGACGTAATCGTGCGCTCCCAGCAGATGATGGGCAAGGACAGCAATTATGTTCCGGGCTGGGACTGCCATGGGCTCCCGATTGAATGGAAAATCGAGGAGCAGTACCGCGCCAGGGGCAAGGACAAGGACGAAGTGCCGGTCAACGCGTTTCGCGCCGAGTGCCGCGAGTTCGCCGCCAAATGGATGGATATCCAGCGCGAGGAGTTCAAGCGGCTGGGCGTGACCGGGGACTGGGACAATCCCTACACCACCATGTCGTTTGACGCCGAAGCCACCATTGCGAATGAGCTGATGAAGTTCGCCATGAACGGGCTGCTCTATCGCGGTTCCAAACCGGTCATGTGGTCGGTGGTGGAGCGTACCGCGCTGGCGGAGGCGGAGGTGGAGTATCAGGAAATCACCAGCCCGACGAT
>QIGN01000080.1 GCA_003228955.1 Hyphomicrobiales bacterium
GCGGAACGCGGAATCGTCGCTGATCAGATGGTCGCTGGGCAGGAACAGCAGCAGCGCATCCTCATTACGCTCCATGGCAACCAGCGCCGAGGCGATAACCGCGGGCGCCGTATTGCGCGGACAGGGCTCCAGGATGATGGTTCCAGCGGCAAGCCCCGCATCGCGCAGGGATTCCGCGACAAGAAACCTGTGGTCATTGTTGCAGATGAAGATCGGCGGCTCGAAGGTATCGCTTTTCGCAAGCCGGCGGGTTGTCTGCACAAGCAGGCTCTCGGACCCGGCTATTTCGAGGAACTGTTTTGGCCGGGCCTGCCGCGACAAGGGCCACAGCCTGGTCCCCGAGCCGCCCGAGAGGATGACGGGCTGAATCAAGATGACGCCCCCCGGCTTGCCTCTGCCGCATTTTCCAGGAACCAGCGATAGGTCGAGCCGATCCCTTCCTTCAGTTCTGTTTTCGCGGTCCAGCCCAGCTTCGTCAGTTTCGAAACATCGCAGAGTTTGCGCGGCGTTCCATCGGGTTTCTCCGGGTCGGTCACGATTTCGCCCTCAAAGCCGACAATCCCGGCGACAAGGCGCGCCAGATCGAGTATGGAAATTTCCTCCCCCGTTCCGGCATTGAGGATTTGCGCCTCGTCGTAATTTTCCATGAGCCACACGGCCGCATCGGCCAGATCGTCGCAATGCATGAATTCGCGCAACGGGCGCCCCGTTCCCCAGATCGTAACCGTTGCGGCATTGGCGATTTTCGCGTCATGGAAGCGCCGGATCAGCGCGGGAAGAACATGGCTCGTTTCCGGATCGAAATTGTCGTGCGGGCCATAGAGATTGGTCGGCATGATGGAGATGCCGTTGAAGCCATACTGGGCGCGGTAGGCATCGATCATTTCAAGCCCGGCGATCTTGGCCACCGCATAGGCGGAATTGGTCGGCTCGAGCGGCCCGGTCAGGATATATTTTTCCTTCATTGGCTGCGGCGCATCGCGGGGATAAATGCATGTGGAGCCGAGAAACAGCAGCTTGCGCGCGCCAAAGCGCCGCGCCGCATCGATGACATTCAGCTGGATTTGCAGATTGTCGCGGATAAAGTCACCGCGATTGAGATCGTTGGCCAGTATTCCGCCAACAGTGGCGGCCGCCAGAAACACGAACTCGGGCTTTTGCGCCTGAAAAAAAGCATCGACGTCCGCCGGAACCCGCAGATCGAGCTCGGCCCGCGTCCGGGCAATCAGGCTGGAGTAGTTCAGTTTCTCCAAACGGCGCAGAATAGCAGAACCGACAAGCCCGCGATGGCCGGCAATATATATGCAGCTGTCCGGACTGGGGGACGCCGGGGTGACGCTGACCTTTTCAGCCACGGGGTACGCCACCTCCGCCTGGAACGCTGTGGCCAGCGTCGAGGAGCGTTTTTTCCCGCGCGGCCGATTCCATGTCCGCGTCGACCATCATGTGAACCAGCTCGGTAAAGCTGATCCGGGGTTTCCAGCCGAGTTTTTCACGCGCCTTGCTTGGGTCGCCCAGCAGGGATTCGACCTCATTGGGCCGCAGATATTGCGGGTCGAATTCAACGTGTTTCTGCCAGTCCAGCCCGGCATGGGTGAATGCTGCTTCAAGAAATTCCCGCACGGAATAGGATTCGCCCGTGGCGACCGCATAGTCGTCCGCGCCCTCCTGCTGGAGCATCAGCCACATGGATTCCACATAGTCGCGCGCATGGCCCCAGTCCCGCTTTGCCTCCAGATTTCCCAGATAGAGTTTTGATTGGAGGCCATGTTTTATCCGCCCCAGCGCTTTCGTGATCTTGCGCGTCACAAAGGTCTCGCCGCGCCGCGGGCTTTCATGATTGAACAATATGCCGTTGCAGATGAACATGCCGTAGGCTTCGCGGTAATTCACGCAATGCCAGAACGCCGCCACCTTGCTCACTGCATAGGGACTGCATGGCCGGAACGCGGTGTTTTCCGATTGCGGCGGCGGCGCCGCGCCGAACATCTCCGATGAACTGGCCTGATAGAGTTTGATCTTGCGGTCGTGGGTGCGCTCATAATCCCGGACCGCCTCCAGCAGCCGCAGCGCGCCCATGGCGACCGTATCGGCGGTGTATTCCGGCAGATCGAAACTCACCCGGACATGGGACTGCGCGCCGAGATTGTAGAGCTCGTCCGGCTGCGTCTTCTCCAGAATGCCGCGCAGGCTTGTCGAGTCGGTCAGATCGCCATAGTGCAGAAAGAGGCGCGGGTTGCGTTCATGGGGGTCCTGATAAAGATGGTCGATCCGGTCGGTGTTGAAGACGGAACTGCGCCGGATAATCCCGTGGACCTCGTATTTCTTCTCAAGCAGGAATTCGGCCAGATAGGACCCGTCCTGGCCGGTGATGCCGGTGATCAGGGCTTTCTTCATGAGGCGTGCCTTTTTTTTCCGTCCCCAGCGTCCGATGCGGCGGTCCACACAATCCAGATGACGCCGCCGATGATCGCCGCGGCCAATTCCGTCAGACCATAGGTAATAGATGCCGCGAGCGCGACCTCGCGTGAAACGCCAAACGGCGCGAAGCCCAATACCAGCGTTCCCTCGCGAACACCCCAGCCGCCCAGTGACACGGGCAATCTCGAGATGAGAAGGCCCAGCGCGCAAACGCCGAGCAATGGAAACAGCGGGACGTCAACTCCCAGACTTATGGCCACGAGGCTCATTACGGCAATCGTGACGCATTGAACGATGATCGAGAGGACGACCAGATAGGCCGCCTCCACCGGCTTGGTGAGCAGCGCGCCCAAAGCGGTGATCAGGCGCTGCAATATCTCGCTTCCGCCGGCGAGCCTGGCGGCAAAGCGCGAGCGAAAGAATATCCACGCAACCAGCGTACCGCCGACAATCGCGCCGGTGCCGATAATTGTAACCAGTCTCTGGGTCTCTAGTCCGGCCTGATCGAGCAGGGCCAGCACGCCGAACAGGGCGACGAGCGCCAGCGCGAGCAATGCTATGAGCCGGTCGACAATTGCCGCGAGGGTGGCGCGCTTCCATGGCATCCCGGCCCGGGAGGTGGCCATGACTCTATAGGCATCCCCGCCGAGATTCGATGGCACCGACTGGTTGACAAGCACGGTCATCAGGATCATGCGCAATGAGCTCAAGTAACCGATGCTCCCGCCTAGCGCCGCGACAATGAGGTCCCAGCGCCGCGCAACCGGGAATATGAGCGCCAGCAGGGCCGTGATCGCGACAGCCAGCGGCAATGGCGCGATCCCGCCGATCAGCTCAAACAGCTCGCTCCAGTCCACGCTTCTAAGGAGCCAGGCCAGCAAACCAATTGTGACAGCGAGCTTCGCGGCAACCGCCAGCCAGGCTCGCACCCGATTTGTCACGCCTTCATCCCCCAACGCGAATGGAATGCCCGCCAGCCGGCAGCTCGGCTCTTCGCAAAACGGGTCACTCGCATCAGACCATCTTCAGCTTGCGATAGGCGAAAACTACCATCCGCAGCAGCAGCAGGCCATGGCGGAAGCGCGAGATCTGCGTCTCGCCATAGGCCCGCGCCTCGTAACGCACCGGCACTTCCACAATCTTGAGATTGAGCTTCGCCGCCCCGAACAGCAGATCGAAATCGCCAAAGGGATCGAAATCGCCGAAATAGGCGCGCCCCGCCTTGAGCCGCTGATAGTCTGTGCGATACAGAACCTTCGTGCCGCACAGGGTATCGGAAAAGCGCTGATTGAGCAGATAGGAAAAAATCCGGGCAAAGGTCCGGTTGGCCAGATAATTCAGGAACCGCATGGCGTTTTTTTCGAGCGGGTAGACAAGGCGGGTCCCGTTTACGAATTCGCCGGCGCCGCTGGCGAGCGCGTCATAGAATTTCCTCAAGTCCTCCGGCGGCACGGTCAGGTCCCCGTCGAGGATCATCAATATGTCGCCCTTGGCAATGTCGAATGCGGCCCATACAGCATCCGCCTTGCCTTTTCCGGACTGCTGAATTGCGATGATATCGAGCGACGGGCTGGCCTCCTTGCGGCGCAATATTTCGTCCCACGTCCCGTCCTGGGAGTGGCCTTCAACAAATATGATTTCCCGCTCCGCGCCAAAATCAGGGATGCGGCGGATCGCCGGCTCGATATTCCCCTGCTCGTTGCGGGCCGGGACAATAACCGAAACGGAAGGCTTGGCCACGCGAATGGCATCGACACTGCGCGCCACCGCATAGGTCCGCACGCAAAGCGCCCGGAACAAAGGCAATGGGGCGATGAAACGGTTGACCAGCGTCCCCAGCCCCAGCAGCCGTTTGGGAAGAAGCTGGCGGTTTTCCTTCTTCACGGTTTCAAAACCGGATAGCGCCAGGAACATCTCGATGTCGGCCGGTGACAGCCAGTTGTAGTCGCCGCCCACTTTCTTGCGCAGCCCAAGGGCTTCGGCAATCCGCAGCACCGGCTCCCACAGATGGGAATAATGCGACACGACCAGGCGTGTGTGGGGCTGGCACAGCCGCGAGATCGATTTGAGTGTTTCGATGATATCGTCGAGATAACCGACGGTGTCTGACAGGATAATATAATCGAACGGCCCTTGGCTTTCGAGCGCGGCCAGAAAATCGGGATCCTCGATGTCCCCGTGCAGAAATGTGAGATGCGGATGCTTGGCTTTGGCCTGGTCCGTCATGGCGGCGGCGAAGTCGACACCGACGCCCTTGGCCGGTTTGAGCTCATCGAGAAGCCATCCCGTCGCGCTGCCAAGTTCAAGCACGCGGGAGTTTTCCGGGATCAGAAAGCGCATATACTGGGCGTCGCGCCCGTGAAAATAGCCGTTGCGCGCGATCCATTTGTCCCAGTCCGGCGCCAGCCTCTCGACCGCGCGCAGATAAGCGGTTTTGCGCTTCGACCAGGTGGCGGAGACCGGAGATGATGGGTCCGCATCAGGGCCTGTTTGATGCTTTTCTTCCGCGCTACTCATTTAATTTCCTGACTATACCAAAGCACGGCGAGGGTGCTCGCTAACAGTCCCGCCTTGTAAGGGGTCCGCCTGGGGGAGTCTATCGCGGTTGCCGCTTCTCGAAGACGATCAGAACGCGGAATCCGAAAATTCGCCCCAGTGGCCGCTCCAGAAACTTTTCCAATCCGAGCAGGCGCCGGGCCATCGGCTCGCTTATCAGAGACCAGGGTTTAAACCCCCCGCTCAGCGGATAGGCCAGAAACGAAAACCATTCGACGTTTCGCAGCTTCAGCCCCGGGATCAGCTGTTGCTGCTTTCGCCGGTATTTCGTCACCAGCAATGTGGGGATGGCCTGGTTCGAGTCATAAGGATCGCGTGCCGGGTCCGGCTCGCCGTCAACAAGCGGATCGGCGGACATGACAACCGGCTCGTGGTGGATCAGGCGGTAGAAGAGTGAACTGCCAAACGTGATCGCCGGTTCGACCATGACAATCCTCCCCCCCGGCTCCAGTGTCCGCATTGCCTCCTGCAGAAAACGGACCGGGAACTCCAGATGGTGGAGCACGTCCAGCATGACGATATTGGCGAAGGCATTCTTGCCTGAGGGCAGGCTTTGCGCGTCGGCGACAAAATCCAGGTGATCCGCATATTGAATGTCGGAGGAAACGGCATCGGGCAGCATCTCTTTCAGATTGCCGATCCCGCCGCCGATCTCCAGCGTGCGGCCCGCCTTGCAGTGCCCCGCCAGCCGCGCGAAGAAGTCGGAATAAATGGTCCGCAGCACCGGTTTGCTGTCCCAGGAAACCCGGTATTGCGAAAGATTTTCGCTCATCCGGTTCCGGCAATGACGAGATCAGGCCGTGTCATTTTCATATATCCCACGGTACATCCCGACGATCCGCTCCAGGGTGAAATTTCCAGCGATCCGCGCGCGCGCGCGCAAACCCCGGTTGCGCAACTCGCCCGGCGGGCGGGCGGCTTCGTCCGATATCGCGCGCGCAAGAGCATCGGGATCACGCGGCGCGACGATACGCCCGGTATCCGCGACAATCATTGCCGCATCTCCGACATCCGTCGCAACCGGCACCAGCCCCGCGCTCATTCCCTCCGACAGGGCATTGGAAAACCCCTCGCCAAACGCCGAACTGCACACGGCAATATCCGATGCCGCACAAAGCCGGGCGACATCGTTTCGCAAGCCCAGCGCGGTGACGTTAGGCGGTAACGCCAGCTTCCGCGTATCGCGGCCGGCCAGCAGGCCTTGAATCTCAGGTGTTTGCGCCATTGCCGCCAGAAATGTCTCATGGTCTTTCATCGCATCGACACGTGCCGTCTTGATTGCCACAACCGCGTCTTCGGCAAACCCGAGTTCGGCCCGGACCTCGCGGCGCGCCACCGGGTCAGGCCGGTATTTTGCCGTGTCGATTCCATTCGGGATAATCATCGAGCGCCGGGGGGCGAACCCGCGCGAGACATGGAAATCCATCCCCGCCCGAGAATTGCCGATGACCAGATCGGGCCAGGCCGACAGCCGCGCGTTCCATTTGACTATGCCGCCATAGCGTTTCGTATCCATCCGCGATGCACGCAAATTCCAGTACAGTTTGCGGCGCGCACGGCCCGGGGACACCCGATGCGCCAGCGCGGCCGCCACATTGCCGTGATACATCCAGCCCTGGATCACATCGGGCCGCATCCGGCTGACCAGTCGGGTGAGCCTGACCGCTGATGCAGGTGCGCGGGCCCATGAAATGGCATTGAGCGCGGTGACCGGAATACCCTTCTCCTCCAGCAAGTCGGCCATGGGGCCGTGGTCGCGCAGGCTGACCACATGCTGGGGCAATCCTCCCTCATGCAGCGCGCCGGCCACCTGCGCGAGCATGGTCTCCGCGCCGCCAATCCCGAGCCCGGTGATGACATGTAGGACTCCGCTCATACCGGCGCGCTGGCCACCAGCGCCAGTTGCGTAAACAATGCCGCGTCGTCATAGCGCTCGCGCCACCAGGGGTGAATGGCGCCACGGTAGGTATCGGGCACAACACGGGTCGGCACGACGCGCGCGGCGATTCCGTGGCTGGCGAACAGCTTGTCCACATCGTTCATGCGCGCCATGTTGATGGCCTTGCCGCGCCGGGCGATGTAAGCCTCGGGCGGCTCCTCGTAGAGCCCGTCGAAGGGATTCGGCGTCAGATAGTGATTGCCGAAATCGACCAGATGTAGGAAGCGCGTGCGCTCCGATTGCAACTCCGCAAGTCTTGAGACCGTTTCATCGAGCGGGAAGACATGCTCAAGGCAGGACTGCGAAAGGATAATGTCAGCGGCGCCATTGATCGGCGCGGTCTCAAAGCCGCCCCGGTACACTTGTATCTTTTCTTTCAGTTTCCGCCGAAATGCCTCGAACTCCATGCGCGGGCCGTAGAGCGCGGTAAGATCGGCATGGAGAGTGTAGAGATAGCGCTGGGAGATTTCGTCACTGGCGAACAGGTCAGGGTCCCATTCCGGTTCGGCACTTTCAAAAGAACTGGCGCCGCGAAATATTGCGAGCGGGCCGTATCCGGCCAGCGGGCCGCAACCAACCTCCACGACCCGGGCATCTTCAAAGTCGAGAGGCTTCCAGCCGATCTCGCGCGTCAGGACAGCTTCCTGGCGCAGCAGAAACTCCGCGAAACGAATCCCGTGGCGATGCTTCACCGAATTGAGCAGATCCTTCGCGGTCCAGGCCGGTCCTTCGGCAACGAAGGGAAGCCGCCCGCGAACGAGCCGCCATGCCTCACGCGGCGTCAGGTCGATCAGGTGACCGAGAGTTGTCAGGGCGCGTTTCATGGCCGCAGAAGCTCTTCATAAGCCTTGGTGGCCACGGACTTTCTGAACACCCCAGGGAGCATCGAAGGCTGCGGCATTTGGTGTTTTCTTATCGGCGTCGCTTCCATCCGCGCCGCGAAATTCTCACCCATTTGCGCGACACGGACAGCTCCCTTGCGCGCCTCGGCGGCGATCTCGTCTATGGCGCCGGCTTCCGGGGCCGCGATAACCGGCGTGCCGAGCGCGAGCGCCTCGAGTGCGACATTCGGCAATCCCTCCCACAGCGAAGGCAGCAAAAGGGCGTCCGCGCCCGCAACCCAGGGAGCGGGATCGGGATCGAAACCCCGCAGTTCGATGCGATCTTTCAGGCCCGTTTCCCCGATCATCGATTCAAGCCGGGCGCGCTCCGGGCCATCTCCGAAAATGACGACATGACAATCGGTCCTGTATTGCGCGATTGTCCGGACCAGCCCGTCATAGCCCTTTTGCCGTGACAGCCGGCCAACGGCGACAAAGCGGTGTCCCGGACCCGCAACGCGTCTGGTTTTTTTTACACCCGCGCGCAGGGCCTCTTCATCGACCGGGTTTCTCAGCACGGAAATCAATCCTTTCGGCACACCGAAGTCGCGGGACAACTCGCGCGCGATCAGGTGGCTCGGACTGATCACGCCGTTGGCCCGGGAATAGAGCATGGCGTATGCGAGGCGCGCCGCATTCCGGCCGAGCACACCCTTCGCTATCGACCGTGGTGTATTCGCCTCGCGAACAAAAAAACGGACATTGCCGCCCAGCCAGGGCCGGCAGGCCAGAACCGCGAAATTAAGATAGCTCATCGTCGAGATGACGATATCGGGTTTTTCATCCCGCAGCGCACGCAGGATCGCCGGAAATGCCGTGCGAACCCTGTCCCTGTTCAGATCGCGCACGGGCAAGGCGGAGGCAAGCTTGTCCCTCCATGGACCCTGCCCGTTCAGCACGACGACACCCGGCGTAAACCGCGCGCGGTCGAGCGTGTTCGCAACGGTCAGCAGGACGCGCTGCGCTCCCCCGGCAAAAAAATCCGGGAGGACGAATGTAACCCGCTGTGTCACGTGCCGCTCATTGCACCGCGCGCGCTTGGGCCGGCTCCGCCAATGCCGGGATGCCGCGCAGCCAGGTTTCTATATTGACGAGACGAACCAGCCCCGTGGAATCGGCCGGTTTGCCTTTCCTGAAACTTTCGACGAGTGCGGCGAGTTTGCCGCGATCCGTGTAAGCGCCCAGCCGGCTATCGGGCGCGGTCAGGTCGTCGAGATAGCGCCCCAGACCGTCCTCCTGCGCGAGCCAGTCGGCGTAGGGAAGGGTCAGCCCCACCTTGCGCCTGTTGAGTAACTCCCGGGGAAGATAGCGTTCCGCGACCTTTTTCAGCAGCGGCTTCGTCACGCCGCCGGGAACGCGGATGCGATGCGGCAGGCGATTGAGAAGCCGGGCCAGGGGCAGGTGAACGAAGGGCACGCGGGCCTCCACCGATGCCGCCATCGCCATTTTGTCCTGCCTCACGAGAAGCGATTCCAGATAGGAACTCTGGTCGACCGCCAGCAGCCTGTCGCGGAAACCGCCAAAGCGGCGCGAGACTTTGCCGCGGAAACCGGGGCTTGGGACCAGCTCGGGAAACAGCCGGTTCAGGGCCTGAAAATCGTGATACACCGAGGCGTAGTGCGTGGCGTCACGGCCCGCCAGACGCTTGATTCCCAGGAAGGGCGGGCGCGAAGGCAGCAGCGAGGTTGGCAGTCTATTGCCGAGCATTTCCTGCCAGCGCCACTTGCGCCATTCACTGTAGCGCAGATAGCCGCCAAAGAACTCGTCAGCGCCTTCGCCAGTAAGCACGACCTTCGATTGCTTCGCGATCTCATCGCATAACAGCATCAGCAGAACACAGCCCAGATGCGGGCTCGGCCCGTCCATGTGGCGCAGCGCCCGGGGAAGCGCATCGGCGAACTGAACGGCGCTGAGCGAAATTTCACGATGGTCGATATCGTATTTGCCGGCGACCATTTCCCGCCACGGGCCTTCATCGTGACGCGGATCATCGAGTTTCACGCCGAACGTCACGAGCCGTTGCCCGGCAATCGACGACGCCATTGCCGTGATCAGACTGGAGTCGACGCCGCCGGAAAGCTGTATGGCATAGCCCACGTCGCTGATCAGGTGAGCCTCGACCGAACGCCGCAGCGCGTCGTGGACCATCTCCTCGGCTTCCGCCTCGGAGACCTTCAACTCCGGCTGTTCCAGCGTTTGCAGAGGATCGCAGAACCGGCGGCGGGTGATGGCGCCGTCGTCAAGGGACACGCGCAGCACGGTTCCGCCCGGAACGCGTTCCACGTTCTTGAAGTTGGAAAGCGTCCCGGCCGCCCAGCCGAAGGTGAGCAGCTCGGCCAGCGCGTCCGTATCCGCCTCCAGCCCGCCGGCCAGCCGCGCAAGGGGTTGCACTTCGCTCGCAAGCGCAACAAGCGCGCCCTTGCGCAGCAGATAGAGCGGCTTGATACCGAAGGGGTCGCGCGCCGCGATGACGCAATTCTCGCGCTGGTCGAGGATCGCCAGGGCGTACATGCCTTCAAGGCGATCAAAAACGCCCTCGCCCCAGGCGAGATACCCCTGAAGGATGACCTCGGTGTCGCCGGTCGTCCTGAATGCGGCGCCTTTGGCTTCCAGCTCCTTCCTCAGTTCACGGAAATTATATATCTCGCCGTTGAAGATCAAGGTGACCTGATGCTCAGCATCGTTCATCGGCTGGTCCGCGCGCGGTGTCGGATCGAGAATCGAGAGACGCCGGAAGACCAGCCCTACGCCGGGCTCGGACATCAGCCCCGTGGCGTCGGGGCCGCGATGGCGCAAATCCTCGCCCAGAGCCTCAAGCAGTGCGGGCTCAAATCGCCGCCCCGGCTCAATGAGCGCTACGATACCGCACATGTCAGTCGGCTCCGGAACGGTGCTGAACGAGGCTTTCCACCACCGACTGGAAACGCTCAACCTGCCCATCACCGCCGAATTTATCGCGCCCCAGCGCCAGACCCGCCTGGCTCATGGCTCTCCAGCGCTTGGGGTCTTTCAGCAACTCAATCAGGCACTCCGCCATTGCGCCCGCATCGAAGGGATCGAACAGAAAACCGTTCTGGCCCTTCTGGACAACACCTTCAAAACGCCCGGTCGCCAGCACGGGAACGCCGGCGGCTGTCGCCTCGATGAGATCGCGCCCCCACGGATCGTCATCGCGCGATGGGCGAACCAGCGCGGCGGCGCGGGCCAATACCGGCGCCACGTCCTCGACGTGACCGCGAAATTCAATCCGGTTTTCCACGCCCTCCTTGATCCTTCGCTCATCGAGGGCGCGGGCGAATTTCGGATTGGCCCTGGCCTGGCCATATACGGCGAGAATCGCGGGCGGCGCATTGCGGCGTTCGAGCTCGCCGGCAATATCGAGCAGCCGGTCCGTTCCCTTTGTCGGATCGATGCTTCCCAGATACACGATTTCAGGAGGCCCGGCGAACGGCTCGCGCGCCAGCGGAGCGCGCGCGATATTCCACATGACTTCGCCCGGAACACCTCCAACCAGGTCCAGCTCCGCCCAGCGGTCCCTTTCCTGGCTGGAGATAAAAAGCATGTAGTCCGTATTCTCCGCCAATCGCCGCACGAGCCAGCGGCCCCATCGGCTGACCGGAAGATGTGTGCGCGAATGACAGATAACCGGCAGATCGATCCTGGATTTGAGTTTTTCAGCCAGAAGGAAAAGGCCTTCATAATTGAGGTGAATGACGCCCGCGCCATGTTCGCGTGCGATCCCGGCAATTCTGTCCGCCGCCCTCCCGAGCCGCCGCAGCCGGGGAAGAGTGGCGGCAAGATTCTTGAGCGCCTTGTTTTTGCGCGGCACGAAGGACCCGATTTCAGGAACATGGCGGGTCGGGACACCAATTTGTTCATACAGTCCGGTGACCGGCCCGCTTTGCCGGTGCACGACGACCGGCGATATGCGCGCGCGGTCGAGGCGGCTGACAAGCTCATAAAGACTGCGCGACGATCCGCCCCAACCGCCCTCGACATCGACATGAAGCGTCCTGACCGGACCGCTCATGAATTTTTCCCGGCGAAAACCTGCCCCGAGACGCCATGGCGTTCGAGATATTGCTCGGCCAGCCATGACACGAATGAGCGCTGGCCACGGCGGTCGAGCACCGCGCGGCTGTAGGGAATACAGGCGTAGCCACACGCCGGATCCATCCAGTACTGGAACACCCGCCGCTCGAAGCGGTGCCAGGCATCACGTCCAAAAGGCGCATAAGCGGCCTTGGATATCCAGCGCAGGGGAATGACCCAGCGGGGCCGGACCGTTTTGGCGTTGACCGGAATATTCTGCCAGACCCCGCCCCAGTCGGCTTCTTCCAGCGCTTCGGCATAAAGGCGCTGGCCGGTCTTTCCCTCCAGCGGCACCTTCTCGAAAAAATCCAGAAAGACATTGTCCCAGAGCGGCATCCGCCACTCATGCCCGAGAAATTCGTATATGCGCTGGCCGGTAATGACATATTTGCATTGCCGGTCCTGGAATTCGCCATATTCGAACAGCCCATAGTCGTCATTCGGATCCTCGGGCGCCGCGCCGACGCCCGCCAGGGACGCGCCAAGCAGATCGCGAATGCGCTCCAGATGCTCCGGTGTGCGCAGTCCCCGCCATAACGCGAAGTGTTTTTGCGACACGGCATCGAGAATACGCCTGAGCCTCTGTTCCGCATTCAGGTCCAAGCCAACGCTCCGCATCGCCGGCACAATATGAGCCCCGCTGATATAGTCCCCGCTGTTACCATTGGCGATCACGGCATCGTCCGGCACATAACCGTCCTGTTTCAGCGCCGCGATCTGGGGCAGATCCTGCACGAAGGGCACCGATTGCAAGCTGTCGGCAAAATCAAGATATCCGCCATAGACATCACTCGCGAAGAAACGGCGCATGGATGCCCTGTCCGTGGGAATAAAACGCCATGGCAGATCGAGGCGTTCGGCAATCGCCCGGCTTGCCGCCACCTCGTGGGTGCCGGGCTGGCCATAGGCGAATGTGCGAATGTTCCGGTATCCCAGATGGCGTGCCGCGCTCACGATCAGCCGCGAGTCGCGCCCCGCCGACAGGGGCACGGCAAGCAGCCGGTCGCCTTCATCATGGCGTCTACAAGCGCGAGCGTGGTCTCGATGAACTCCTTGCGGGCACGCACCGGGTCATAGGCCGGTTTGTCATTTCGCCAGGGCCGATAACAATAGTAACGGTGGCGCTTGGGGTCTCTGTCCGGGCCAAACAGCACAAACTCACCGGCTCCCAGCTGGCTGATGCGGGGGTAAAGCGTCGCCGCATCAATGGTGTAACCCGCCATGCCGAGTGCAAGGGCGGCGTCGCGGTCCGTATCGGCGGGGCCAAGCCCAAGACGCCGCCGCAATCGCTCCGCCTGATCGTCGATGATCCAGCCCTCACCATCCCTGGCGAAAGCAAGAGGAATGGAGCGAACGCGATCGACGCCCGCGAAAGCCCAGCCCTTCCCTCGTGCGGCGACCGCAAAATGGCCATCCAGAGCAAGGAACATTTTCTCGATTTCCGCAAGCGTGGGCGGATGCCGCAAAGCGGACAACCGGCGCGCAAGCGCATCCCCATCGCCTGCCTTGCCGTAGCCCTTCGTCCATACGCTCACGGCCTCATGCGAGAACCGGCGCCAGCCGAATTCCTCGCGGATGCCAATATCGGCGATGCCGGCGGGCCGCTTCAAACCGCGCGATTTGGTCAAAGGGATTTTCGCACCCGCCGCATGATGCCGAAGGCTTCCGCGGCCTCCACCCCGCACTGGGTGCCGCGCCAGCACGCCAGCGCCCGCACCCCTTTGCCCGAACGCGGGTGCGGCCAGTCCCGCACTTCGCCCGCGTAGCAGTCCAGCGCCGCGATCTTGCGCTCAAGACTTGCGGAAATATCGAGAAAATCCTGCGGGACAAACGGCGTGAGGGGCGCGGGCGCCCACTCCGTCGAGGAATTGATCTCGCAGGTCAGTATCTCGACCGGTTTCGCCCCCGGGACGGGCCGGCAGGCCGTCGCCACGGCGCGATGTGTAACCAGATGATCGATGTTCATGTCGCCGGGGTGGTGGGTGTAGATGACATCGGCGGGGTGTGACTGGAGAAAGGCTTCGACCTGTTTGACCACGTCGAGTAACGGCACACTGTCCATCTGGTTGTCGGGAAAGTCGCGGAAACTGATACTCTTTACGCCAAGCACGCCGGCGGCTTCGCGTGCCTGGTCCTGTAACGTGGCGATGTAAGCCTCCTGATCGCCGCCGCGCGAGACGGCGCCGGTTGCAAGCAGCAGGACATGCACCGCGTCGCCCGCTTCCGAATGGAGTGCAAGCGCGCCGCCGCAGGCGAGCACTTCATCGTCGGGGTGGGCGAAGATGGCGGCGATTGTCAGATTGCCGGAAGTCATGATTTTCCTACTCCTCGAGCTTCAACGTTACCAAATCCAGCTCCTGGCCTGTTTCCCTGAATCCAAGTCCGAGAAAGAGACGCAGGGAGGCCGCGTTGTTCCGCCTGACCTCCGCTATCAGCGGGCGGTCTGAAACACGGGAGAGGACATCCTGCAATGCCACATGCGCAATTCCCCTGCCGCGCTGTTCGGGAACAATGTAGATGTCGACATGATGTCCGCCTGTCTTTAACTCCAGACGCACCTGTCCCGCGGGGTCTCCTTCGAGTTCCACGATTTCTATTGTGCACCCCGGATCATCCACCCTCGCCTCGAGCCACAGATTGTGAACATTCCACGGAACCGGTTCTTGGGTTGTATTCTTTTGCGCCAGCGAATCGGGTTCATTGACCCATTTGTGCAACATGCGTGCGTCTTCAATGGTGGCGGGCCGAAGCCGGAGCGCGCCCGGGTCATCCCGGCTCATCGTACCGAAAAGGTTGGCTGGACCTGTTCGCCGCGCAGGCAGGCGGCCGGGTCGGTGCTGTCGAGATGGGATCGTACCGAGGCAAGCGCCTTGCCGAGCGCATCCAGCGTTTCCTGCATCACGGCTTCAGTGTCGTGGGCCAGACAAAGATTGTAGCTGGACGCCAGCAACAGGCCTTCAGCGACAAATTCCTGGCGCAGCAGGCTCGTCATGAGTACCGGGTCGACAGGCGGGTCATTCGTCACCAGCCGCGGCCACCACCCCTGCCCGGCAAAGCTCAGAATGCCGCCGAAACCATGCCGCTCGAACAGGGCGTTGCTCGCGGACATCAGCGCCTCGCCGCGCGCCCACAGACGTCTCACCGCGTTCTCTTTCTTCAGTTTATCTATCGTTGCGATGGCGGCGGCGATCGACAGGGCCTCGCCGCCGAAGGTGCCGGAGAAGAAGATATCCTCCATGCGCGCCATGATCTCGCGCCGCCCGACGATTGCCGATATGGGCATGCCGTTGGCCATTGCCTTGCCGAAGCAGGCAAGGTCCGGCGTCACGCCGTAATAGGCCTGCGCGCCGCCCATATGAATCCGAAAACCGGTTATGATCTCGTCGAACACCAGCAGAACGCCATAACGGTCAGTCAATTCCCGCAATGCTTCAAGATACCCGCTTTGCGGCGCCGTCGCCCCGGCGGGCTCCAGTATTACCGCCGCATAAGCTTCGGGTTCTCCCTTCAGCAGATCGCCAAGCGCACTCGCATCGTTGAACGGGATCGACCGGGTCAGCGAACGCACGGCTTCGGGCACGCCAAGATGCCGGGTCGTGACGCCGATATACCAGTCGTGCCAGCCGTGGTAACCGCAGACGGCGATCTTGTCGCGCCCGGTATGGGCGCGCGCCAGCCGGATCGCCGCGCTGGTGGCATCGGAACCGTTCTTGCCAAAACGCACCATTTCCGCGCAGGGGATGTCATGGACCAGCGCTTCGGCCAGCTCGGCCTCAAGGGATGTCGGCAGCGAGAAGGTGATGCCGCTTTGAAGCTGGCCCCGTATCGCGGCGTCCACATCGGGGTCGCCATAGCCCAGTATGTTCGGCATCAAGCCTTGAACATAGTCGATATAAACATTTCCATCGGGGTCGGTGACGCGGCACCCGTCGCCCTTTTCGAGGAACAGGGGCGCGGCGCCGCGCACCCATTGCTGATGGCTTTTGGAAAAGGTCTGGGACCCCAGAGGAATAGTTTCGATTGCCCGGGCGAACATCTGGTTCGAGCGGTCGAAACGCAAGGGTTCCGCCGATTCGCCCGGCCCGTTTGTCTTCTTCAGATCGCGCGCCGTCCCCTCGTTGATCCCGCGTTTGGGGTTGATCCAGAACAGATCGGGATCGCGGGTCATGGCGGCAATCACGTCGAGCCAGTGAAAATCCTCTTTCAGCATCGGCAGCAGACGGCGCAGGAACACCAGGTCTTCGGGCTCATCCAGGGTCCAGCGCAGATGGCTGTAGTCGATATCATTTGTGATCTGCGCGGTTTTGAACCCGCCCCAGGGTAGCCGTTCACGCAACCGGCCATGGATGTAAGGCGTTACATGCTGGCGCAGGAAGGGGTCGCTGGCTTCGGCGTCCGCGCGCTCAAGGGCGGCGCGCGAAAAGACTTCAACATCGAGGCCGTCCGGATAGGTGCGCGTGAGACCATTGGAGACATAATCGACACCGCCCCGCAGAAAGCGTTTCACCGCCAGGTCGATAATTTCCGGTTCGATCAGAGGGCAATCAGCGGTCAGGCGCACGATCACATCCGCGTCCCGCTCGCGCGCAACTTCCGCGAACCGGCTCAATACGTCTTCCTCGTCTCCCCGGAAAACCGGGATGTCAATCGTCGCGGCGAATTCCGCCAGCGGGTCATCGGCTTCCTCGCGCGAGCAGGCCAGCCACACTTCATCGAGGCGCGCGGCGCGCCGGGCGCGCAGAAGCGTATAGGAGATCGCCGGCCGGCCGGAGATATCGGCCATCACCTTGCCTGGCAGCCGCGCTGAACTCATGCGCGCCTGAACGACTGCGACGACTTTGGTCATGACCCGTTGCCCGCGCTGAAATCAGGATTGAAACAGGAGACATACACTTTGTCGGAGAGGGTTGTTCCGTCTGGTCCTGGATGCATGAACTGGTGTTTGAGCGAGGTTTCGACTTCAAAACCCGCCGCTGTATACGCCTTTATCGACCCGGTGTTAGCTGAGTCGATGCTGGCCGACAGCTTCCGCAACCCGAGTTCTTCAAATGCGATCTGGGCCCCCTGCCTGATCGCCTCGCGGGCCAGACCCCGCCCCCAGACACCCCTGTCGCCGATTATGGTCACCAGATCGGACAGTTTGTGCTTCCAGTGGATAGGCCCGATTTTGAGATTGCCGATATGCTGTTCACTCCCGGTCAGGCAAATCGCATAGAGCCGCCACGCATCGTTCACCCGGCCCTGGCGCAAATGATCGATCGCATCTTCGCGCGTAATATTCTCAGCTTCGAGAAACCGGGTGACTTCGGGATCGGCGAACCATGCGAGATACTTTTCAGTGAAATCGTCCTCGGTCAAGGGCCGGAGAAAGACGCGCGATTGGGTGTCCTGCGGCATGGGTCCCGTCAGCCCCCGCTCGGGGAGATCACCTTGCAATCAAGGTGGGGTATGACCTCCACACCGGAGGGAAGCTCAACATCCGCCGGAGCCTCGCCTTTCACCTGTGCAATCAGATCATCGTAAAATGGCACGCCGGCCAGAATCGCCGCGGCAATCGACCCCGACGGCCGCGGGTTGATTTCAATCGCGGCCGGCTTGCCCTCGCGGGTCGTCATGATGTCATAGTCGTAGAGCCAGGAGAGCTTCAGCGCCTTGGTTATCCGCTCCGCCAGTTCCATCAGTTCGCCGGGCGCTTCCAGAATGCTTCCGGTATAGGGAACGCCCGCCGGATTCATGCGCCTGCGCGGCATCGCGCGTATCAGACGGCCATTGCTGGCAAGCACATCGATGTCCCACACGGGGGGAACCAGTTTTTCCATGACCACCGCCGGTAACGGCATATGATCCAGATGATCGCGAGCCAAAACCTCATGGCTCATATGCAGCTCGCGCGAGCCCAGATATGGCTGCGCCTCGCCCGCATCCCTGCGCACGACAATCGTGCCGCGGTTTCCGCGCGCCTGAGAGGGCTTTACCGCGAATTCTCCATGCTCCCGGGCGAATTTTTCAACCGCGTTCCGCAGATCTTCGGATGTCCGCGCAAGCACCCAGGCCGGCATGGCAATCCCTTCCCTTTCGAGCAGGGCATAAGTCCGCGCCTTGTCGCTCATGATGCGCAGCGTCTCCAGCGGCGCGCAGGCCAGAACCGCGCCGGCCTGCTCGATCATGTCGCGCTGGCCGGCCAGCGCCAGCGCTTCCTCATCGGAAGCCGGCAGCACGAGGTCCACGCCGTGGCGTTCAACCAGACCGGCAATTGTCTTGCAGTATTCCGGGGCCGCGCCGCCTGGGACCTGCTCGAAATCATCTGCGAAATACCGCGCCGCGGCGTCGGCGCGCTGGTCGACGGCCAGCACCGCCACATCGTAGCGCCGTGACGCCCGCAGCAGCCGGATATTCAGCGGCCCCAGCGCACCGCCAGCAGATGTCAGAAGAACGCGAAATGTCACGAAAGTCCCTCCACCATGTCCCGCGTCAGACCGTTCAGGCGCGCGATGGCGCGGGTTGTCCTGCGCCCGACAACGTCATCGAGACGGCCTGCCGGTAACGCGGCACGCTCGGCGGGCAGGCGCATCAGATAGACATCACCGGCGGCAATCACCTCGTTTGCGGCGAAATCGCGCGCCGCGACCAGACGCCGGTGACGGCCATCTCTGAGCGGCAGCTCCCTCTGCGTCGGCGCCTTCTGCGATGTGCCCAGCATCGCCTCGACATCCCGGATGCTCGCAACCAGCCGCGCGAAGTCCTCCGGACCGGCCGAGATGGCGTGATCGGCTCCTGTAGCATCCGGTGTGGTCGTGAAATGTTTTTCAATGATGCCGGCGCCAGCGGCAACCGCGGCTATACAGGCCAAATCGCCATCATAGTGATCCGAATATCCGCTAACGACCCCGAGCCGGTCGCCAAGCGTATCCATGGCCCGCAAATTCAGCTCCGTGGCCAAGGCCGGATAGAGCGAGGTGCATTGCAGGACCGCAATGTCTTTCGCCCCCGTTTCGCGTGCCAGAGTGACGGCCTTTTCGACTTCTTCGAAATGCGCCATGCCCGTCGACAGAATAATCGGAAGGCCGGTTGCCGCGCATTGCTTCACCAGCGGTAGATTTGTCAGCAGGCCGGAGGAAATCTTGAGGGCCGGGACCTTGACTTCACTGAGCAGGCGCAGCGATGCCGGGTCGCCCGGAGTAGAGAATAGCGCAATGTGATGACCCGCCGCGTGGGCTATCAGACGCTCCAGCGCATCGCGGTCCAATGCGGCGTCCCTGAAGACGCCATAGCTCTGCGTATCGGGGTGATAACTTTCTTCCGCCACGACGGTTTGCAATTTGACCGCATCCGCGCCGGCTTGCGCGGCGGCGGCAATCATCTGCGCGCAAAGCTCCTCGCTGCCTTCGTGGTTGATCCCGATCTCGGCAATCACATAGGCGGGGTGCCCGCGCCCGATGGCACGCCCGGCAATCGAAAAGCTGGCCTGGCGCTGTGTCAAAGCCCGCGCACCTCCTCTGCAACGATGCCGGCAGCGCGCCGGCCGGACGTCCCGGCGGGACCGGCAAGCGCGCTTTCCAGCAGTGCTCGGCGGGCTGGACCTTTTGCGGCCCATTCCTCCGCGAACGCGGCCCGGTCCCGGTTCAGAATTTCCACCAGCCTTTCAGGCCAGCCGGCCCGGTCTGTGTCGATGGAGAAAAACGCCGCCGCGAATTCTTCCTCCAGTTCTTCATCCGCCAGAGAATTCATTCGCCGGGAATGCAGATGCACAAGAGGCGTATCGCCCGCGATACACCAGCCGATCGTGCTCGAATTGGCCTGGGTCACGATCACGTCCGCCGCCGCGCGGATATAACGAAAATCCTCAAATCCGATCATCCGGACATTCGATGGCAGGGAAAAAAGAGCCTCATAGGAGGCTTCATCGGGGTAGCGCTGGACGGGATACGCCTTGAACAGAACCGTTGAAGACACCTCTCCATAGACTTTCTCAATGAGGGTCCGGTCCACCGCATAGACTTCATGCTCCCAGGGCGCGTCATCCGCGGCGCGCGCCGTCCCGCCGTACAGCAATGTCGAAACATGCATGACCGTTCGCTCCCCGGGGACCAGACGCAGACGCCCGCGCGCCAGCCGCCGCTGGAACATGCGCCAATTGAGATGCCTCGCCTGATCGGCATTGCCAACAACTTCAATACGTTTTGCGGTGCGCTGCGGCGATTTGCTGAAACGCCCCTTCGACCGGTCGGAACATGCCAGCAGAATATGGGACGTGGTCGCCTCGCATACACCAAGACGCCGACCCGAGGTCTTGGCAATGCCGGTCGTGACGCCATGCTCAAAATCGATCAGCGGAATATCGTGCCCGTCAAGCACGTCATGAACGATCACGCCAAGCGGCCCATAAATGCCGGAAGTCAGGAAGGCGGCGGCGCCCCGGCTCTCAAGCTCCCCGGCCCAGCCGGCAACGGACCGCCGTGTTTCAGGCAGTATTGAAAGCCCCGCGGCCAGATGATCGAAAATCGTCCGCGCCAGCGCCCGCGTCTGATGCGCGGAGAAAGCTTCCAGGTCCGAGATTTTCCCGATCATCCAGTCCAGGACGGCCTTTTCCAGTTCAGGCGCGCTGACCGGTCCGGCCGAATAATCGGCTACTTCGCGAACCGCGTATCCTGGAGGCGGCGATTGCCGCAGCCTGAACCCTCTGGCCATCAGCCATGGCAGCGTTTCGTCAAGCAACTCACACCGCTTTCCGTAGATCAGGGTCTTTCCCCGGGGCAGCGCGTTCAGCCCCAGCCGGCTTGCGAGATGAAACATCACATGCGGCGCCGTGGCTACAGCCAGACGCAGCGCAAGACTGTCGACCGCCGTGTCGTTGAAATTCTCCGGCAGCTCGGTCGGCACAAGGACCGTTTCCACCCCGGCTTTCCCGAAAAATCCGTGCAATGCGAGACTGCGGTGCGGTGATCCGAAAAAAGAAAGCTGGAAGGGAATGACATCCGCCCAGCGCGGCTCATCGGTGACCCCCAGAATGACCGCATCGGCCCGGGCCTCCCGGCAGGCCCGCGCCATGGCAAGACCGCGAAGCAGAAACGTCGCGACGGTGGTCTTCATCGCCATGGTCACGTTCAGAAGCCGCGATACCGCGCCATAACGCTCCGCCATGCCGGTTTCCAGCAGGCGGCGGTCAAGAGCCAGAAGGATATCGACCGCCGCCTCCCCCAGACGCGTGGCCTCGTCCTGGGTTACAAAACGCGAAATATCTTCAACGCTCTCGCGGCAGACGGGCGCATTGGCGAGCAGGGGATTGTCGCTGACCATCCGGGTCTTACCGGACCCGGCCGTCGCCAGCCGCGCGGCCGCCGCCCGGCTGTCGACGAACACAAGGGTGTTGCTGTTTGTGCGGGTATTCAAGGGTTTATCGAGTGTTGAAAGGTTTGTGTCCGCCATTGCCGATACGCTCATCAGCCGCCCGACAGGCTTCGCTTCAGGGCTCCGGCGATCTCCTCGAGGTCGGCTTCGCCAAGACCGGGATACATCGGAATGCTGAGGGTATGCCTGTAATACTGCTCCGCGCCTGGCAGCGGACCGGCCTCCGCCCGCCGGTAGTAGGGCTGATGATGCAGCGGAATATAGTGGACCTGGGTGCCAACTCCGTCATCCGCAAGAGCCCTCATCACCTCGCCGCGTGTTCGTCCGGCAGCCTCAAAATCAATCGAGACGGGATAAAGATGCCAGACCTGTCCCGGATCAGGGGGCGGCGGCGACAACAGATTGAAGCCCGCCAGCAGGCGGTCATAGATACCGGCGATCCCGCGCCGCTTCTCAATACTTTTTTTCAGCGCGCCAAGCTGAGACAGCCCCAGAGCGCACTGCATCTCGCAGGCGCGGTAATTCCATCCCAACTCGCTCATCTCATAATACCAGGGCGCGTCGGGCTCGGGCGCAAACCGCCACTCGGCCGCGTTCCGGTTCATTCCATGATTGAGCAGCAGGCGGCAGCGTGCGGCAATGCGATCGTCGTTGGTCAGAACCGCGCCCCCCTCGCCCATCGCCAGATGCTTGATGGCGTGAAATGAGAAGATCGCGGCGTCGGAATGGGCGCAGCTTCCAATGGAAAAGTGCCCGCCCTCTCCATCGTGATAGTCCGCCAGCGGTGCATGGGAGGCGTCCTCGATCAGCGCCAGCCCATGTTCGTTTGCAGCCTTGCGCAGCCCCGCCATATCGCAGGCGCGCCCGCCAAGATGGACCGCCGTCACAGCGGCAACGGGGATGCTGGCCCTCTCGAGCGCATCAGCCAGGGTTTCCGGCGTCATATTCCCTGTGCTGGCGTCAACATCGCTAAACGCAACCGGCGCCTGGCACATGCGCGCGGCATTGGCCGTGGCGAGAAATGTGACCGGACTGGTCAGCAGTCCTCTCTCGGGGCCCAGGTCCAGAGCCATGTAAACAAGGTGCAGCGCGGCGGTGCCCGAATTGCACACGACGGCGTGGCGCGCGCCGAAGATGGTGCACAGTTCACTCTCGAACGCCTCGAGTTGCGGGCCCTGGGTGAGGAACTGACCCGTGAGTGAATTCGCGACGGCCTGAATATCGGCTTCACTCAGACCTGGCCGCGCATAGGGGTAACGAATGGTCACGATACACCGTCCCGGACAGACTGCATCAGGGCCGCCGCCAGCCTGCCCGCCCCCTTGCCATCGACTGTCGCAAGAGACTTGTCGCGCATCGTGTTCAGGCGATTCCGGTCCGCCATCAGGTGATCCACCTCCGAGGTTATTTCCGCGCGCACCGCGGGCGCGACAACTGCCGCGCCGGTTTCTTCCCACGCCGCCGCCAAGGGCTGCTGCCTCTCGTTTTGCGCAACCAGGATGGTTGGCAACCCGCAGCAGGCCCGTTCGAATTGCGAAACTCCGGGCGCCCCGATGGCAAGCTGGAAATCGGCATAAAGAGACGCAAGATCTTCCGGGCTTTCCACAATCCGGACCTGAGTGTTTCCTTCCGCAATCGAGAAAATACCGGCCCGATCAGGATATCCCGGGCCAAGCACCACCGTTACGTCAAACTCCCGTTTGCCCTCGCACAGGCCGGCCAATGCCTTGGCGGTACATTGTTTGCTGTCCCGTTGCCCGAAGGCTATCAGGATGGCGACCGGACGGTCAGCCGGTGTGCCGGATTGCAGCGCCGTTTCGCGCAGCGCGCACAACCGAGCAGGCAGGGGAAAAAACCCAGGGCCGGCCAAAACACCGCGATGCGATCCCGCGCCGGGGTTCGGATCGACACTGATATGCTCTGGTCCATAGGGCGGCCCATCGCGAAACATGACCGTTTGCCCGCACCTGGCTGCCTTCGCAATCATATCGCCATCAAGTGCATAGCTGTCGACTATCAGGCCTCGGCCCGAACGCTCTCCCAGCCAGTGTATGGCCCTTTCAGCCGTGCCGGCACGATCCTCGCGGACACGCCTTTTCGCCCAGCCTGTCAGGTTATCGAAGATGCGTTCCTCTCCCGGATCGGTGAATACCGTATGCGCCTGTTCCAGGGTCGCCGCCAGAGCGCCGCAGCGTATGAGATGACCTGCGCCAAATCCGGCGTCAGTCGCAATCCTGAAGGCCCACTCCACCGGTTATACTGCCGGAACCGAATCGACCAATGCGCGCAATTCCTTTTCATCGAGCCACCGGTCGTTTGTATCGCTCGCATATTCAAAAGACTCGTCGATCTTCTTGCCATGTTCCCTGACCCGCTCAAGGAAGGCCGATACATTCCACCAGTGATGCGCCGGCTGGATCACATAATAGTCTCCCATATCGACACAGTTCCTCGCCTCTTCGCGCGGGATCATCACTTCATGGAGTTTTTCTCCAGGGCGTATTCCAACAATCTCATGATCGCCGCCCGGAACAATGATCGGGACAAGGTCGGCCACCTTGATGCTCGGGAGTTTGGGCACAAACACCTCCCCGCCAAGCATCTCGCCAAGCGCCTGCACAACAAAATTCACGCCCTGCTGGAGCTCAATGACGAAGCGCGTCATTTCGGGATGGGTCAGCGGCAGCACGCTTTGCCCCTCCTGAGCGAGTTTTTTAAAAAAGGGGATCACGCTGCCCCTCGAGCCCACGACATTCCCATAACGAACGACGGCGAAGCGCGTGCGATGCCTGCCGGAAAGATTGTTTGCCGAAACGAACAGCTTGTCCGAGCAAAGCTTTGTCGCACCGTACAGGTTGATAGGGTTGGCCGCCTTGTCGGTGGAAAGGGCAATGACCTTAGCGACGTTATTCGCAATCGCCGCATGGATCACATTTTCCGCGCCGGCAATGTTTGTGGCGATGCATTCGGTAGGATTGTACTCGGCGGCGGTGATGTGTTTCATCGCGGCGGCATGGACGACGATATCGACATCCGCCAAGGCGCGCTCAACGCGATTGCGGTCGCGCACGTCGCCGATGAAATAGCGGATACAGGGATACTTCGATTCCGGAAACCGCTGCGACATCTCAAATTGCTTGAGTTCATCGCGGCTGAAAATTACCAGCCGTTTCGGATTGTGGTTCTTGAGGACATGTTCGACAAAGCACTGGCCAAACGAACCGGTCCCGCCGGTTATGAGAATAGATTTTTTCCCAAGCATGATTTCTTATCCGATGGTTTTCGACAGGTGCAATTCCGGGCCCACCATGGGCAAAATCCGAGACACGCCAATCTTGTGCATTATTTGGTATTCGAGGAAGACTCCAGGGCCTGCTGCTTTTGCAGACCCGCCGACAGCAACAGGGTATCGACCGCCTTTTCAATGTCGCTCGTGTCGATATTTTCACCCATGCTTCCACGGAACAACCGCGTTCCCGAAGCGTCAAATGAAACCCGTTTCACGGCGGCGCGAAATCTGGCGGCCGCGCTCCTGAATGCCTCGGTTTCCTGTTCGCCGCGGGCCTTCAATGCATTTCGCAGCACTTCGGGAAGGGTCCGTGGGTTTTTCACGATGCTCACATGGGGGAGAAACGAATAGGGATTGCGTGTGCCCAGCACGATCGAAGGCTTTCCGAACAGGCCGGCTTCCGCCGGGGTCGACCCGCCCATCGTGACCGTAGCGGCACATCTGGCAATGAGGTCCACACCGCGAATACCGGGATGCGCGACCACGACATTCGGAAATTTGAGAAACGACCCGTAATATTCCTTTTTGCGATGGCCAATTCTCTGATGTTCCTTGACAACCATGCGGTATCCCGCCGGCAGCGAAAGCGCCACCTGCCGGAACCAGGCGGTTGTATCGGCGAACTCGCGGCATAACGACTGCACCGTATATTCAGGCTCGTGCGGCAGTGCCACATAGACAAATGGCTGCGACGTTATCGCTTCCAGGTCGGACTCGGAAATCCGGTCCAGAAAACGCTGCACGTTAAATTCACTGAGCATGGCGGCAACGCTGGCCAGGAAGGGGACGCGGCGGCCCAGCTTCATTTGTTTCAGGTCTCCAACCCAGAATTCGGCGTATATAACGCAATTCTTGATCAGTTTGACGATCAGGCCCGGCCAGCCCGGCGGAGTGGGTTTTACCCATGTATCGGAGGGTTTGAGCTCTTCAATCGAAGGGGGGTCCTGTTCGGGAACATCGTCATAGACCCTGCGCAACACCAGATCGCCCATATAGGGACCCGCCGCCCATTGGGCGCCGCCGCCGAAGTAACTGCCGTGGAAAAA
>QIGN01000138.1 GCA_003228955.1 Hyphomicrobiales bacterium
CTCAAGGCTCCGCCCTCCATGCCGCGTGTGCCCGGAGGCGTGGAAAGCGACACCCTGGAGCGGTGGAATTTGCAGCGCGTCGAGCCGGACCGGGCTCCGGGCATCTCCGCCGCCTGGACGCCTGGGGAAACCGGCGCGCGCGCCCGGCTGGACGAACTGACCGGTAATCGTCTTCAGGGCTACACGGCCGCGCGCGAATTGCCCGGCATGGACGGCACATCGCATCTCTCTCCGCATCTGCATTTCGGCGAAATCAGCCCGCGCGAAGTGTGGAACGCGGTTACGCGCGCCGCCGGGGCGAAGGGATGCGCTCCGGATGCGGGCGCGGAAGAATTTCTGAGCGCACTGGTCCGGCGCGATTTCTCACATCATCTGCTGTTTCATTTTCCGCATCTCGCCTCTGCTCCATTCCATCCGGAATTCGCAAACTTTCCATGGCGGCGCGGCGACGCGGATACCAAAGCCTGGCAGGAGGGGCGCACCGGTATTCCGATTGTCGATGCAGGGATGCGGGAGCTGTGGACCACCGGGTGGATGCACCATGAGGTGCGTGTGATCGCGGCGTCGTTTCTCGTGAAGCATCTGCTCATTTCCTGGCGGACCGGCGCAGACTGGTTCGGCGATACGCTGGTGGACGCGGACCTGGCTGGCAATGCGGTGAACTGGCAGCGCGTGGCGGGCTGCGGCGCGGATGCGCTCCCCGCTGGCAAGGTACTCAATCCGGTGCTGCGCGGCCGGAAGATCGACCCCGGGGGAGCCTATGTGAAAAGCTGGGTTCCGGAACTCGCCAAACTTCCCCTGAAACACATCCACGCGCCCTGGCAGGCCAGCGAAAAGATTCTGGCCGGGGCGCGGGTGCAGCTCGGCGAAACCTATCCCGCACCCATCGTCAATCTGGCGGAGGCGCGCGCAAGAGCGCTCGGCGCATATGAGACAATCAGGGACGGCGCGTGAAAGGTGGCGCTTGCGCTCATGACCCGCTCCCCCTTGCGAGGGCCACCCGCAATGGTACCCTTGGAGCGGCAGGGCAAGGGGGAGCGGGTGGCCCGGCCCACGGTTTCATAAATCCACTCCAGGAAGGAAAATCGATGCGCTTCAGGAAACGGCGTGAGGCCTTTCGCGCCATATTGGAGGGGGACCGGTGTGTTCACCCCGCATCCGTTTTCGACCCCGTATCGGCGCGCATTGCCGAGGATCTGGGCTTTGAAACGGGTATGTTCGCGGGCTCCGTCGCCGCGCTCACGGTGCTTGGCGCGCCGGACCATATCGTCATAACGCTCAGCGAGTTCACCGAGCAGTGCCGGCGCATCTGCCGCGCCGGCGAGCTTCCGCTCATGGTCGACGCCGATCATGGCTATGGCAATGCGCTCAATGTCATGCGCAGCGTCGAAGAGCTGGAGATGAGCGGCATTTGCGGCATGTCCATTGAAGACACGGCCCTGCCAATGGAATTCGGCCAGCCGCGCGATACTTCCTTTACCTCTATCGAAGAAGGGGTGGGCAAAATGAACGCCGCGCTTGCCGCCCGGAGCGATACCGGGCTGGCCATCGCCGGGCGCACTGGCGCCATGTGGAAGAGCAGCATCGACGACGCGGTGCGCAGGATCACCGCATATGAGAAATGCGGTGTCGATGCGATTTTTCTCGTTGGCGTAAAGACGAAAGAACAGCTCGAGGCCGCCGCCTCGGCAGTCAGACTTCCGCTGATCATTGGCGGCGCGGGGCCGGACATCATGGATCTCGACTATCTGAGCGCGCAGCGCGTGCGCCTTTGCCTCCAGGGCCACCAGCCCGTCGCCGCGGCCTATCAGGCGGTTTACGCAACCATGAAAGCATTGCGCGCGGGGGTGAAGCCGGCCGATCTGCCGGGGCTGCCCGCACCCGGGCTCACCGGCGCCGTCAAACGCAATTCAGACTATGACGGCTGGATCGACCGTTTCCTGGGCGGAAAATAACCAGCCCAGGTTATGGAAAAATGACCTTCATCGGGCCATTTTTTCGCGATATGCTATAATTCGATTCTACTGGACCGCCGGGCTGGCCACGGGAGACCTTCAACCATGCGCGCTATCAGAATTCTTCTTGTCGCCTTTCTCGCGATAACCGCTGCTTCACTTCCCGCGCCCGATACGGCGCGCGCGGCGTCGAGGGCCGCCATCGACGCGGATGCCAGAGTCACGCTCGACCAGTTCTTCAAACGCATCATCAACGGGCGCGAGCTCGCCAACAAGGCGGAGGCCATTCTCGTCTTTCCCTCCATCGTCAAGGCCGGCATCGGCATCGGCGGGGAATATGGCGAGGGGGTGATGCATGTGCGCGGGCAGACGTCCGGCTATTACAATATCATCGGCGCCTCGTTCGGATTCCAGCTTGGCATTCAGACCCGCTCGGTGATCATCATGTTCATGACCCCCTCCGCGCTGGCGGGCTTTCAGTCGCGCGCGGGATTTGAAGTCGGCGTCGATGGGTCGGTCGCGCTCATAACCATCGGCGTGGCCGGGCAGATCGATACCAACAATATACTCGATCCCATTATCGGCTTTGTGTTCAACAATAAGGGCCTGATGTATAATCTGACCCTTGAGGGAACCAAGATCACCCGCATAAGGCACTGAGCGGGCCAGGGCGAGTTGTGATAATCCATGCCCCATGATGCGTCACAATCGGCCCTTTCGCCCTATCTGGTTCTTGACCTGACGCGGGTGCGCTCGGGGCCAACCTGTGTGCGCCAGCTGGCCGACTGGGGCGCGGATGTCATCAAGATCGAGGAGCCCGGCGGCGATGACAAGGGCGGTATGGGCGGCCCGCGCGCGGGCCCGGATTTCCAGAATCTGCACCGCAACAAGCGCAGCCTCACCCTCAATCTGAAGTCTAAGGAGGGTCTGGAAGTTTTCAGGAAGCTGTCAGCCACCGCTGACGTGATCGTCGAGAATTTCCGCCCCGGCGTGAAGACCCGCCTCGGCATTGATTATGACAGTCTCAAATCTCTCAACAAGGGGCTGGTCTATGCCTCGATCTCCGGCTTTGGCCAGGAGGGCCCTTACCGCGACCGCCCCGGCTTCGATCAGATCGCGCAAGGCATGGGCGGGCTCATGTCGATTACCGGCAAGCCCGGCGCGGGGCCGATGCGGGTCGGCATTCCCATCGCCGATCTATGCGCCGGGCATTTCTGCGCCCAGGCAATTTTGATGGCGCTGCTGGAACGCGAGCGCTCCGGCGAAGGGCAATGGGTCCAGACATCCCTGTTGCAGGCGCAGACTTTCATGCTGGATTTTCAGGCGGCGCGCTGGCTGATGGATGGCGAGGTGCCGGGCCAGGCGGGAAACAATCACCCCACCAGCATTCCCACCGGCGTGTTCAAAACCTCCGACGGCTATATCAATATTGCCGTCGGGGGACAGCCCATGTGGGAGCTGTTCAGGGATCTGCTGGACGATTCGCGGCTGGACCATGAAGATTTTGCGGATGGCGCGGCGCGCTCGAAGAACCGCGACGCGCTGAATGCGCTGATAGAAGCCCGGACGATGACGGACACTTCGGCAAGCTGGATTGAAAAAATGAACGCCGCCGGCGTCCCCTGCGGCGAGATCAACGCCATAGACGAGGTGTTCGCAACGCCGCAGGTTCAGCAGCTGGGGCTGGCGTGGCCGGGCGCCTCGCAGGAGCGCGGCGAAACACAATATCTCGGCCAGCCCATCATCATGAGCCGGTCGAAAAGCGGCATACGGACGCCGCCGCCCACACGCGGCCAGCATTGCGATGAAATACTGGAGCCCCTTGGCTACTCACGCAACGAGATCGAAGAGCTGCGCACCAAAGGCGTCATCTGAGAAAGGCATTCTTGTCATGCTGGATATAGCAGCCACGGACGACACGCTGATTGGCCGCAAGGGCGGCGCGGTCGGCCACGTCATTTTCAACAATCCGGCCAGGCACAACGCGGTTTCCCTGGATATGTGGCAGGCCATGAGCGCGGTGATGGACGGGTTTCTTGATGATGCCGGCATCCGCGTGCTGGTGGTGAGCGGCGCCGGGGGCAAGGCTTTCGTCTCGGGCGCGGACATATCCAAATTCGAATCCGAACGCGCGACGAAAGAAGCGGTAACGGCTTACGCCGCCGCCTCGGCTGCTGCCTATGACAAGCTCTATAATTTTCCCAAGCCTACCGTTGCGCGCATACAGGGCTATTGCATCGGCGGCGGGGTCAATCTCGCTTTGTGCTGCGATTTACGCATCTGTAACCGGAGCGCGCGCTTCGCCATTCCCGCCGCCCGGCTGGGTCTGGGATATGGTTATACGGGGCTCAAACGCCTGTCGGATATTGTCGGCGTATCGCGCGCCATGGAGATGTTTTATACCGCGCGTCAGTTTTCGGCGGACGAAGCCTGTGAGATGGGACTGGTCAATGCCAGCGTGCCGGACGGTGAACTGGATGAGGTTGTGGATGACATCACAGCGCGCATTGGCGAGAATGCGCCGCTGACCCTGGCCGCCATCAAGCGCGCCGCGCGCGAGATCACCCGGGACGCGGAGGATCGCGATCTGGGCGCTCTGGAAGACATGGTTCAGGCCTGTTTCGATTCGCAAGACTATATCGAGGGCCGCCGCGCCTTCATGGAGAAACGCAAACCGGACTTCAAGGGCAGATAGGCTCCGGACCCGGTTGTAGGGGAGTAAGCATAATGAGCATTGCTGAAGACTTGTCCGGCCAGGTCAGCGAGACTGAATGGCAGGCCCGTACCGATCTGGCCGCCGCCTACCGGCTGGTCGATATGTTCGGCTGGTCCGATCTGCTCGGCACGCATCTCTCCGCCCGCGTGCCCGGCGAGGCGGACCAGTTTCTCATCAATCCTTACGGTCTGCTGTTCGAGGAGATTACGGCGTCCTCCCTGATCAAGGTCGATGAAGAGGGCCGCGTCCTTTCGCCGACGCCCTATGACGTGAACCCGGCCGGGTTCGTCATCCACTCCGCCGTCCATATGGCGATGCCGGAGTTGACCTGCGTCATGCATACCCACACAAGCGCCGGTGTCGGCGTGGCGACCCAGAAACAGGGCCTGCTGCCCCTGACCCAGCACGCGCTTACCGTGATTTCGAGCACCGGCTATCATGACTATGAAGGCATCGCGACCGACCCCGGCGAGCGCGAACGGCTGGTGCGCGACCTGGGCGACAACCGGGTGCTTATATTGCGCAACCACGGGCTTCTGACCGCCGGGCGCACCGTGGGAGAAGCGTTTGTATGGTTGTACCGCGCTGAGCGCGCCTGCCGGATGCAGCTTGCCTTCCAGCAATCGGGGGCGCAGGCCATGGAAATCCCGCAGGAGGTGCAGCGCACGACGATTGAGCGCAACCGGCTTGCCAACTCGGCGAAGGGCCACCGCCCCATCGGGGTCAAGGAATGGCCCGCCCTTCTGCGCAAGCTCGACCGGGTGGATCAGGGTTACAGGCGATAGGTGGCATTTGCGCCACTTCCTTTTCGGCATATTGCTGTTACAAAGACCGCGCGCCGCAGGAGGAAATGGCTCTGACCAGACAAGAGAAAAACAGCAGCGAGCAGGCACACGCCCGGAAAAGCGCCGGCGCCGTCCGGCTGCCCGAACCGGGTTGGCGGCTGAGGCTGCTGGTCCTGACCCAACTGGTCGCGATAGTTATTGTCGCGAGCTGGGTCTTCCCGGTTTCGCGCGGCTGGTGGGATCAACTCGATGTCGCCGCCTTCCGGTTCTTCAACGGGTCACTGAACCTCGGCGAATGGTGGCAGATATTCTGGGCGGCCGCCAACCACCGGATAACGGACGTGTTTTCCGGAACACTGTTGGTGCTTCTTGTCCTGTCATGGCTCTGGGGCCGGCCGCGCGAAGAGCAGAACATGATGTGCGCCTCCTTCGGCGCGCTCTTGCTGGTCATGGGTGCCGTCATAATATCGCTGCACCCGCTTATCATCAAATGGATCGGCTTTGCGCGCGCCAGCCCCACGCTTGTGCTCGATGATGTCATGTGGCTGGACAAACTGGTTCCCTGGATCGATGCAAAGGTCGCGGACAGGTCCAGCTTTCCCGGAGACCACGCATTTATCCTGGCTTCATTTGCGCTGTTCTTCTGGTTTCTCGGGCCGCGGCGGATCGCCATCCTCGCATTGACAATGGCAGTTGTTTTCAACCTGCCGCGTCTGGTCGGCGGGGCGCACTGGCTGACAGACGGCCTGATCGGCGGCGCGATCCCGGCCCTGCTCGTCGTCAGCTGGCTGCTGGCGACGCCGCTCGGATACTACCTGGCGAGGATGTTCCTGCCGCTCGTGAAGCTCCTCGTTGCGCTCATTCCAAAGCCGCTGCGAATTCCCGAGCACAGGTCCTAGATTTCAGGCTGGCGCGGATTGAAGACCCGCGGCGGGGTGACGGGTTTTTTCAAGGGCGGCAGCGGAGGGGGAATGATCTCTACGGTGACGCCGCCGCGCTCTTCCAGAGAGCGTCTGGAAAAGGGGTTTTTGATAATCACACTGGCCCGGGTCCGGTTCGCCTGTTCCATGGCGTCTTCCATGTCTTCGGCGACCCGCTGACGCCAGGGCAGCGAATAGAAGCGCGGCTCGATCATGCCTTCGAGCTGCAGCCACATATAGATCGCCTTGCCCTCGTCGAAACTCACGCCCAACAGCTTGGCGCTCTCAACATCGCGCTCCAGCCATGCAAAGGAGGCCGGTTTGGGTTTCGACAGCAGGCCGATGAACTGCACATAGACGACCGGCAGGAATAACGTCATCGCGCCGAGCGCAAGCAGGCGGATCGGTGTTTTGCGCGGCGCCGAGATTGCAATACCGGCGAGCAGCGCCGCCAGGGCGATAGAAGCCGCGAAGATGTAATATATAATATCCATGGGCCCGGGTCCTTCTCGTCATTTCTCCTGTGGCTCGTGGTAGCCTGTAATAAGCGGGCGGCGCAGCGTCGAAACGCTGCCCTCCACCAGATCGCCCTCGCCCGTCAGGCGAAAGCGGAATGCGGTTTCCTCCTGATTGCGCTCGCGCAGCTCAAGCGTGGTCTGGAGTATCTGCCGCGCGGAATCATATTTTCCCCGCACGCTCACAACCACTTTAACCGGGACAACCAGGCCCGTTGGCACAACGCCATACATATGCACATTGACGACATATTCGCCTGGCCGTATGCCGCGGCTGTAGGAGATTTCGTAGTTCTCGTTCGTCGCGTCGCCTTCAAGCCCCAGATCGTCGCGCAGCAGGTTGAAGATGTCATTGCCCTGGTTCCAGAAGCCAACCGGCGTGGACCGCGGCGCCCTCACCCACAGATCGACATCCACATACATATTGCTTGGCCAGTGCATCTCGACGATCACATTGCCCGGCGCCTTCTGGTCCTCCGCTTCTTCCTTTTTTTTCTGGATGTGCGGCAGCAGCATGATGACCATGGCGACGAAGCCGACCAGCGTCAGAAGGATGACGTCGCGAAAGACGGTATCGGTGGTGCCGTCGTCGAACTCATCGAACGGCGTCACCGCTTTTCTCCAAATGCGACGATATCGGAGATGAGATTGACGGCGCCGGTGGACAGGATGCGGTAGTTGATATTCAGCCACACATTCAGCACCGCGCCGAGCAGGGTGGTGTAGAGCGCCACGGACATGCCCTGAATGAGCGTTGTGACCATGGCGGCCACGCTGTCGGCCTGGGAGACGGCATCCGGGTCGACACCCGACAGGGCGATGATGAAGCCGATGACGGTGCCGATGAGGCCGAGAAACACCAGCAGGTTGGCGACAAGCCGCACGACCTGGATGCGGTGGGACAGTTTCAGCCGCAGCATGTTGATCCCGATGGCGCGGCTTTCCGCGTTCCTGGCGCGCGTATCGCCCATGTGACGGGCGGCCCGCGCCGAAGCCGTCTTGCCCCCCGCCTTCATGTCATTGATGGCGATCGAGGTTTGCCACACCTTGATGCCGCAGACCGCGAGCCCGTAGAGGAAAACGGCAAAAATGATGCCCGACAGGATGACCGTTACCGGCTCAAACAGGCCTTCGAGCCAGCCTTGCAGCCAGGCCGCGCCCACAAGAGCGAATGCAACGATGTTGATAAGCACGAAGCGCATGATCAGAAGATAACGATGTGCCAAACTGCCTCCTAAGCCCGCCCCCGGGCATGTGCCGTCCCGCAGGCGGGACATTCATGAAAAGTTTATAGCAGGAGGGCGGGGCTGTCATTTGCCGCCTGACCGGTAACACCATTGTGCTCTAGGTCTGCGTGCCGCCGTTCACCTGAATAAGCTGGCCGTTGATGAAGGCGCCCTCGTCCGACGCCAGCAGGCTCACCGCCGCCGCGATCTCCTCCGGCAGTCCGAGCCGCCGGAGCGGAATTTTCATTTTCTGCGCCTCGATATGGGCCGCCATTTCCGGATCGTCCTCGTGTTCGCCGGCAATGGGGCCGGGCGAGACGGTATTGGCCGAGACGCCCCGGTCCCCGAATTCCTTGGCCAGGGACTTGGCGAGCCCCCACGCGCCATGCTTCGCGACCGAAACATGGGAGCGCCCGTTATAGCCCTGAATGGCGTTCATGCCGGCGATATTGACGATCCGGCCCCATCCTTTGCCGATCATCCCGGGCAGACAGGCGCGCGCCAGCCAGATGGCGGCCGACAGATCGACGGCAATGACTCGGTCCCATTCCTCCTCGGGGATTTCCAGAAACGGGCCCATGGGCCGGATCGCGGCATTGTTCACCAGCACATCGACGGCGCCGAATTTGTCGAGCGCGGCGGCTGCGATCCGGGCGCAGTCTTCGGCAACGCCCACATCGCCCATGACGACGAGCGCGTCAACGCCGTGCTTTTCCGCCTCCAGCGCGACCGCCTCGCAGGCGGCTTTGTCGCGCGACCCGTTCAGCACCACATTGTGCCCCCTGGCCGCGAGCGCGAGCGCGATGGCGCGGCCGATATTTTTTCCAGAGCCCGTGACGAGGGCCGTTCTGCCGTGTCCGGTCATATTGTCTCCTGAGGGTTACGAGGGCTTGTCGCCGGCCAGGGTGATGCGGTGCATGACGCGCTTGTGGCCGTGATAGTCATTGACCGGATTGTGCTGCGTGGCGCGGTTGTCCCAAAAGGCGATGGAGCCGGGTTCCCATCGAAACCGGCAGGTGAATTCGGGCCGCGTCTGGTGTTCGAACAGATATTCGAGCAGGGGCGCGCTTTCCTCCTCGCTCAGGCCTTCGAACCGGCAGGTGTGCGCGCCGTTCACATAGAGGGCCTTTTTGCCCGATTCAGGATGCGTGCGAACCACCGGGTGGGTTGCCGTCAGCACGGTCTCCGGCGCGGCCCTGGCGCTGTCGTCCATGCGCGCCTGACGCGTCTGGCACACCTTGGGAAGGTTCGAAACGCTGACGCCCTTGAGGGGTTTGAGAAGATTTCTCAGCCCCTCTGACAGTGTCTCATGGGCCAGAAACATATTGGCGAACAGGGTGTCGCCGCCATGGGGAGGCAACTCGCGGGCGACAAGGATCGAACCCATGGGCGGCTCGTCCAGATAGGTGGTGTCCGAATGCCACAGCCCGCCGAAATTGAGCTTCTCATGTTCGAGCTTCACAACCGTCATGATTTCCGGATGGCCCTCAAGCCCCTTGACCAGCGGGTATTCGACCGTTTCACCGAACCGTCTGGCAAAGGCGAGATGCCGGTCAGGCGTGATGTCCTGATCGCGGAAGAAGATTACAAGATGCTCCAGCAAGGCATGGCGGATGTCCGCGACTGTATTGTCGGATAAATCCCGGGACAGATCCACGCCGCCGATTTCGGCGCCGAGGGCGCCGGCAACGGGGCGGATGTCGAGGGTCTGTGACATTGTGTTATTTCCCGGAATTCCATTGTCCGTCAGCATATCAACAAGGACTCAACCCAGGGTCAACTTCGGCCGCTCTCGCGGACCCTCGCGCGGACGAGCCAGGAAATGACGAACTGGGCGCCGAGCACGATCACGATCACCCGCAGCAGATGGTGCAGGGCCACATAGGCGGGGTCAAGATTGAGCACCAGCGCCACCAGGTTCATTTCCGGTTGTCCGCCCGGCGCATAGGCGAGCGCCACCGCGAACTCGTCGATGCCCGTAGCCTGGACCACGAGAGCGGTGAAAACCGCCGCACCGGCCAGCAGCACCAGCGCATAGCCAAAGGCAATTGAAACCGTGGAGACAAGCTCGCGCGCGGTGACACCGGCAAACTGACAGGCGATGTGAACCCCTATCGCCAGTTGCGCCGCATTGATGAAAACCACCGGCACGCGCGCCTCGGCCACTCCGAGCATATGGAGGGCGCCATTGGCCAGCATGGGCCCGATAATGGACGCGCCGGAAATGCCAACGCGTTTGGCGGCCCAGTATCCCCCCGCCCCGCACACAATGAGGATCAGCGCCTCCTTGAGACTGACCGCCGCCAGAGATGCCGCCGCCGGGATCGCCTGACCCAGATCCGCGTCGCTGGAAAACTGAATCCACATCGGTACGGTAAAGACGATCACCAGAATGCGGGTAGAGTGGATGATCGAGAGCTTGCGCAGATCGGCGTTTGTGTCCTCGCCGATCGCGACCATGGTCTGGAACCCGCCGGGCACGGCTGCCAGAAAAGCCGTGACCCGGTCAAAGCCGGAAAACGCCCGAAAGTAAGGGTAGCCGATCAACGCCAGAAACAGCACATAGGGAAAGACGAATGCGAGACTGACCGCCATTTCCCCGGCTCGGTCTGTCATTTCGGGGGAAAAGGCGCTGCCGATGGCCAGCCCCAGCACAATGCGCATGACAAGGGTGAGGGAGCGCGAGGACCGGATGGGAAAGCGCACCGCCAGCGCGCCAAGGGAGGCGAGCATGGCCCCGAGAAACCACGGCAGGGGCATGGGGGTTTGCGCGTAGAGCGCCGCGCCGGCCAATCCGATGACCAGCGTCGCCACGACCAGCGCCGTGGAGCGGCGTTCTTTTACACCAAAGTGTTTCCGCCACCTCCGCATGGTTGTCATTCTCTTGTTCAGGTGATCAAATTCCCGGAAATTGCATACCCTGTCCGGGCGTCGCCCCCATGGAAGGTTTCAGAGGCGGACCATATCGCGCGGCGGGTGCCCGCGATAGATGGAGGTGTTTCTCTGGAGCGTGGTAAGCGGTCCGCGTGCTAGTGTGGCCGATCAACCCAGGTTTTCAGGAGAGTCCGGATGGGTCTCACATTGGCGGAAAAACTGATTGCGCGCGCCGCGGGCCGCGATGAAGTGCGCCCCGGCGAGACGGTCACGGTGCGCGTCGATCTTGCCATGATGCACGATTCCAGCGGACCGCGCCGCATCGCGCCGATACTGGAGCGGCTGGGGGCCAAGGTCTGGGACCGGGACAAAATCGTTCTGGTGAGCGATCACTGGGTGCCTGCCGTCGATGCGCAGAGCGCGGAAATTCTCGACATCACCCGGCGCTGGGCAAGGGAAAACAACATCAGGGCATTTTACGACATGGTGGGCATCTGCCATGTGGTGCTGCCGCAGGGCGGGCATCTCAAGCCCGGAATGTTCGTGGTTGGCGGCGACAGCCATTCCACGACCGGCGGCGCGTTCGGCTGCTATATGTTCGGCGTCGGTTCGACGGATATGGCGGGCATACTGGTCACCGGTGAAACCTGGATCAAGGTGCCCGAAAGCATCCGCCTCGACTGGTCCGGAAAATTGCAATCGGGCGTGTGCGCCAAGGACATAAATCTGGCGCTTTGCGCGCGTCTGGGGCTTGGCGGCGCGGAGTACCGGACAGTCGAGTTTACCGGGTCTCTGGTGGCCAGCCTTGGCATGGAAGAGCGCATGACGCTCTCCAACATGGCGGCGGAGCTCGGCGCGCAGGCCGGTCTCATCGCACCGGACGAGACGACAACCGGCTGGCTCAAGGGTGTCGGCGGCGATCCGGGTGACACCGGTCCCTGGCAAAGCGACAAGGACGCGAAATATTTCGCCACCCACGAATTCGACGCTTCCTCGCTTGAGCCCCAGGTGGCCGCGCCCCACAGCCCGGAAAACGCGGCGCCGGCAAGCAGCTATAAGGGCGTCACGATCGATCAGGCCTATATCGGGGCGTGTACCGGCGCCAAGCTCGCCGATCTGCAAATGGCGGCCCAGGTGCTTGACGGCCGGCAGGTGGCGCGCGGCACGCGGCTGCTGGTCGCTCCCGCGTCACGCCGCGATATGATGCAGGCCAACTCCGACGGAACACTGGCCAAACTGATGGGCGCGGGCGCTATTATGATGCCCACAGGCTGCGGCGCATGCGCCGGGTTCGGCGGCGGTGTATTGGCGGAGGATGAAGTTTGCATCTCCTCGACCTCGCGAAATTTTCAGGGCCGCATGGGCGCGCCCTCCTCGAAGGTTTATCTCGGCTCACCCTATGCGGTCGCCGCTGCCGCCATCGCCGGCGAGATTCGAGACCCGCGCGAATTTCTGGCAAAGGGCTAGAGAATGACTTTGAACGAGGGAGCTGCCTGGGTCTTCGGCGACAATATCGACACCGACCAGCTGGCGCCGGGCGGCACGCTCAAAGGCGGCATCGAGGGGATTGCGAGCCAGTGTCTTGGGGCCATCAACCCTGATTTCGCGGCGCAGGTGCGGGCGGGAGATTTTGTCGTCGGCGGGCGCAATTTCGGCATCGGGTCCTCGCGCGAGCAGGCGGC
>QIGN01000108.1 GCA_003228955.1 Hyphomicrobiales bacterium
ATGCGCCGGGCGCCGCCGGCAGGCGCCGCTGCACTGAGTGACGAAGCGCTGTCATCTCGCCAGCGTGTGATCCGGGCGCTTGAGGCTGTTGGGCCTGAGTTGTCGGGTGTCCTGATTGATGTGTGTTGCCATTTGGTGGGTCTGGCGGACACTGAAAAAAACCGCGGCTGGCCACAGCGTTCCGGCAAGGTCATTCTGAAGATCGCTCTCACGCGGTTGGCCAGGCACTATGGCCTCGGTGGTGCCGGGAATGCGGCGCGAACCGAACGGACCCGCATGGGCCATTGGGGAGCGGAAGATTACCGCCCATCGCTGGAGAGATGGCGGTAACGCCCGAGTTCATGACCTGGGGTCCTGACCCTAGGCGGGTAGCGCCTGTTGCAGCGTGGCTTTCGCATCGCTGCGAATCCGAGTGACCATTGAAACGAATCCGTTGGAGCGCTGCGGAGTCAAATGTTCACCCAGGCCAAGTTCCTCGAATACAGCACGGGCATCCGTGGCCAGTATTTCGGCGGCGGGTTTGCCGGAATAGATTGAAAACAGGATGGCTATGAGCCCGCGCACGATATGGGCATCGCTGTCACCGGTAAAACTGAGCCGGGGGCCGTCGCCCGCGTCGCTGGCTTCCGTGGCGGTGGCAAGCCAAACCTGGCTGACGCAACCTTGAACCTTGTTTTCACTGGTCCGCGCGCCCTCGCTCAAAGGCTCAAGGGTCTGTCCCAACTCGATAATATAGCTGTAGCGATCCTCCCAATCGTCAAGGAGTTCGAAGTCGGATCGTATGTCGTCAAGTTTCATGATGTTCAACTTCCCGGTCAGGCGTATCACTACCCGATCAGGCATGATCTGAAAACCCGGATGCTCTCCATGAATTATATCATGGGATGCTCGCGTTGAGGCTGCAAAAAGAAAAAGGCACGCACCTCGGACGGGGAAAGGGCAGGGGGTTTCCGTCCGCGATGCGTGCCAGGCAGGTAGGGCTGCCGGTAAACTGGTTCTCTTTTTGATGCCTGCTCTGCCATGAGGTCAGAGCGCAGCTATCCTCAAATCATTTCCCCTTGGCTGCGGCCAGGTCTTTGGTCGCGCGCCCGATGGTCAAATTTCCTTTGTCTCGCAGGCAGATCAGCAAACTTTTGCGCCTGCCGGACCTCAGCTAAACTCCAGACCCATCAGAAGGCACCGACCATGACGGGCGCATGTCATCCGCGGTGAGTGTACTTTTCGTCTCCCTGCGGAAGAAAGAGGGGCGGCGGCTGCTGCGGTCGGATGCGGCAATATATGCGCTGTCGCCGGTCTTCTCCTGAAAGAAATCAACGAGCATTTTCGCGCCGAACTGAGCTTTCTTGGTGAATGTGCTGGCCGCGCTCTTCGAAGCCTCGCATACATCAGGATTGCGCGTGCAGAAGCTGCGCAGGTCTTTTATTGCGGATTCTGCATTGCCATACACAACACGCTGGTCTTGCTCGTCAGTCGGCAGAAGCAGAATAAGAAGACTAAGCCAAAAGGCTGTTCTAATAATAAACATCGGTTTGCCCTTTCCAAAAACAAGTTCGATATCTTCGAACGATGGGAGGACCATAGCAATAATGAAATAATGAACGTAAAAAAGTGGATTTAATAGTTGTTTTTAATTTTAAATAAATTAATTTTACTTTTGATATAAACTTTAATATTTAAAATACGATCCTAATATGAGATTAAATTTACTCAAATCAATGGCCAATTTGTCTAAAATGTTAGATATTCCTTTGCTCTGGTACCGCCTTCCCTGAAATGGCTATTCTCCGCGATTTTCCGCAAATTGAGCCGGGTCGAGGCCAGAATCCAAAACTGAAATCTGCAACCTCCAACTGCCGTGCCGGGCGCCAGATCTACCGAAACGGCGCTGAATGTCCTGGCTGACTGACTTCCGGTAGCTCAGTTCTGATAGCAGTTCGTTAACCATAGCCAGACAATCGGGGATTTAGGTTGTGATTTTTCTCCCTTTGAGCTTGAAGAACGGGTCGCGGCGCAGCTCCCTTCAGCTTTCCTTAAATGACCGGGAACATACTGTCCCCGACAAGTTGCAGGGGCGGCGCCGTTGTGTGGCGCCGAGGAAAATTGTCTTCAATTCGCAAGATCCTTGGTGTGAGCGGTTACTTCCGCTCCCTGGTGCATGATTCAGTGGGCGACAACGCATTGACTGTTGCGCGTCACCAGTCATTTATTGCATCGCACCTGATCGGCGGCTTTCTCGCGCTTGCCGTATTCCCCGTATATCTGGCGGTCATGGGGCAACCCACACTTGTTACCGGCATTGCCTTCGCGTGGTTGATGTCACCAATATTGATTGCCGTTTTTCTTTCCAGAACCGGAAGTCTGGGATTTGCTCACCTGATTTCCGCGGTAAATCTCACCGGTCTGGTCACATTTGCGGCCGGAATTACCGGTGGGGCGTCTTCCTTCCTTATTGCCTGGATGGTGATTGTGCCGCTTGAGGCGGCGCTTTCGGCGGATCGCCGCGTTGTTCTTGCCGCCATTGGCGTGGCTGGCCTCGCATTGCTCGCGCTGGTCACGGGCGAAGTGATGGATATCCTTCCGGTAGCCCGCACATTTTCCCAGGAACCGGCGATGCTCGCGTTTTTGGGCTCGATGTCGGCGCTGGTTTATGCCGGTGGCCTCGCTATTTCCGTGCAAGGCGTCTACGACCGGTCCGAGCGGGAAATCCGCCGCGGAGAGCAGCGTTACCGGCTGCTGGCGGAGAATGCGACAGATATGATTACCCGGCACAATGCCAGGGGACACGTGCTGTTCGCCTCGAACGCTTCAGAGCAAATTCTGGGAGAACCCGCCTCGGTGCTCATGGGCAGCGGTCTGTTCGAGCGTATTCATGTGGCGGACCGGCCGGCTTACCTCACCGCGTTTGGCCGCTGCCTCGATCTCAATGCTCCGGTATCGGTTGAGTTCCGGGTCAAGAAGCGCGGGGTGCTGAACGGACCGGAGGAGGAAGGTGATGGAGAGTTTTGCTGGGCTGAAATGAGATGCCGGCCCGTCTCACATGATGAGGACGAGACTTCAGACACTTCCGGTCTGCCTGAAGAGATTGTCGCTGTAACCCGGGACATTGCCGCGCGCAAGGCGCAGGAAGACCAGATACTCAAAGCGCGCGACCTGGCTGAATCGGCGAACAAGGCCAAGACGCAGTTCCTGGCGAATATGAGCCATGAATTGCGCACACCGCTCAATGCGATTATCGGGTTCTCCGAGATTTTGAACCGCGAGCTCTACGGCCGGATTGGTGAGGAACGGTACCGCGAATACGCGCATCTCATTCATGACAGCGGCCAGCATCTGTTGAGCGTCGTCAACGAGATCCTGGACATGTCCAAGATCGAGGCCGGTAAATTCGATATCGTTGCTGAATCGTTCAAGGTCGCGGGCCTGGTGAATTCCTGCTGCGAAATAATGAGCCATCAAAGCGGGAAGAAATCCATCGATCTGCGGGTGGATTTGGAAGACAAATTGCCTGAACTTGTCGCTGACAAGCGGGCTTGCAAACAAATTCTGCTCAACCTGCTGGCCAACGCCGTCAAATTCACCGGTGAGGGTGGGCGTGTGGAAGTAACCGCCTGCCGCGTGGACGGTAATATAGAAATTGCCGTGGCCGACAATGGCATCGGCATTTCCGCTCAGGACATTCCCAAACTCGGGAATCCGTTCGTCCAGGCTGAAAGCTCCTATGACAGAAGTTATGAAGGTGCCGGGCTTGGCCTGTCCGTCGTAAAGGGTCTGGTGCGGCTTCACGGTGGGACGCTGGATATTGAAAGTGTACTCGGAGAGGGTACCAAAGTGAGCATTCTCCTGCCGATCAATGGCAAGGCGCCAGCGGATAACGAGGCAGGCGAAATTTGCAGCGATGATGGCGCGCAAATGACGGCAGCACTCGCGGTTGTCGCCTAAAGGCAGCCCCATCTCTCTGAAAGGTTCTGGAAACGGGTGCCGTTTAGCAATCCTTCACGTTGCTTTTTCATACTGGGCTTGCGTCTAACCGTGTAAGGGGGCGTTCGGTTCAGGGGTCGGTGTAGCGAAGGGGTCATGTCAACATTGCAAGCAAGGGTTATGCTGGTTGCGTTCGCCGGATTGGCGGCGGCGATCACCTATAACGCAATGTTTCTCCAGGCGGGGCGGCATCCCGCGGCCATGTCCATTGAGGCCGAAGGCTCTGGCATGCGTTCGCCAAGAGAGGACCGCATGAGCAGCGTTTCCACCCGAACATTGCCTCAGACCGGTAAAAGGACCGCCCCGGGGCCCCGCTCGCAGACCATTTTGGCGATACAGAGAAATTTGAAGGAAGAGGGTTATGAACCTGGACCGGCGGACGGTGTCATCGGCCATATGACCAGAGCGGCCATTATGGCCTACCAGTATGATCAAGGGCTTGCTGTTACCGGTGAGGGGTCGTCGGGGTTGCTGAAGACCATGATTTTCGGTTCTTCTACGGGCACTTCCGGTCAGCGCGCTTCCTTGCCCGTCCCGGAAAAGACAAAGGCGCTTGTGAGGGCGGTGCAAAAATCGCTGACCGAACTTGGTTACAAGCCGGGTCCGGCCGATGGTATTTCAGGTGCGGCCACCCGCAAGGCGATTGAGCGTTTCGAGCGCGACCGCAAGCTGGATGTCAAAGGCCGTATCTCTGGCCGGCTCATGAAGGAACTGGTGCAGGCGACAGGTAACAGTCTTGCTATTGTAAATTCGGGCTAGTTGGCCCACACAGCGCAGTAGTTCCCGATTTCATTTGTCTGACAACCGGTTATCCATGCGCATCAAGGCTGAACTCTGGGCCAAGGCCTACATTCGCCGTTGTTCAAGCAACGGCGTGCCTGCGGTTATCGCCCGCCGTGGGCAGAGCGATGGTGGCGCCATCTTCATCAAGATCAATGCGCTCAACGGGAATGTGGCCCTCTATGGTCCAGCGCCTGCCGGACTTGATGGCAGCAGTGACAACCGGCTGTGGATACTGTGCATGGGGGGGGACACGGTCGCGGAGGCCGATGCCGACAGCTATCTCCTGCGGCAATCTGAATTTGATCCCGATATATGGATCATTGAGGTTGAAGACCGTGAACGGCGCCACTTTCTGGGTGATTGCGTTTCCGATTTCTAGCGCGCGAACTGTTCAGAATCAGAACAGCGATTAGCAGTTTCTTAACCATAAGCTGGGCCTAATTGAGTCAAGTTCGCCGGCTAGCGGCGCAAAGGTTCATCGCTTCTGCAATGGAGAAACCGGTCCGTCACCAGAAAGGCTAGAGGGCAAGAAAATGGCCACAATAGTGGAATTTCGCCAACCCGAAACTCAGAAGGGATCGGACGCTTCGTCGGCGGCCAAGAAACGTCCCAGAGGCCCTTCCGCCGAAATCATCATATTTCCCGGCGTGAGGATAGAGCGTCCCGCGGAGCCCGCAACCGACGGCGCCGCGCCGAAACCGAAAAAACGTGCAAAGCGAACGGTTCGCCGGAAGCAATAACGCGCTAAATCAGTCAGAATGAGTTTTTGTGATGAGTCGAGTGTTTGTGTTTTTGGACCGAGGAAATGCCGGTGACCGTCTCAAGCCCCGCGCCAAGCGGCGCAATACGGCTCCGCGACCGGCTCCTCCCAGACAAATTGCCAGATATATTCTTGTTTCAATGCTGTTGCCGCTGCTCCTGAGTGCCTGTGCAATAGAGGGTGACTTCGGCAGACCGCAACCGACTATTTTCGACCGAGTTGCGGATGAGTTTCTGTCCAGTGAAGCCACGCTTCTCGGCAGCCGTGGCGGATCAGGTGTAACCGATGACGAGATGGCCATGCGCGAAGCCGGGTTTCGTCTTTCAAGCCCCTTTGGTCCGCCGGCGCAAGGTGTGGCTGGACCATATGGCGGCACCGGTCCGATCGGGCTTCCGCTGGTTGCGATAGAGGGTGAGTTGAAGAGGGATCATCAGATACTCACCCAATTCGGAATTGCGTCGCGGCGGGTCCTTGTCACCGACGCCCGGCGTATGCAGGCGGTATATGAAAATGACCCCAACCTGCTGGTCGAGGACAAACGGTCTGCACGCGAGCGCATGAGAGAGAATATCAGCTTCATTGAGTCTACCTTCGAAGACTTCGGCAGGAGGCAAAAGGCGTTTTTTTATGCGATCGATGAAATCCGCACGACCGCACCAGACGCGTATACGCTTGAACTTGAAGGATCGCTCAATCATTTACGCGACCGCTCCGCATCGCTCGAATATGAGTTGAACTATTATTTCGGAGCAGCGGTTGCGCGCGGCGAATATCGCCCGCCGCGATTTGCGTCCCGGGAGCGGTCACGTTATGGAACTCCGGTTCCCTATCGGCGGTCAGATCAACCGGCGCAATATTCGTCCAAATAATAGATAGATGCCCGTTATCGGCGGGAGTCTGTACCGGGCAGGTTCCTTGAGCATGTACCCCGGCGCAATGCCGCTTCCGTCTGAGCCGCATAACTGGGGCCAAGAAGCGGTGCGCGGATGACCGCAATGCCGTTGCGCACGGGCGTATCGACAACAACCAGGTCTTCTATCTGATCAAGCAAATTGGCGCCGGCCTTCACGCCTACCTGGTTCTGAGTGGAAATAATGATTTCAATTCTGCTGCGTTTCAGTTCCCGGCCCGTTATGGCGTAGAAATTTTCGCCGCTAGGTGTGTAGAAGGCTATGGACCACAAGTCATCGAGAATTTGCGTGCTGAGTCTGACCGGGCCTTCGTCGAGATTGAAGCGGCACACGCTATAGCGCACATCCGGCGCCATAAGGGGCAAGGTCTGATGGGATGGGCTGGCGGCGGGCAGGACGACCATGCGGTTGGGCTCGGAAAGAGCTGAAATACGTGCCCAGGCATTCTTCGGCGCAAGATAAGGCATACTCAACACCGCCGTGATGTGAATGAAGGCTGCAAGCAGTATGACGGCGAGAGCGTTATATGTGAGAGTCCTCACCGGCACACCACCTCGCGAATTGTCGGCAGTCCTCGCTCCGCGGCCGCCTTGTCAAATACATTGTCGGCATCGCGCAGGCCATAGGCCCGCAGAACCAGCTTCAGGCTTCCTTGTTGAGCGCTGGGGAGCCAGTTTCCGGGCCGTGCGCTGCGAGCAAGTACAATGCGGAAGGAGCCGTCCGCGCGCCGCGCCACATCTGTCCTGTTAAACGAATGGCGACCCGCCTTGTTGGGAATCAGCCGGCCTGTTCCATCATATGCCGCGAGGCTCCACCAGGCGGCATTCAGCGGCCGGCCCTCGACCACATATTCGCAATCCGATGACAATTGTTTGCCAGACTCGTCGCTGGAGGCAAAGAAATAGAGCGCACTCGTTGCGGTAATAGGCAAACGGCCCGCGCGCGCCATATACGCCTTGGTATAGGGGTCTGCGTTGGGCTTGCCTGCCTCGCGCCAGACGGACCAGGGACCGATATAACGTGTTGTCAGCGCGGATCCTTCCTCGATCATGTACCACGCCGAGCCGAGCCCAAGCGTGAGGGCTAGGGCAAAAACAAGAAGCAGATTAAGGAGCGCGCGCACGATTGTTATCTGAGACTTGTGCGCCGGTCAGTATCGCCGGCGCCGATTGGTGCGCCAAGTGATGTAGACCTGCGCGGCACTGTCGCTTCGCGTCGCGGTTGGTTTTCTAAGGCGAACGGCGTTTGCCCGGATTCCTTCAAGAGATTGCTGAGTTTCTCTAGTGCCTTGCGGGTGTCCGGTGAAATCCCGAACAAACCACCTCTCCCGGATTGGCCAAGCGTCGCCTCGACACGCCTCAGCGCGGCTACGCGCTGTTGCTCGGCCAGTTGGACAGGATTGAGAGGCACACCCGGGATTTGAGGGATGTCGTATGTTGTATGCGCAAACATCATGAATTCTTTCCACGCCATTGCCGGGAGATTGCCGCCCGTTACCTTGGCAGTCGGCGAAAAATTGTCATTGCCGAACCAGGTGCCGGTGACATACTGGCCTGTGAATCCTAAAAACCAGCCATCGCGCCAGCCGGAGCTGGTTCCGGTTTTGCCAACTGCGGTTGTGAAGGGAAGTTGCGCGCGCCTGGCAGTCCCGCTTGAAACCACCAGGGCAAGCATCGAGTTGAGTTGTTCGATTTTCTTCAACTCGAAAATACGGCGCGGCTTCGGCGCATCGCGCTCACGTACATATAGAATCTTGTCGTATGAGTTGCGTATTTCGTCAATGCTGTATGGTTTTACCGACTTACCTCCGTTGGCAAAGACTGCAAATCCACCGGTATGCTCGAGCAGGGTGAGTCCTGTATCGCCAAGCGCCATGGAGCAAGTTTTTTTCACCCGCTTGAAGCCAATCTTGTGGACGTTGGCGAGGACTTTGTCCCGGCCCACGGCAAGCGACAGCCGTACCGCGGCCGTGTTCAGGGAAAGTCTCAGCGCATCCTTCATCGGCATTCGGCCCCGATATCCGCCGGAGTAGTTCTTGGGTGACCATCGTCCGCAGGTGACAGGACCATCGACAACGATTGTGTTCGGGGTATAGCCGTTTTCAAGAGCAGTAAGATAAACATAGGGTTTGAAGGATGAGCCAGGCTGGCGTAATGCACTGGATGCCCGGTTGAACTGACTCACACCATAGTCTCGCCCTCCAACCAAAGCACGAACGGCGCCATCTTTTTCCATGGCGACCAAGGCGCCCTGACCCACTCTGCGCGCCCGCCCGTATTGTCGCAGGACATTCTGGACCGCGGCTTCGCCCGCCTTTTGAAGTCCGATATCCACCGTCGTGCGGGCTGTAAGGACAAACTCACCACGATCGCGCATGATTTCCTGTACTTGCTCAAACGCAAAGTCGAGAAACCAGTCAGGACTGTAGAAATCACTGCGATCCAGAATTTCCGCCGGGTTGAGGCGCGCTCCGTGCACCTGACCTTCGGTGAGGTATCCCGCCTCCACCATATTGGTCAGGATTACGTTGGCCCGGCCGCGAGCGGCTGGTAAATTAAGATGCGGGGAAAATCTCGCCGGCGCCTTGAACAGTCCGGCCAGCATGGCCGATTCAGCCAGATTTACATCACGGACCGATTTTCCGAAATAGAATTTCGAAGCTGCTTCGACCCCGAATGCGCCACCGCCCATATATGCGCGGTCGAGATAGAGCTTCAAAATTTCGCGTTTGGTAAGCCGCGCTTCAAGCCACAGGGCGAGAAAGGCCTCGTTGATTTTACGCTTTAGCGAACGCTCAGGTGAAAGAAACAGATTTTTGGCAAGCTGTTGGGTGATGGAACTGCCACCCTGCACGACGTCATTTGCGCGCACATTTTCAACCAGCGCCCGGAATGTACCCAGAAAATCGATGCCGAAATGGATGAAGAACCGCCGGTCCTCGGTCGCCAGTGTCGCCTTGATCATAAGATCGGGTATTTCATCGAGTGGCACGGCATTGGAATGCAGGATACCGCGTTTGCCAATCTCGTTGCCATATCGGTCCAGAAACGTAACGCTGAATTTTCCCGCGGTTTGCCAAGCTGTCCGCGTTTCTTCGAAGGCCGGGATTGCGAAGGCAAGCATCACAACCAATGCGCCGGTTCCCATTGTTGCTGTTTCTGAAAGGATATCATTGAAGAATCGCCGGTATCCCGAAATCTGGAATCGGGCGAAAAAGCTTGAATAGGAACTCCACCAATCGCGAAATCCCGCCCAGGTGCCAAACAAGCCGGCATCGATTGTTGAATCCAGGGCGAGCCAGTTGACCCGCTTTTTTCTGCCTGTCTTCTTGAAAATCCAGTCGCGCACTGGTGACCTGCAATCATTGCGCCGGCAGGGCATTCGAATCTGTCCGGCAATTGGCGATAAGGTACGAAAGACTTATACCTGATTTTCGGGCAAATTCATGACGATCACAAGCGGGAGTTTGCGTCTTGGGCGGAAACGACGACCAGTTTTGGAGGAACAAATCGCTGCATGATTTTAGCGATGCCCAGTGGGAGTCGCTCTGCGACGGGTGCGGTCAGTGCTGTCTGATCAAATTTCAGGACGAAGACACCGACGAATTGCTGCATACGCGCCTGAGCTGCAAGCTTCTGGATATCGGCGCCTGCCGGTGTACGGACTATGACAACCGGCACACTCGCGTCCCTGATTGCATTGTCATTTCGCCCGATACCGTCAAGACACTGGACTGGTTGCCGTATAGTTGCGCCTATCGTCTTGTCGGCGAGGGGCGGGATCTTTATTGGTGGCATCCGCTTGTATCCGGCGACCCCAACAGCGTGCATCAGGCGGGCGTGTCCGTGCGGGACTGGGCCACCAGCGAGGAGGGTGTGCCGGAGGGCAAACAGATACGATTTGTCGTCAAAGACTCCGAGATCAAGCGTATTTTGACTGGAAGGCCCCGCGAGAATTCCTCCGAATGAGGCCAAAACCCCGATTGCCTTGATGCACTAATTAATTGAAAACAAAGTCGATAATTTTGGAAACAAGAATTTTTTCAGAAAATAGGAAAATATTCTTGACACCGTGACGCTCCCTGGATAGGTTTCCGCTACATTCCGACAGTTGCGCAAATGAGCAGCGCCGCGACGGGATGGTTCCTTTCAGACAATCATTCAATGCGAATAACGAGGCCGCCCGCGTGAGCGATGAGGACGAGGCCGCACCGGGCGCTGAAGGCACCGGGGGCAGGTCACGCCGTGCCGGTATCATCTCCCGTCTTTACGCGGCGCTGGAAAGTAAAATGCGGGAAATTGAACACAGGATCGAACGCGCATCCGATGACAGTACACAAAGTCTGAGCGCGGCTGACAGCGAGCGGGACGCACGCACGCTCACTGCATTGGCGCGTTTGTTCGAGAAGTTGAGCGACCTGGACACCAGTCCTGCGGCAGACGCTGGTCATAAGGGGGAGGTCCCGGCAGACAAGGAGATCGATGCGGACCGCTTCCGCCTCAAAATTGCGGACCGTCTTGAGAGAATGCTCAAGGCTGAACCGGATTGAGGCTTATCTTGAAGACTTTGAATCCGGCGTCATCGAGCGGTTGCTGAATGACTGGAATTTGTGGGCGCGCTCGGACCAGCTCCCGCCGCAGGGCACTTGGACCACGTGGCTCATTCTGGGCGGGCGCGGCGCGGGCAAGACCCGTGCGGGCGCCGAATGGGTGAGGGGGATCGCCCTTGGAAACTCAAACAGTGACACTTTCGCGCCACGTATCGCCCTGATCGGCGAAACCCTGAGCGACGTCCGCTCCATTATGGTCGAGGGCATATCAGGACTGCTGGCGATACACGCAGATCATGAGCGGCCGAAATTCGAGCCCTCGAAGCGGCAGCTTGTCTGGAAAAATGGCGCAATAGCGCAGATATTTTCCGCCGATGACCCCGAGAGTTTGCGCGGTCCGCAATTCTCCCACGCCTGGTGCGACGAGCTCGCCAAATGGCGCTTAGCGCCGGAGTGCTGGGATATGTTGCAGTTCGGGTTGCGGCTTGGGAAGAGGCCGCGCCAGGTGGTGACAACCACGCCGCGCCCGACACCGCTGATCAAACAGTTGATGGACGACGCTTCGAGCACGGTAACGCGCGCGGCAACACAGATGAATGCGGCCAATCTGGCGCCCGCTTTCCTGGAGACGATTGTCTCACGGTATCGCGGGACCCGGCTGGGACGCCAGGAGCTTGACGCCGAAATACTGGAAGATCGCCCTGACGCCCTGTGGCCGCGTGGCCTCATTGAACAGTGCCGTGTAGCCGCGCCCCCGCCACTGGAGCGGATTGTCGTGGCAGTCGATCCGCCGATCACGAGCGGCAAACGCTCTGACGCCTGCGGGATCATCGTTGCCGGTCTCGGCGCGGATGAACGCGCCTATGTTATGGGCGATGCAACCGTGGAACAGGCCGCGCCGCTTGAGTGGGCGCGGGCCGTCGTTGACGCCTATCACAGGGTCGCGGCGGATCGCGTTGTCGCGGAGGTCAATCAGGGCGGTGAAATGGTCGCCGCCATGATCGCCCAGGTGGATGCGGGCGTGCCCGTGCGCATGGTGCGCGCGACCAGAGGCAAGTGGCTGCGCGCGGAACCTGTTGCCGCGCTCTATGAACAGGGCCGCGTGTCTCATGTGGGCGCGTTTCCCGAGCTTGAAGACCAGATGGCGGACTTTGGCCGCGATGGCCTTTCGGGCGGCGCCAGCCCCGACAGGGTCGACGCACTGGTGTGGGCCTTGAGTGAATTGGTATTAAGGGGCGGTGTGCCCCCGCGCGTGCGAAAGCTTTGAAAACAATATATTTTTTTGAGGGACCGTAATGGCATTACGCAACATGCTGGAGCGAATTCTGTCGCCCGTCGAGAGCGATGAGTCGCAGGCGAAACGCGAAGAAAAAGCAAGCCTCACGGGGCCTCTGATCGCATTGCACATGCAAGGCCAGCCTGTCTGGACGCCGCGCAATTTCACCGACCTGGCGCGCGAGGGCTTTGCCAGAAACGCCGTTGTCTATCGCTGCGTGCGGATGGTCAGTGAGGCGGCGGCGTCGGTGCCGCTGCTGGCGTTTGAAAATGGGCGATGAACATCCGCTGCTCTCGCTCCTCGCCAGGCCCAACGCCACCCAATGCGCGCCCGATCTGTTCGAGGCCTGGTACGGGTATCTGCTCGTGGCCGGCAATGCCTATATGGAAGCCGTTTCCGTTTCGGGCGCCGTGCGCGAGCTGCATGTGCTCAGGCCCGACCGCATGAAGGTCATCCCCGGCGCCGACGGCTGGCCTGAAGGCTATGAATACACCGCCAGCGGGCAGTCCGTGCGTTTCCCGCAGGACGCGGAGCAGGGGGTGCGGCCCATCCTGCATATGGCGCTGTTCCACCCGGACAACGATCATTATGGCCTGAGCCCGCTGGAAGCGGCGGCGACCGCGGTCGACATCCACAATGCGGCCGGCGGCTGGAACAAGGCGCTGCTCGACAATTCCGCGCGGCCCTCCGGCGCCCTCGTCTATCAGGGCAAGGACGGCGCGCTGACCGGCGAGCAATATGACCGCCTCAAGGAAGAGCTTGAGGGCAGTTTTCAGGGCACGGCCAATGCCGGACGCCCATTATTGCTGGAGGGCGGCCTTGACTGGAAGGCCATGAGTTTGTCCCCCAAGGACATGGATTTCATCGAAGCGAAATATGTCGCGGCGCGCGAGATCGCGCTGGCGCTCGGCGTGCCGCCCATGCTTCTCGGCATCCCCGGCGACAACACCTTCGCCAACTATCAGGAAGCCAACCGCACCTTCTGGCGGCAAACCGTGCTGCCGCTTGTGGGCCGCACGTCGAAGGCTTTGGCTGGATGGTTGGGGGAGGGGGTGGAGCTCAGGCCCGACCTCGACAAGATCGAAGCGCTTTCGGTTGAGCGCGAGGCACTGTGGGAGCGGGTGCGCAAGGCGGATTTTCTGACGGTTAATGAGAAGCGGGCGGCTGTTGGGTTTGGGCCGGTTGTGGGGGGTGGGAGCCCATTAAAGGATGGCTAATTGTTCAGTGAGAAATATGTCACACCAGATGGGAAAGGGTTAACCCTTTACAATTTTTTAATTGGCACTAACTTATCATCATGATAAGTCGCCCATCACGGAAGATATCTCGTTTAGCATTGCCGCAACCTTGGAGTCCGGCAGATGCTACTGAAGTCATCAGAGAGATAGCAGAATCTGAGTTTACGCTGAGCGTCACGGACCATGCCAAAGGAAGGTTGCAGGAGCGAAACCTGACAATTGGTGATGTCACCCACCTCTTGAAGCGAGGATATGTGTATGATGAAGCTCAATCTTCAACTCGAAAAGCATGGTTCAAATATAGAGTTGAAGGCGTGACTCCAAATTCGGAGAATCGCACAGTTAGAGTTGTTGTCTTGCCCTGTGTTGTTCCCAGAAAAGAAATCAAAATCATTACGTTAATGTGGCAGGATGAAGATAGGTGAGATGACCATGGCTAAGCGTAAGGGAACCATGACCGCATATAGATATACGGAATGTGGACTGGATAACGTCATTATCGACGGCATCTCCACGACCGTGGATGATGCCGGTGAGACGGTCCTCTCAATACCCAATATTAATGGGCTACATCGTGCGATTTCTCAGGGAATAGTTTCGCGTCGATCAAGTATGACCGGCAAAGAACTCCGCTTTTTGCGCACCGAAATGGGGATGACTCAAGCGGAAATGGCAGCGATGTTTCATAGAGAGCCATTGGCAATCAGTAGATGGGAGCGTGGCGAAACGCCCTTCGACAGCAATGCGGAAACACTCATTCGACTGCATGCGATCGATGTGTTGGATATTAATCTAGATGCATCAGTGAGTGAGATAAGTGGCTGGTCAATCCCAACTGCAGATGAAGTGCCAATTGAGATAGATGGCACCGATCCTAGTAACTATCACCCAAGGCAATTGGCTGCATAGTGCGATAGGATATAATTTTGCAGGGCCGAGCTAATGCTCGGCCCTTTCTTTATGCGCTGCTCAATTGGTCGCTAATATCTGGCAGCAAGCAACTTTTACTAACCCCAACAGGACACCCCAAAAATGCTCCAACGCTTCGGCGAACTTGCGCCCGTGCGCGAGGTTAAATTCGCGCGCCTTGATCTCAAACGCGTGGACGCGGACGGCACGTTTTGCGGTTATGCCTCGATCTTCGGCAAGGAGGATATGGGCCGCGATGTGGTGATGCCGGGCGCGTTCGCCGAGAGCCTGAAAAACCGCAACGCGTCCGCCATCAAGCTGCTGTTCCAGCATGACCCGAACGAGCCCATCGGCGTGTGGCTGGAGATACGCGAAGACGCCAGGGGGCTGTGGGTGAAGGGGCGTCTGATGCAGGAGGTGGCTCGCGCCCGCGAAGTTTTGAGCCTCATGCGGGCCGGCGCGCTTGATGGGTTATCCATCGGGTTCCGCACGGTCACGGGGCGCACCGACCCCAAAACCGGCGTGCGGC
>QIGN01000101.1 GCA_003228955.1 Hyphomicrobiales bacterium
CTTGCCGTAGATCACGCCGACCTCTTCCTCCCAGGCCTCGCACCATTCGCAAAAGACCTGCTCGAACATGATCAGCTCCGCCGCGCGCGCCACCGCCGTACCGCCAAAAAGCAGCGCCAGCCCCAGCGCCGCGCCGGAAATCCGCGAAATGAAGCGTCCCCAAATCATCGCCGATACATACCGCGATTGGAATGTACAGACAATGGCGGGCAAAAAAACGGGCGCGGAAGTGTCCCGCGCCCGCCGCCCGCCAGTTTGTTCAAGGCCGTTGCGGCCTTTGGAAGGAACTTTGGATTTACTGGGGCTTCTTGACCTCAGCCGGCGTCATGGCCGATGTGGCGTCCGCGAACTGCTTCATCCAGTTGAAGGGATTGAACATGTTCGCCGCCGTGTTGGCGGTATCCACGCCATAGCCACCGGCAACCGTGGAAGCGAGCCCGGCATAGGCGCCTGGATCCGCCATCTGCGAATAGCTTGAGGGGTTCATGCCATGCATATAGGCGCCCGGCTGCAACCAGTATTTCGCGGTCTGCGGATCGGAGACGACCTTCAGAAGGGAGTCATAGGTGGAGATGTCCAGATAGGACATCCAGGTCTTCGGATTCATGAACTTCATGTAATAAGCCGGTGTCATGAACTGCGCGTAAAATTGCGGATTTGTGACCGTCATGTGGACCTTGAAATGCGTCTTCGGGTCCATGGCCATCGCCCAGCTCCTCGGGTTGGCCGGATCGAATTCCACCATCTCGCCCGGCTTCACCGGCCCGGAGGCATCGCTCCAGGTCTTGGGGTCGAACAGGTTGTAAGACGGCGTGGCGGTCGTGCCCGGCTGCGTGGCCTCGCCGCTCTGCGTCTGCGGGGCCGCTGCAATGATGGTGTCCTGCGCCGCTATGGCCTGCACCGCGGTTGCGCCCAGAAGTGTTGCCGTTCCCAGTGCAAGTGCTGCAAATTTCGTTTTCATGGCTCAATGCCCTCCAATTGGTGTCAAACTCAACGTAGTGGAATTCTCTGCTCTGCCTTTCGTGACCATCCCGCCTGACGCCCTGGCGGCGGCCTGGATGCCACTCAGCATCGAATTAACTGTACAAATAATAATATACAGAAATATGAATATGTAAAGATGTTTCTTGTGTGTCAACTTGCCGCAAGACGGAGGTCGATATTTTTCAGTTCCAATTTAAGGGGTTAAGGCCCAGGGCGCACTTGCACTTCTCACAGAGGCCGGGCGTGCCGGAGCCGGCCGGATGTTGACCTAGCTGAACAGCACCGGGCATTCGCGGCGGCATTTGTTTCGGGCAATGATGTAGATCAGATGCAGTGTCGCCAGACCCGCCAACAGACAGAAAAACGAGATATAGGCGTATCTGAGGAAAAGAATGTCGACAGTAACAACGCCAATCAGCGTCAGTCCGAAATATTTGACATGCCGGTAGCGCGACAGCAGTGGCGACAGGATGATCAGTGCCAGATAGAGCGTGTTTGTCGACCAGCGAGGAGTCATGAAATCGAGCAGCATTGTCCCCTCATAAGCCAGCGATCCGCGGTTGATGGACACGTTGATCCATTCGGGGTTGACCAGATGCGGCACATAAAGCGTCAGCCCGAAAACCAGTCCGATCAGCGAAAAGGCGAGAAACAGGTGTTTTCTCCGGCTCTCGGGCGGCTCCAGAACATAGACGGCCAGCGGAATCCAGAACGGCCACATGAACCAGGTGAAAAAGATAAATACCAGCGCGCTCACGAGAATGACCTGCGGATCGCCGGCCGTCATGCCTGACCACACAAAACCTTCGGATATCTGCTGCAGACCGGCAAAGACCGGCATGACCGCCACGGGCAGGTATTTCTTGTTGGTGTGCCAGGCTCTGTAACTGGCATAGCCCCCGCCCGCCAGCAATAAACTGCTGGCCGCAAAGCTGAACGATTCAGAAAAACACATGGCGCGGCCTTTTAGGAACTATGCGCGAAGGAGCCTTCTGCCCGATATTACCGCAAATTGGCGCGCTGTGCTGGTTATTGACGGGGGAGGACTGAAGGCAGCAAACCCGGCGCGGGGACGGCTTCAAATATGTTCGGGAAAAACCCTGGTGGAGCCGATCGGGATCGAACCGACGACCTCCACGTTGCGAACGTGGCGCTCTCCCAACTGAGCTACGGCCCCAAGGCTTTGGCATTGCGGGAGTCATTTAGAGTTGGGCCCGGGTGCGTGTCAAGGATGCGCCAGAGAGCCCGGGCCAAAGGCCGGAAAGTCACACCGGGTCTTGCAGCCGCGCCGCAGGACAGTTACACCATGCCACTCGCGGAACAAACTGGGGCGGGCGGAAAATGATTCCCTTGATTCAATTCATCGTAATGGTCGTTGAACTTTATATCTGGGTGATTATCGGCAGCGCGATCCTGAGCTGGCTGATCGCTTTCGGTGTGGTCAACACAAACAACCGCTTCGTCTTTACGCTGGGGGACATGCTGCACCGGCTGACCGAACCCGCACTCAGGCCCATTCGCCAGATTGTCCCCGATCTGGGCGGGATCGACATCTCGCCGGTGATCCTCATTCTGGGTCTGATTTTCATCAAGAATGTCGTCCTGATCGGGTGGCTCGCTCCGATGTATCTGTGAGGCTCGGCGGGGGGAAATGGGAAGCGCGCAAATCATAGACGGCAAGGCCCTGGCGCTCGAAGTGCGCAAGCAGGTGGCGCAAGAGGTTGCGGCATTGCAGGAAAGCCACGGTCTCACCCCGGGCCTTGCGGTGGTGCTGGTTGGGGAAGACCCCGCAAGCGCGGTCTATGTGCGCAACAAGGGCCGACAGACATCCGCCGCCGGCATGGCGTCATTCGAGCACAGGCTGAGCGCCGATACGGCGCAGGCGGATGTGCTCGCGCTTGTTGAAAAGCTCAATGCCGACCCGAAGGTGCATGGCATCCTCGTGCAACTTCCGCTGCCCGCGCAGATCGACGCGGACGCGGTCATCCAGGCTGTTCATCCGGCCAAGGACGTGGACGGGTTTCACGCCATCAATGCCGGGCGGCTGATGATCGGGATGCCGGCGCTCGCGCCCTGCACGCCGGTCGGTTGCATTCTGCTGGCGAAAAAAGCGCTGGGGGACCTCACCGGCGCGCACGCCGTCGTGGTGGGGCGCTCCAACATCGTCGGCAAGCCCCTCGCCCAGCTTCTGCTGCGGGAAAACTGCACCGTCACCATCTGCCATTCGCGCACCCGCGATCTCCCTGCCGTCACCTCTTCGGGAGACATTCTGATCGCGGCGGTAGGCCGCCCGGAAATGGTGAAGGGCGGCTGGATCAAACCCGGCGCCTGCATCATCGATGTGGGGATCAACCGGGTCGCGGGCGAGGGCGGCAAATCGAAACTCGTGGGCGACGTCGATTTTGCCGAAGCGGTGCAGGCCGCCGGATCGATCACGCCGGTGCCGGGCGGCGTCGGCCCCATGACCATCGCCTGCCTGCTGCGCAACACGCTTCGCGCCGCGCGCGCGATCGAAGGGCTTGAAGAGGCGTAACAGGTTCTAGGCGCTCCGGACTAACCAGTACCCTCAACAATAAGCAGGTCCGTATCGGCGTATTTGTTGCGCAGCGCCAGCGCGGGCGCATACTCCTGCGACTCGTAGCACTCGATCGCCCGGGCAAGGCTTTCGAACTCGACGACCACATGCCGGTCGCGCGATTGTCCCTCGCGAACCTGTGACGTACCGCCGCGCACGAGAAACGTGCCGCCATACTTCTCCATCGCCGGGGCGGTCGCGGCCACATATTCAGGATAGTTCTCGGCGTCGTTTACGTTCACATGCACGATCCAGTAGCCCTTGGGCATTGTCTTCCCCTTTGTTCCCGGAAAAATTGTTTACCCCCCGCGCGTCAGCCGAGCGCCCGCCCGATCTCCTCGACGATGGCGCGCGCGGCGGCGGCGGGGTCTTTCGCTTGCAGGATCGGGCGGCCGACAACCAGATAATCCGCGCCGGCCTGAATTGCCCTTGAAGGCGTCATGACGCGGGCCTGATCGCCCGCATCCGTGCCTGCCGGGCGAATGCCGGGAGTGACAATCAGGAAATCATCACCGGTCGCCTCACGGATGGCGGCCGCCTCGTGACCGGATGCTATAACGCCATCGAATCCCGCCTCGCGCCGCAAATTCGCCCGGTGCAGAACCAGCTCATCCGTCGTCATCATACTCCCCTGCTGCTCCAGGTCGGCCTTGTCGAGGCTGGTGAGCACGGTGACCGCAAGCAGCTTGAGGTCGCTCGTCCCGCGCCCGTTCATGGCCGCTTCCATGGTTTTCATGTCATGACCGTGCACGGTCAGAAAAGCGGCGCCCATGTCGGCGATATTGGCGGTCGCGCGCTCGATGGTATGAGGAATGTCGAGCAGCTTGGCATCGACAAAGACTTTCTGTCCCTGCGCCGAAAGCGCGGCGGCAAGCTCCGCTCCGCCGGCGAACAGAAGTTCAAGGCCGATTTTCCACACTCCGGCATGTTCGCCAATCTTCGAAATGAAGGCGCGGGCTTCGTCCGGTGTGGGGACGTCGAGGGCTACGATCAGGCGCTCGCCCGCCTTCACTCGCCTATCCCGTCGAAGAATTCCTTCATGCGGGCGAAGAAACTGGAGGAGTCCGGGCTGGTTGAGTCCGAGGACGACTTGTCGAATTCCTTCAAGATGTCCTTCTGCTTGCGCGTCAGGTTTCTCGGTGTTTCAACCTCGACCTGAATATACATATCGCCCGTCGCCTTGCCCCGCATGACCGGCATGCCCTTGCCCTTGAGACGGAACTGACGCCCGGCCTGCGTCCCTTCGAGGATTTTCACACGGGTGCGCCCGCCATTGACCATGGGAACTTCGATGCGCCCGCCCAGCGCCGCTGTCGTCATGGAAATCGGCACGCGGCAGAAAAGGTCGGCCCCGTCGCGCTGGAAGAATTCGTGCGGTCTTATGGTGAGAAAAATATATAGATCGCCGGACGGGCCGCCGCGCAGTCCCGCTTCGCCTTCATTGGCCAGCCGGATACGGGTGCCGTCCTCGACGCCCGCGGGGATCGTGACCGACAAGGTACGCTCCTTGGTGACGCGGCCCGACCCGCGGCAATCGGAGCACGGGTCCTCGATCATTTCCCCGCGGCCCTGGCACGCCGGACAGATCCGCTCAATGGTGAAGAACCCTTGCGAAGCGCGCACCTTGCCGCCGCCGCCGCAGGTGCGGCAGGCGCTGGGGCTGGTGCCCGGTTTCGCGCCGGAGCCTGAACATGCCTTGCAGATCACGCTTGAAGGCACGCGGATTTGCGCGCTCTTGCCCTCAAAGGCCTCGCGCAGCGAGATGTCCAGATTGTAGCGCACATCGGCGCCGCGCTCGCGCATGGTGCGCGGTCCACCGCGCCGCCCCCCCATGAATTCCCCGAACAGATCGTCGAAGATATCCGACATGGAGGCGGAAAAATCACCGCTGAATCCCTGCGGGCCGCCAGGGCCGCCGCCCTCGAAGGCGGCATGGCCGAACTGGTCGTAGGCGGCGCGCTTTTGCGGGTCCTTCAGCGCCTCATAGGCTTCATTCAAATCCTTGAAGCGGTGTTCTGCCTTCTCATCGCCCGGGTTGCGGTCCGGGTGACACTCCTTGGCAAGGTTGCGGAAAGCGCGCTTGATCGCCGCATCGTCCGCGTCCCGCCCCAGCCCAAGCGTTTCGTAATAGTCCTGTTTTTCCATTGCCGTCTGCTTCAGGTGCGAAAATGAGCCTCGCTCCAGGCGCGCTGCGCGTTCTGGAATGCGAGGCTCATCGCTGCTCGCTCAATCGGGTTCACGCGGACTTCTTGGAATCCTCGCCGTCTCCGGCGTCCTTGTCGTCCTTGCCGCTCTTCTCGTCTTTCACTTCCTCGAAGTCGGCGTCGACCACGTCGTCTCCGGCGTCATCGCCATCTCCGCCGCCGGCCTCGGCCTGCGCCGCCTGATACATGGCTTCGCCGAGCTTCATGGAGGCTTGCGCGAGCACGTCGAGCTTCTGCTTGACGGTCTCGGTGTCGTCGCCCTCAAGGGCTGTCTTCAGTTCCGAAACCGCCTCCTCGACGGTGCTCTTGTCGGCATCGGAAATCTTGTCGCCAAGATCTTCCAGCGTTTTTTCGGTGGAGTTGACCAGCGCCTCGCCCTGATTCCTGATCTCAACCGCCTCGCGCCGCACCTTGTCCTCGTCGGCGTGGGCTTCGGCGTCCTTGACCATCTTCTCGATATCGGCGTCGGAAAGACCGCCCGAAGCCTGGATGCGGATCGACTGCTCCTTGCCGGTAGCCTTGTCGGAGGCGCCGACATTGACGATGCCGTTGGCGTCGATGTCAAAGGTGACGTCGATCTGCGGCACGCCTCTGGGGGCCGGCGGAATACCCACAAGATCAAACTGGCCGAGCATCTTGTTGTCGGACGCCATCTCGCGTTCGCCCTGGAACACCCGGATGGTCACCGCGTTCTGGCTGTCTTCGGCGGTGGAGAACACCTGGCTCTTTTTCGTCGGGATCGTGGTGTTGCGCTCGATAAGCCTGGAGAACACGCCGCCAAGCGTCTCGATGCCAAGCGACAGCGGCGTCACGTCGAGCAGCAGCACGTCCTTGACGTCGCCCTGCAGGACACCGGCCTGAATGGCGGCGCCAACGGCCACGACTTCGTCGGGGTTCACACCCTTGTGCGGCTCGCGCCCGAAAATATTCTTTACCGTCTCGATGACTTTGGGCATCCGGGTCATACCGCCGACGAGGACCACTTCATCGATCTCCGCGGCTTTCAGCCCCGCATCCTTGATTGCGGCCTCGCACGGTTTCACCGTCCGTTTGATCAGATCCCCAACGAGACTCTCCAGCTTGGCGCGGGTCAGCTTCATGGTGAGATGCTTCGGCCCGGACTTGTCAGCGGTAATAAAGGGCAGATTGATTTCCGTCTGCGCGCTCGAAGACAATTCGATCTTGGCCTTCTCGGCGCCTTCCTTCAGGCGCTGAAGGGCGAGTTTGTCGCCGCGCAGGTCAATGCCCTGCTCTTTCTTGAACTCGTCAGCAAGATAGCCGACCAGAAGCATGTCGAAATCCTCGCCGCCCAGGAAGGTGTCGCCATTGGTGGACTTCACCTCGAAGACGCCGTCGCCGATCTCGAGAACCGAAACGTCGAAGGTGCCGCCGCCAAGGTCATAGACGGCGATGGTCTTGCCGTCTTTCTTGTCGAGGCCGTAGGACAGGGCGGCGGCCGTCGGCTCATTGATGATGCGCAGAACTTCAAGGCCGGCGATCTTGCCCGCATCCTTGGTGGCCTGGCGCTGGGCGTCGTTAAAGTAAGCCGGCACGGTGATCACCGCCTGCTCGACCTTTTCGCCGAGATAGCTTTCCGCCGTTTCCTTCATCTTCTGCAAAATGAAAGCGGAGATCTGCGAGGGGGAATATTTCTCGCCCTGGGCCTCGACCCAGGCATCGCCATTGTCGGCCTTGACGATTTTGTAGGAGACGAGCTTCTTGTCCTTCGCCACCGTTTTATCGGAATAGCGCCGCCCGATCAGCCGCTTGATGGCGAACAGGGTATTTTCCGGGTTCGTCACCGCCTGGCGCTTGGCGGGCAGGCCGACAAGACGCTCGCCATCGTCGGTGAAGGCGACCATCGAAGGAGTGGTGCGTCCGCCTTCCGAGTTTTCGATGACCTTGGGGCTGGAGCCCTCCATGATCGCGACACAGGAATTCGTCGTGCCGAGGTCAATTCCGATTACTTTTGCCATAACTAAAAAAACCTTCTCTCTGCGGCGGGCTGGCCGGGCCTCATCTGGCACCCGGAACTTCAGTGTGGGCCTCAAGTCCCACTGAACCAGCCCCCTCTTGGGTCGATGAATCAACGTTCAGCGGTTATATAGGGTCCGCAGGGTATCCCCGCAAGCAGCGGAGTTGTCCAGCGGCAACTTCAGGGTACGCCTCTTGCGCGGCAAATCTCCACAAACCCGCGATCACTTATCGTGGGCTGGAGGCAATTGGATGACGGAACAGGTATTTTTCTAGGTTTGTTCGGTTCTTACACATGGCCACAGGACTGTTCAACCATGCTTTATAGCGAATATTTCGGACGCAGGGCGCAGGAATTGCTTGCCCGGGACATCTTCACCATAATCGCCGCCGCCCCGCTGTTTACCCCGGCCATGCCCAAAACGGGCAAACCCTTTTCGGTCGCCATGACCAATTGCGGACCGCTGGGGTGGGTTTCGGACAAGGCGCGTGGCTATCGCTATCAGGCCACGCACCCGGAAACAGGTGCGAAATGGCCCGATATCCCGGAAATGCTGCGTGCGTTGTGGGATGACGTGGCGGACCCCGCCGCCGCCCCTGAAGCCTGCCTCATCAACTATTACGGCGCGGGAGCGCGCATGGGCCTCCACCGGGACCAGGATGAAGCGGACTTGTCAGCGCCGGTGGTCTCGGTTTCCCTGGGCGATGCCGCACTGTTTCGCCTTGGCGGGCTGAAACGCAAGGACCCGACGCGCTCCTTCAAACTCAAATCGGGCGATGTTCTGGTGCTCGGCGGCGAGACGCGCCTCGCCTATCACGGCGTCGACCGCATCGAACCTGGAAGCTCCGATTTACTGAATGATGCTTTTCCGGGCGGCGGGCGCATCAATATGACCCTGCGGCGGGTGACACCGGCGCGTTAGTCGTTGCCCCTTTCCTCCACAAAGGTCACCGCTTCGATACGGTTCCCGTCGATGTCGTGGATGAAGGCGGCATAGTAGCGCGGATCATAGTGCTCCCGGAAACCGGGCGGGCCGCCGCAACGCCCGCCATTTTCAAGCGCCGCTTTGTGGAATGCATCGACAGCCGCCATACTTCCCGCCCGCAGCGCCACATGGGACCCCTGCGAAGCGGTCTCGCCTTCGCGCAGATTGAGCCAGAACTCGGGGTAGGCCTTGCCGAAACCGGCGGTCCCTTCGCTCACCCGAAGCTTCGTATGTCCAAGAGCGCCGAGAAGGGTCTCGTAAAAAAGAATGGCGCGGGACAGATCGGCCACGGCAATGGAAACATGGTCAATCATGAAACGCGGCCCGTTTTCGTGAAGTCTGACAGGCTATGTCAGGCGCTCTTGTCGACCTTGCCGCCGACGCCCTTCTTGCCCTTGCCGCCGGTTTTCTTCGCCTTGCCGTCACCGGCTCCCCGCGGCGCGGGTTCCGGTTTCTCGGTGTCGTCATTGGCCGCCCGTGGGGGGCCGGCGGGCGCTTTTTCCGGTTTCGCCCCGCCCTTGGCAACGCCGACGAGCGCCGGGCGCAGCACGCGCTCGGCAATGACATAGCCGGCCTGCACGACTTCCACGATGGTGCCTTCGGCCACTTGACTGTCGTCCACCTCGAACATGGCCTGATGCTTGTTCGGATCGAAGCGCTCGCCCTTTGGGTCGAAGCGGGCGATGCCGTGGCGCTCCATCGCGTTCAGCAACTCGCGCTCGGTGACCTGTATGCCTTCAAGGAAACTTTTGAGAGCCGGGTCCTTTTCCGCCGCGTCTTCGGGCACATGGGCGATGGTGCGGGCAATATTGTCACCGACGGAGAGCACGTCGCGGGCAAAGTTGGAAACGGCATATTTCGCCGTGTCGGCCTTGTCGCGTTCCGTGCGGCGGCGCAGATTTTCCATTTCCGCGGCGGTCCGCAGCAGCCGGTCCTTCAATTCCGCATTTTCTTCCTTTAAGGATTCAAGCTCACCCTTGCCCCAGCCGCTGCTCTTGTCCTCGCCCGGCCCGGCGTTTTCCGGTTCCGTGCCGGGGGTCTCTTCGGCTGGGGTTTTGCCGTCCGGCGCATCTTCGTGCGCCTCCTTGCCGGGCGCCGGTTTGTCGATCTTGTCTTTGCTCATGAAATGGCTCGTGATTCGAATTGCGGACTTGTCCCCGATATCAGCGCGGAGCGCGAAAAAATCAAGGGAGCATGTGGCCAATCAGCTTGGCGGTATAGTCCACCATCGGAATTATCCGCGCATAATTCAGCCGGGTCGGGCCGATAACGCCGAGGACGCCGACAATGTTGCGGTCGGTGTCCTGGAACGGGGCCACCACCATGGATGAGCCCGAGAGCGAGAACAACTGGTTTTCCGAGCCGATAAATATGCGCACCCCTTCGGCGCGTTCGGCGTGAGCCAGCACGTCGATCAGCTCCTGCTTGGCTTCAAGATCGTCGAACAGCTTGCGGATGCGCTCCAGATCGTCCGCCGCGGTCAGGTCATCGAGCAGATGCGAGCGCCCGCGCACGATCAAATTCTTCTTGCCCGCATCGGGGCCTGACCATATGGCCAGACCCTCCTGCACCATTTTGGCGGTCAGGTCATCGAGTTCAGCCTTGCGGTCCCGCAATTCGCTTTCGATCAGCCGGCGCGCGCCGTTCAGCGTCAAGCCGGCGATGCGCGTATTGAGATAGTTCGACGCCTGGACAAGGGCGGAAACGGGCAGCCCGTCAGGCAGATCGACGATGCGGTTTTCAACCGAGCCGTCCTCGGCAACCAGAACCGCAAGCGCCTTTTTCGGCTCCAGCGAGACAAATTCGATCTGCTTGAGCCGTTTGATCTGCGTGTCGGTGAGCACGACCCCCGCGCAGCCCGCAAGGCCGGACAGCATCTCGCCGGTTTCGGTCAGAACGTCCTCAAGTTCGCGTTCATCGGAATTGCCGGTAAGCTGCGATTTGATGTTTGCGCGTTCCTCCGCGCTCAGATTACCGATCTCCATCAGGGCGTCGACGAACAGGCGCAAACCCGAATGTGTCGGCAGACGCCCGGCGCTGGTGTGCGGCGCGTAGATGAGCCCCAGCGCTTCGAGATCGGACATGACATTGCGCACCGAGGCGGGTGAGAGGGTCATCGGCAGGGCGCGCGAAATATTGCGCGAGCCAGCCGGGTCGCCGGTGGAAATATAGCTTTGCACGATCTGGCGGAATATCTCGCGGCTGCGCGTGTCGAGATCGCTCAGGATGGACGCCCCCTCGCGCGATGCGAGTTCCGCCGCTTCGTTGAGTTCCTTCTGTCGCATGGGCCGGAATGTAGGATTGCGCGGGCAGCGCGTCAAACGGGATCGTTAACGCGGGGCCCGGAGATTATTGATCCAAATCCCTCCCTCCCATAGTGTGCGCGCTTGATTCATCTACTAAGGAGAACAAGCACTCAATGCGCCCGTCCAAACGCCAGCCCGGCGAGCTTCGCCCCGTCACCCTTGAGCGCGGCGTGTCGCTGCATGCGGAAGGCTCCTGTCTCATCAAGTGCGGCAACACCCATGTGTTGTGCGCCGCCTCTCTGGAGGAGCGCGTTCCACCCTGGATGAAGGGGCGCGGATCGGGCTGGGTGACGGCGGAATACGGCATGCTGCCGCGCTCGACGGGTGAGCGCATGCGCCGCGAGGCGTCGGCGGGGAAACAGGGCGGGCGCACGCTGGAAATCCAGCGCCTCATCGCCCGGTCGCTTCGCGCCGTCGTTGATCTCAAAGCGCTGGGCGAGCGGCAGATTACGGTCGATTGCGATGTCATTCAGGCTGACGGGGGCACGCGCACCGCCGCCATTACCGGCGCCTGGGTCGCACTTCACGACTGCATCGCCTGGATGAAGGCCCGCGACATGATCGGCGACGGGGTCATCAAGGATCAGGTCGCCGCCGTCTCCTGCGGCCTCTATGGCGGCAGCGCGGTGCTCGATCTCGATTACGCGGAAGACAGCGAAGCCGACGCGGACGCCAATTTCGTCATGACCGGAACCGGCGGCATCTGCGAGGTGCAGGGCACGGCGGAAACCGATCCCTTCTCCCAGGAACAGTTCGACGAGCTCATGGAGCTCGCCCGCAAGGGCATTGGCGAACTGGTGGAGCTGCAAAAGCTCACCGTCGGGTGATGGCCTGGAAACTGCGCAAGGGAGACCGGCTCGTCGTCGCCAGCCACAATCCGGGCAAGGTGCGCGAAATACGCGATCTGCTGGCGCCCTTTCACGTCGATGCGGTTTCGGCTGCCGAACTGGACCTTCCCGAGCCCGAGGAAACCGGCGCGACCTTCATCGCCAACGCCGGACTCAAAGCGCGCGCGGCGGCTGAGGCAAGCGGCCTGCCGGCACTGGCCGACGATTCGGGGCTGGAGGTCGCGGTGCTCGGCGGTGCGCCGGGCATCTACTCGGCGCGCTGGGCGGGCGCGGGGAAGGATTTTTCCATTGCCATGGAACGGGTCGAGAAAGATCTTGGCGAAAAGGGCGCGGCGGTGCAAGACGCACGCGGTGCCAATTTCACCTGCGCCCTGGCGCTGGCGTCCCCCAATGGCGCCTGTGACACCTTTGAGGGTAAGGTGTTCGGCACGCTGGTCTGGCCGCCGCGCGGAGACAAGGGGTTCGGCTATGATCCCATATTCCTACCCCGTGGCGGCGCACTGACCTTCGGCGAAATGGAGCCGGAAGAAAAACATGCCCAATCCCACCGCGCCAGGGCTTTTGAGCTTTTCGTCAAAGCCTGCCTTGAGGAGTAGACCGACACTCCAAGCAATCCCCTCCCCCCTTGCGGGGAAGGGCTAGGGAGGGGG
>QIGN01000038.1 GCA_003228955.1 Hyphomicrobiales bacterium
CGTCATGTGATTGCGGCGCATATATTCCGTATCGGCAACGCATTGGAGGCCCTTGCCCCTGGGCGGCGCGGGCACGAACACACGGCTCATCGGCTGGTCCTGCGACGCGGCGGCGGGATGGACCCCCACCGGCCCGCAGACGAGAGTCGTCGCCAGGAGCAGCATGACGGCGAGAATATGGGACAGGCGCGCTCGCATGAATTGCTACTCCCCAAGGCCCATCTTGATGTAACCGGAGGGGCAGACATCCATGCAGATATGGCAGCCGATACATTTATCATAGTCGGTATCGACATAGCGGCCCACGGACAGCGCGTCTTTTTTGACGCAGTTCACGCAGTTGTTGCACTCCAGGCACATCCCGCAACTCATGCAGCGATTGCCCTCTTTTTGCGCCTGCTCCTCGGTGAATCCGGTTATCCGCTCCTCGAAATTACCAAGGACTTCATCGCCCTTGATCTCTACGCTCCCGCGTTTTTCCAGGGCCTCATATTCGAAGTGGCCCTTGAAGAGTTCGTCATGGGTAATGATCTGCGTCGCCGAGCGGTCTTCATAATTGTGAACCGCGAAATCTTCCGCATCCGTACCGCGCTTCTGCCCGCCTTCATAGTCCTCCGGGTCCAGCCCGCGCTGCTGCAACTCATTCAGCAGGTTGAAATGGTGTACATCCACCTTGGGGCGTTTGCTGATCGGCTCGCCGGCCAGGAAATGGTCGATATTCTCCGCGGCGATGCGGCCATGGCCGATGGCGGTGGTAAGCAGATGCGGGCGGAGTATGTCGCCGCCGGCAAAATGCTTGTCCTGGCTCTTCACCTTGTAGAGCGGATCGGTGGCGATGAAACCGTGGCCGTTGTCGAGCGCTTCGATGCCGGTCATATCGCCCATCTGGCCAATGGCTGAAACGATCAGATCGCATTCGATCTCGAATTCGGTTCCCTCCTTCGGGATTGGCTTGGTGCCTTCCATCTCGCATTCGCAGAATTTGAGTGCCTTGACGCGCCCCTGATCGTCCTTGATGACCTCAAGAGGGAGCACGCCGCCCCTGATTTCCACGCCTTCGCGAAGCGCATCCTCGCGCTCATGTTCGGCCGCCGTCATCTCCTCGATGGGGAACAGCGAGGTCAGGACCGCCTTTACGCCCTCGCGCGACGCGGTTCCGGCAACGTCATGGGCGGTGTGGCCGAGCACGGTGCCGTCGGAGCGGTCCTTTGCGGCCCTGCTCGTAATATGGCCGAGCCTGCGCGCGACCGAGGCCACGTCAACGGATGTGTCGCCGCCGCCGACGACGACAATTTTTTTGGCGGTCGAAAACACCCAGCCCTGGTTGAAGGCATCGAGAAATTCCACACCGGTGATGCAGTTGTCGGCGTCGAAGCCGGGGATTGGCAAAGGCCGCCCGGTCTGCGCGCCAATACCCCAGAAGATGGCGTCGAAATCCTTCTCAAGGGCCTCCAGCGATACATCTTCACCGATGCGGACACCGGTCTTGACCTCGACGCCCAGATCGATGATGCGGCCGATTTCGATATCCAGCATGTCGCGCGGGGTACGATAGCCGGGAATACCGTAGCGCATCATGCCGCCGAGCTTGTCCTGCGCCTCGAACAGCGTGACGGCATGGCCCTTGCAGCGCAGGAAATAGGCGGCTGTCAGACCCGCCGGCCCGGAGCCGATGACGGCCACCTTCCTGCCGGTGTTCTTGCCCGGCCGGGCGAGTTTCAGATTATTGTCATTGGCCCAGTCACCGACATATTGCTCGACCGCGTTGATGCCAACCGTATGGTCGACCTCGTTGCGGTTGCAGCCGTCCTCGCAGGGAGCAGGGCACACCCGTCCCATTGTCGCGGGGAAGGGGTTGGCCGCGACCATGCGCTGGAACGCATATTCCTGCCAGGTCATGCCCTCTATGGGGGGCTTGTCCATGCCGCGCGCGATGGCCAGCCAGCCGCGAACTTCATGGCCCGAGGGGCAACTGCCCTGACAGGGCGGCGTCTTGTTCACATAGGTCGGGCATTTGTAGGTGTAGTCCGCCTGGAAAATCTTCTCTTCCAGACCGATATCGGCCTCGGTTTCACCTTCCTCATACCGGCGGAACGTGTGCTGCGGTGTGGCTGTATCCGTCATTCCTGCTCCTCGCCTTCTTCGCGATCAATTTTCTGGCCGTCGAGAATTATCGCGTTGGAGACCATCTGATGAACGCTCACGATATTGTCCATCTCGAACCCGTATTCCGGCATCACCTTCGCGAACTGGGTTTTGCAGATGGCGCAGATGGCGGCCATGTGGGTGACGCCATGATCCTGCGCCACCTGCTGCATGGCGCGCATCCGCGGCTGGGCGCCCTTGATGCGCAGCTCCAGCAGATCGTCGGTCAGAAGCCCCCCGCCCCCGCCGCAGCAGAATGTCGCCTCGCGGATGGTGTCGTCGGCCATGTCGTAAAAATGGTTGCAGACCTCGCGCAGGATCGCGCGCGGAATTTCATACTGCCCGCCCGGCTTGTCGCCCATGCGCGAGGCGCGGCTGACATTGCAGGAATCATGGAAGGTCAGGCGGATATCGTCGTTCAGGGATTTGTCGAAATTCAGCGCGCCCTTCTGGATGAGGTCATAGGTGTACTCGCAGATATGCTGCGGGATGGGGTATCGCTGATCGAGAAAATCGAACGGCCCGGCAAGCGTGTTCATGAAATTATAGGCGGCGCGCCAGGCGTGCCCGCATTCACCGAAAATGATGCGCTTGACGCCGAGGTCTTCCGCCGCGTTGCGGATGCGCATTGCCAGCTCGCGCATATTGTCCTGGGAGCCGATAAACATGCCGAAATTGGCCGCCTCGGACGCGTATGAGCTGATTGTCCAGCTGGCGCCCACATGATGGAACACCTTGGCGTAACCGATGAGGCCGTCGATATGCGGCTCGGCGAAGAAGTCCGCGCTTGGCGTGACGAGCAGAATATCGGCGCCCTTTTCATCGAGCGGCAGGCGCACCGCAACGCCGGTTTCATCCTCGATGTCTTCTTCCAGGTCCTCCAGCGTGGCCCTGTGGGCTTTTTCCTGGAGCCCCAGATTGTTGCCGTATTTCCGGACCTTTCCGATAATCTCGTTGCAGTATTTCTGTCCCTTGCCGACGCTGTCCATGATTTCGCGCGCCGCCATGGAAACTTCGGCAGTATCGATGCCATAGGGGCAGTAGACCGAGCAGCGGCGGCATTGCGAACATTGGTGGAAGTAGGTGTACCACTCGTCCAGAACCTCTTTGGTCATATCTTCCGCACCGACCAGCCAGGGGAAATATTTTCCCGCGAAGGTGAAATAGCGCCGGTAAACCTTGCGCAGCAGATCCTGCCGCGCCACCGGCATATTGTTCGGGTCGCCGGTTCCTAAAAAATAGTGGCACTTGTCGGTGCAGGCGCCGCATTTGACGCAGGTGTCGAGATAGACACGCAGGCCCCGTGAATTTTTGACCAGCTCGCCGAGCTTGTCGACGGCCCGCTCTTCCCAGTCATCGACGAGTTCCCCGGGAAAGCCGATCGCCTCCTGGTGCTCGGGCGACGCGACATAGGGTTTCGAATGCGCCATGACACCGGGAGCCAGCGCTGGTATCGCGGACGGGTCGGGAATGTCCTCCCCCGAAACCGGCGCTCTGATCTTGAGTTCAACCACCGATACCTCCCCCGCCTATTGCCGCGCGCGCGCGGCGGTCCGCAGCGGCGGCGCCACATGACGGCGCTCGCGCGCGTCGTCGGCCTGATTGCGCGAAGGGCTGAAAAACAGCCCCGGTGCATGCAGCAGTTTGGACACCGGGAAAATGATCATCAGCGCCGCGACCAGCGCAAGATGTATGAGCAGCACCGGATCGGCGGGGAGCGGCTGCCAGTCGAAATACATGAGGCCGAGGAAGAAGGCCTTCACCGCCACGATATCGGTGCGGAAAACGTATCTCATCGCCAGCCCGCTGACGCCAATGGCGATGATGAGCGCCAGCATCAGATGATCGGACGGCGCGCTGATATAGCGGATGCGGGGCACAAGGACCCGCCGCGCCCACAATCCGGCCAGCCCCGCAACCAGCGCAAAACCGGCGTATATGCCCGGGGACTGAACCAGCACGACCCAGCCCCACACGGGCTGGGTGAAGTAGCGCAGATGGCGCAGGAGAACGAGCAGCAGGGCGGCGTGAAATATCCAGCCGAACAGCCAGATCCACTTGTTGGCCTTGAACAGGCTTTCGAACAGAACGACTTCACGCGCCATCCGCACAATGACGCCGCCGCGCGTCACGGGCGCTGGCGTTGTCGGGATTTTCAATGGCGCCGGTGTGGTTGAATATTCCCACATCCGATACGCGATGCCGCCGGCCAGCACCAGGGCCGCGCCATAGAACAGGACTGCATAAGCGATCGTTAGCACCGCTCTCCCCTTTTGCTACCGGCCTCAGGCGCGATCAGACGCAGCCGGTGGGCTTGGGAAGGCCGGCGATTTTACAGGCCTGCTTGGCCGGGCCATAGGGAAACAGCGTATAGAGATATTTGTTGTTGCCCTTTTCCTTGCCCATTGACTTCTTGATCTGCTTGATGAGCACGCGCACGGCGGGAGCAATCTGGTATTCCTCGTAATAGTCGCGCAGAAAATTGACCACCTCCCAATGCTCGACGGTCATGTCGATTTTTTCTTCCTTGGCGATCAGACCGGCAAGATCCTCGCTCCACGAGGCGAGTTCAGTGATATAGCCCTCCTCGTCATGCTCGATCGCGGTTCCATTCAACTGATAGGTCATCGATTTTCTCCTGTGTCATTCTCTCGCGAATTGAAATTCAAACCAGTATTCACAGCCACGCCTGCGAAACGTCATGGCCGGCGACCAGATCCACGAAGCCGCCATAGTCGACGACCGAAACTCCCTCGATGACCGATGTTTCGGAAATCCCGCGGGCCGCGAGATCGGCGGCCAGAGCGTAGAGCGCCAGATCGCCGTTCCGGGCGGCAATGAGTTTCGCCGCCGCGGTGCCCTTGGTCGCGGCATAAACGCCGTCCTCGATCAGAAGCACCGCATCGCCGGATTTGGCGTGATCGAGACAGCTCCTGAACGTGGATTTCTCGAACGGCGATTTGTTGACTGTGTGCAGTATCGACATTTTCTTTCTCGTCTCGTTTTCCGGGGCAGTCAAAAGCTGAGGATTACATCCTGGGCCGCCATGACCTCGGTCATCTGCGAGCGGCTGACGATGCGGATGGAAGGCTTCTCCGCCCAGTCGTCGTCCTCGTCCTCATAGGTGATGTCCAGCAGGTCATCGCTTGAGAGACCGCGCTCCTCAAGCGACTCCCTCTCGACAAAAAGCTTGGTGACCTCAAAGTCCCCCAGCGCGCGGTAGGTCGGCGAGAAATTTTTCATGCCGATGCCTTCCGTGTCCTGCCCCTTGACGATCTGGTAAACGCCGTCGTCGAGGAAGGCGAGGCTGACATCCTGATCGAACGCCAGTGCGTAAATCGTCCCATATGGCGCCCGCCGGTTCACATAGAGGAACCGCTTCTGGCCATTGGCACCGGAACTGTCTTCCTGCGTATTCATCTTTTCAGAATCCTCAATCGCCGAACGCAACGACGCGGTCGGACTCGATCCCCGTCTCGATCAATTGCCCCAGACCCGAGATGCGAAATCCGGGCGCGATATTGTCGGCGTTCTTGCCGGCGCGCTTGGCCTCGCTCTCATCGAGAATACCGCGCCGCTGGGCGGCGGCGACACACACCACCAGATCGAGCTTGTGCTGCTTCGCCAGCTCGGTCCAGTTGGACTGTATGTTGCGCTCATCCTGTGGCGGAACCGAGAGGCGCGTCCCGTTGTTGACGCCGTCATGGTAGAAAAAGACACGGTAGATTTCGTGCCCCTTCTCCAGCGCCGCCCTGGTGAACTGATAGGCGGAATCCGATGCCTGGTGCGTATAGGGTCCCTCATTGACAACGATTCCGAATTTCACGTTTTCAGTCTCCCTAGCAAGACGTTGCGCACGGGCCAAAGTGAACCGGCCCCGCCTTAAAAGCGGATATGCGTCGATGAATTCATGGTGTGCCGGGCGCCGGTCCAGGTATCGAGATGATGCTTGGTGAAGGCCAGGTCGGTGATGTCGAAAAACTTTGGCCAGCCGATGCGCTCGATCCATTCGCCCATCCGCTCCCAGTCGCGGGCATTGTCCTTGTAGGCGTAAAGGATTTTCATCACGACCGCCTCGACCTCGGGCCAGTGCGGCGGATTGTTCGGCAGATTGGCGACCACCAGCTTCTGGAAGGTGGGCTTGGAGCGGGCGTTGGAATGCTTGCCGCCAACCCAGATCGCCAGCTTGGTTGAATCGTCGCCATTGATCTGCATCGGCGGGCAGGGCGGGTAACATGCGCCGCAGCAGATGCATTTCTTTTCATCGACCTCAAGCGAAGGCTTGCCATTGACGATTGCCGGGCGGATCGCCGCCACCGGGCAGCGCGCCACGACAGCCGGGCGCTCGCACATATTGGCGACAAGGTCGTGATCGATCTTGGGCGGTTTGGTATATTGCACGTTGATGGCGATATCGCCCTGACCGCCGCAATTGACCTGGCAGCAGGACGTCGTGATCCGGACCCGGTTCGGCATTTCCTCGGTGATGAATTCCTTGTGCAGCTTGTCCATCAGGGTCTTGACGACGCCCGACGCATCGGTGCCGGGAATATCGCAATGCAGCCACCCTTGCGTATGGGAAATCATGGACACCGAATTGCCGGTGCCGCCGACGGGGAAACCCTCAGACGTCAGTTTCTCGGCCAGAGGGTCAATCCTCGCCCGGTCCGTAACCATGAATTCGATGTTGCTGCGGGTGGTAAACCGGAAATGGCCATCGGCATATTCGTCGGCGATATCGCACAGCTTGCGGATGGTATAGACATCCATCTGGCGCTGGGTGCCGGCGCGCACGGTGAAAATGGACTCGCCGGTCTTGGACATATGATGCAGCACGCCGGGGCGCAGGCGCTCATGCCAGTCCCAGTTCGCATAGTTCTTCTTCATGGTGGGATGCATGAACAGGAACGGATCGGGCACCCCGGTCTCGTTGGCTATGCGCGGTGTTGTGGCTTCGCTCATAAGATTCTCCAGTCAGGACATTTCGGCTGCGTCGAATAACGGTTTTGGTTCGCCGGCGCGTTATTCCGCGGCGGCCGCGGCCTTGGCCTCCTCAGCCTCTTTTTTCTTCTTTCGCTCGAAATATTTGTCCGCTTCCTCGGTAAAGTCGTCGGTACGGACGTAGCTCGACGTACGCGGATGCTTGACCATGTTGGGATCGGGATCGATATCCATGGCTTCCAGGAAGGCCGGCAGGCCGATCCGGTCGATGGTCTCGCCGATCCGTTCATGCTCAAGCGCGTTGTCGGTGAAGAACTCCATGACCTCGCCGGCGAACTCGGTGAGCTTGTCATAGTCCTCGTCGGTTTCGAGCTTCATGAAGGGGACGATAACGGTGCCCATCAGATCGCCGACCTTGAGCGAGCGCTTGCCGCCGATGAGGATGGTCGCGCCCCTGTCGTCGCCCGGCGAAAGCGCCTTGGGCATGACGTTCAGGCAATGCATGCAGTGCACGCAGCTCGAATTGTCGACATCAAGCGTGTCATCGTCATTGAGACTGAGCGCCCGCGTCGGGCAATTGGCGATCACCGCGTCGATCATGTATTTGCGGCCGACCTTTTTCACATAGGCTTTGACTTCGTCCTGGTTGACCTTCATGTCGTCGCGCCAGGTTCCGATGACGGCGAAGTCCGCCCGCTGGATGGCGTTGACGCAATCGTTGGGGCAGCCGGAGAATTTGAACTTGAATTTGTAGGGCATCGCCGGACGGTGAATTTCATCGACATATGTGTTGATGATGTTGCGCAAGGCGCGCTGCTCGTCATAGTTCGACATCTCGCAGCGGGCTGCGCCGACGCAGCTCATGGCTGTGCGCAGGCAGGGGCCGGCGCCGCCAAGATCAAATCCGATCTCGTTCAGGCCGTCGAAAGCCAGTTGCGTATTTTCGGTCGTCGCGCCCTGGAACATGATGTTTCCGGTCTGGCCGTGGAAGGCGATCAGGCCCGAGCCAAACTCCTCCCAGATGTCGCAGATCTTGCGCATGATCTTGGTGTCATAGTGGAACCCGGCGGGAGGCATCACGCGCAGGGTATGGAATTCCTTCGACTCGGGAAACTTCTCGGGCACGTGGGAAAAGCGCGGGATAATGCCGCCGCCATACCCGTAGACACTGACGACGCCGCCTTTCCAGAAGCCGAGTTTTTCCTGATAGGAATGCTCAAGCTGGCCCAGCAGATCGTTCATCATCGGAGCGTATTGCTTGTCCTTCGAATCGCGAAGCCGCTTCAGCCCGGTTACGAAACTCGGCCACGGCCCGTCTTCCAGCTCATCCAGCATGGGCGTGGGATGCTGTTTGGCCTGCTTCGACCCCTTCTTTCCGCTCGCGGAACCACCGTTTGACCGCTTGGATCCATTGTGTTTCGCCATTGGCCCGAACCTCCCGCCAGCCGGTAAATTTCGCTGCGCCGCCCCTATCCGTGGTTGCAGCAATTTGGAAAAACGAGCGGCCTGAAAAGAATGCTACTTATTTATATCATAATATTTTAATATATCAACCAGTATGGCGCCTTCGAAAAATTGTTATGCTCGGAAAACCGCACGCGAGCAAAGCCCGGGGTCCGAACCCATGCAACCGGAAAACCAGATCGAAAACCACGAGACAGAAACCGGGCGGCGGGCGGCCAGCCCGTTCAATCCCGGCAACGATGAGACCTACCGCCGCTGGCGCGCCGCCAAGCTCGCGGCCTATCCGGCGGGCGTTTGCGATCTTGTGGTGGAAATCGGCGACCTTGCCGCTCCAAGCGAGGCGGAGCGGGCGAATGTCGCGAGCCTGTGCCGCAGGGCCAATATGGCGATCTACACCACTTGCCCGGCGCAGCCCGACGGCTGTGTCAGAGACAGCCTGCGCGCCTTCGCAAAAGGCTTCGGGCTCTGTTCCACCGAGGGGCACCGGTCAGCGGGCGATGACGGCATTGTCGCCATCGAAGTCGCCAGGGAGGGGGGCCGCAAGGGCTACATCCCCTATTCCGATCGCCCGCTCAGCTGGCACACCGACGGATATTACAACGCACCGGCGGACCGCATCGGGGCTTTTCTGCTGCATTGCGTCCGGGACGCGGAAGAGGGCGGCGAGACCGCGCTGCTCGATCCCGAAATCGCCTATATCGCATTGCGCGATGAGAACCCGGACTTCATCGCCGCCTTCATGCATGACGAAGCCATGATCATTCCCGCCAATGTTGAAAAAGACGGCAAGGTGCGCGCGCAAAGTACAGGGCCCGTCTTTCGGGTGGACCCGGCGACGGGCGCGCTGAATATGCGTTACTCCGCGCGCGGCCGGAACATCGTCTGGCGCGACACCCCGGACACGCTGGCCGCGGCACGGTTTCTCACGCAGCTTCTGGCCGATGACAACCGCTATGTCTTCCGGCACAAGCTCGCGCCCGGCCAGGGGCTGATCTGCAACAATGTGCTGCACGCCCGGACCGGATTCAATAGCCCGGCAACGCCTTCAGACCCCGGCAACCGCCTGCTATACCGGATGCGCTATCTGGAGAAAATTGCCGCACCTGAACAAGGGACTCAAATTCCGCCAGCCACACCCAGCGAGGAAAACGATGGCCCGATTGAGTGATCTGATAATCTATCATCCCGAAGTGCAGTCCTTCGATGAGCTTCTGAAACTCGTCGCCAAGAAAGGCGAAGAAGGCGAGCGCTTCCTTGAGTTCGACGTCAAGCCGGACTATCGCGACACGCCGCGCAAATGGGCCATCATGCTGGAGACCTCCTTTTACTGGGGTGACAGGAAGTGATTGAGGAAAAGGTTACCCGCATCGAAAGATTTCCAGCCCCCTACGGACGGGAAATTACGCTGGACAATGTGGTTCACGAGAGCGGAATGCGGCTGTTGCGTGTCACGGTCAGGGAAGGGCGCCGGTTCACGATTTTCGATCTGGACGCGGCGACGGCGGCCCATTGGGGAGCCGCGCTCGCGGACTGGTCCGGACAGGTGGAGCCAGGCGGACAATCAGGCGGACAATAAAGAATCCGTGACCGTGTGATAGCTTGACCTCCAGGCGAATCCCCTGTTCAGTCATTCACGTATTCGAATATGAATTGATGACCGGTTGATCTGAATGCCGGCGACACAAATCCGGCGGTCACCTGACCACCACAGACGATAGGAGCCTTTGGAAAAATGATGACGGACACGACGCTGGACGTAAAGGGCCTCAACTGCCCGCTTCCGATCTTGAGGGCGAAGGCCGCGATCAAGGATATGCCTTCGGGCCAAACGCTTGAGGTTCTGGCCACCGACCCCGGGTCGGTCGCCGATTTCGACGCCTTTTGCCGCGCGACCGGGCACGAGCTTATGGAATCGGGAGAGGATGACGGCGTTTACCGCTTCGTGATCAAAAGCAATTCCTGAAAGCGGCTCCCTGACGCGCTTTTTCCGATACCCGGTCCCGGCACGCCGGGCTCATTCAAATTCCATTTCCCGGAATATCCGTCCCGCATTCTGCAGGGCGAGGAACTCGAACGTATCGAGATGTTCGTAGGCCGACTGATCGATCTTGTAGGCGTCGGCCAGCGACCCGCCATTGTCGATCAGCTCGCGCACCTTGCTGCGCATATAGACGAGATAGTCCTTCGTGTATTTCGTGACCTCGGCCATGTTGGTCGGACCGCCGTGACCGGGGATGACGATCTTGGCTTTCAGGGCCGCGAATTTTTCCCATGACTCCAGCCAGGCGGCCGTGTCGATGTCCTCGAAGATCGGCAGCAGGCGTTTGTGGAAAGCGATGTCGCCGGAAATAATGAGGTTCTTTTCAGGCATCCATACCGACATGTCGCCGGGACTGTGCGCGGGCCCGAAAGTGACGAGCTCGATGCGCTCACCACCCATCTCAATGACCATTTTCTTATCGAAGGTTTTGTCCGGCATGACAATCTTCGTGCCAAACATCTTGTCGCGCACCCGGTTGGTCCCGACTTCAATAAGGCGCGCGGCATTTTCCTCGATCACCCGCGCGGTTTCGGTCTGGGCTATGATCGTCACGCCCTGCTCCTTCCAGTAGTTGGAGCCGAGCACCGCGTGGCCCTGGCCGTTTTCCAGCACCACATATTTGACCGGCTGGTCGGTGATCTTCCTGATTTCCTCATGCAGCGATTTGGCGAGCAGGTAGTTGGCGCCCGCATTGACCACCAGCACCCCATCGCTGGTGACGATAAAAGACAGATTGTTGTTGTGGCCGGAATTCTCATAGGTGCCCGGGGCGGTTGCGCCAATGGCGCTCCACACGCCGTCGATAACCTTTTCCGGTTTGTTGTAGAGAATACTGTTGGGCTCCCTGTCGGCAATCTCGAGCGGGTGTCCCGCCTTGCGCCAGGCATACACGCCTTCAGCATAGTTCCTCACATTCGTGTAGCCCATTTGCAGAAGCTTTTCCGCCGCCAGCGGGCTGCGCTGATTGGTGCCGCAATAGACGATAATCGGGGCATCCTTGTCGGGAACGGCGTCAGGGGCACGGAACTCGAGCCAGCCCCGGGGAATGATGAAATTCCGCTTGGCGCGGATCGTACCGCCGTTGAGAATGGTCTCCCTGACCGTGCGGACGTCGATGAGGTAAACGTTGGGATCCTTCTCCAGAAGCGCTTTCAGCTCCCCGGTGGTAATGTCGGTAATGCGCTTGCTGACATCCGCCAGAATCTCGTCGCCGGTCGTTACGCCATCCGGCGCGCCGCGCAAGGCGCCAAGCGGAAACGAGATGAAAACCAGAAAAACCAGAGTGGCGAGGGCCCGCCCGGCAACGCTGAAACAGACCATCCGTCCCACTCCTCCTGTCCTGTCTTGACGTGCGGTCCCCTGCCGGGCCGCCAGGGCATTGGATGTCAGATCGGGCGCGTCAGTCAACAGGCAAGATTGTTCCGGCGCAAGGCAGATTGCGCGCGCAACCCGCCGTACCCGCAATTTTCGTTTTGGTTGAATTTGCCGGAAATAAAGCCGAAGGCGCGAAGCCAATGCAGGATCGCTTCATTGCGCCGGCAACCCGGTCGTCAAATGGCTTTACGAACCGCTTCGGAAAATTTCTGCATCAACCAGATCCCGCCCGGGACCATTTCCACGCTGGGCTTTGCGCCTTCGGCGGACCGGGTTTCCGTCTTGCCGTACCCCGCGATCTGGCCAAGCAGCCAGATCGGGCAGGGAACCGGAATCGACAGAGGCTGTTTTGCTCCCGCGTCAGTCACATGGGGTTGAGCGGAGGCCGGGATTGCCGGCGCGGCCTTGTCCGCGGGGCTGGCCGCATAAGGTGCGCCGGGCAGGCTTATCATGCTCACAACCATCACCATCGCCATGAGCGTTGCCGAACCGGGCGAACGGGCGAAAATGCTTTTGTTGAGTTTCATAATTTTCCAGCCTGTTCGCCGCGCACCAGAAGGTTTCGAACAATCATGTTTGCCACAAGTGCAATCATGTTAACAGAAAAACTTTAATTTTCGCCTGAAAAGTCAGGAATGGCCTGAAAATTTTGACGCCTCTTCCGATGCGCCAGCGCCTTCCGCGGCCCCCGGTCCTGGCACGGCGCGAACACCGATTCGGTCCTGCAAAGCCGGAATCGCTCCCGCCATATATCCCACCCCGTTGGATGGAGGCCGAGACTAACCGATTGCGAGGACAGCGATATCCCGGCACCGAATCGAGCTTAACGCACAGCGTTACCCGGTGTGGTAAACGGATTCTGAAGACTGGGGGGCAACCCGGGCCTAGATTCCAAACAGATCATAGCGCAGGCTCGTATCGATCGTGCCGAGCAGCACGAAAAGGGCAATCGCGAGCGCGAGCGCGAAAATCAGAAGCCAGCCGCGCGTTTTCGATTTCCGCGCCATGATTGCGTCCTTTCCCGGTTCTCCGAAGTTGTGCCGTTTGCGCGGAATGCCGCCGCGGCCCGGGCATTTGCCATGCCTGTGGCGCGGGATTGCGGATTGCCCTGGAACTGGAAGGACAGCCGGAAATGCAGCTGGCGGAGAGAGACCATTTGGAAGGGGTCACAACACAACAAAACTTGCCTCCCTCCGCCAGTTTTGCACCAGCGACGCAACACTATTGCGCCGGCACGCCCGATACGTAGCAAACAGCTTGCCAATCTGGCGCACAAGGACAAAACGCTATATGTAGTGAATGGTTGGCAGAAAGTATCAATATATGGCATTATCCGGAACCTGGATCCAGGTGCAGGGGTCTGCTGTTAGGCAGGGACAGCCTGCTGCCCGGCAGAAGTTACCTAGTAGTGAGCCCGAAGCGCCGTGTGTTTTTTTGCCGTCGCGGCATATATCAGCGCACTGGCGCGCCGGCCCAGATTTTGAGAAACTGGTCCAGCCAGTTTCGCTGGCCGGGTCCGTGAATCATGTGGTCCCTGCGATGTCCGGGCCCGGGTCTCGCGCCCGGCAATACCAGCCGGTAGCCCGAGCGCGTCACCCAGCGGTTCATCACCAGATCGGTGATTTCCGGGTGGAACTGGAGCCCGAAGGCGGACCCGCAGGAAAATGCCTGCTGCGCGAAATTCTCGCCTTCCGCCAGCAGCACGCTTTCTTCCGGGAGGCTGAAACCTTCCCGGTGCCACTGATAGACCTGCGCCGGCCAGTCCATCAGGCGCGCGCCCCGCGAGGTCGGTGTGATCGGATAATAGCCCATCTCGACGCGGCCCTGAGGATGCGAGCCCACTTCGCCGCCAAGATGAAGCGCCAGCATCTGCGCGCCAAGGCAAATGCCAAGGAACGGCTTGTCCTCGCGCAGCGCCACGGCAATCCAGTCAATCTCGCGGCGGATGAAATCATCCGGGTCATTGGCGCTTTGAGGCCCGCCAAAGATGACGGCCCCTGTGTGGTCCTCAAGGGTTTCGGGCAAGGGGTCGCCGAAACGGGGGCGCCGGATGTCGAGCGGAAATCCGTTCGCCCTGAACCAGTTTCCCACATTGCCGGGCGAGGAGTGCTGCTGGTGAACGATCAAGAGCACCGGCAGGCGCGGTTCATCGGGCTTGCGCGCGTGCGCGCCACCGCCCCGAACGCCCCGGGGGCCGCCCGCGATATGGCCGGTCCGTCTATACACCGCGCCTTGCCTCTCTGCGGCGCAGCAGCCACGCCGCGAAGGGAACCAGCAGTATGTGCGGCGCCACGCGCAGAAATTGCGCGCTGACCCAGTTGATCGCGCCCGGCACAATAACCCTCCGGCCGCGAACAAGACCCGCACGGGCGCTGCGGGCAACCTGCTCGACACCCATCAGTCCCTGGAACCGGATATAATAATCGCGCTGCGCGCCCATGCGCGCATGGAACCGCGTCGCCAGAGGCCCCGGCGCGACCACGCAGACGCGCACATTCGTACCCGCGACCTCCTGCGCCAGCGCTTCGCTCAGCGACAGGACATAGGCCTTGCTCGCATAATAGGCCGCCTGATAGGGGCCGGGAAAGAAGCCCGCCATGGACCCCACATTCAGCACGCCGCCCCGGTCGCGCGCGATCATGCCCGGCAGCAGGCGGGCGGTCAGGTCGCTCAGGGCTCTTACATTCAGATCAACCAGGCGCATCACTTCGCCGCCTTCGTGTTCGGCATAGGGCCCGCTCAGGCCCAGTGCGGCGTTATTCACCAGATAATCGGCGTGAAGTCCATGTTTTTCGAGCGCCGTGACGACGCTGGCGCAGCCCTTGCGCGAGGCAAGATCGGCAACCTGTATCTCGACGCGCACCCCGGTGTCCCTGGCGATACCGCCCGCCGCCGCCTCCAGTGCGGCGCGCCCGCGCGCCACCAGCAGCAGCCCATGCCCGGCGCGGGCAAACTCCCGCGCCAGGGCCAGCCCGAGCCCCTCGCTGGCGCCGGTTATGACTGTGACCGGCGCCGTTTCGCGTTCAGCCATGGCGGCTCTCGACGGATTTCTTGAGGCGGATACGGTCGCGCGATGTGACCCCGAGCAACTCCGCCGCGCGCCACACAAGATTGGCTTCGAGCTCATGGATGACGCCATCCGCGATGACGATTTCCCACAGCATTTCGACGATTTTCAGCCGGCCGGGACGGTCGAGGCGGCGGGTCAGCACGCTGGTGAACCCGTATAGGTCCACCGCGTCCTTCTCGGTCTGCGCCGCCTGGGTAATCAGACGCCCGGCCTGCCCGTGATCCAGATCGAAGCGCCGCTCCAGAACCTCGCGCAGGACCTGCGTTTCGGAACGCGCGACCTGGCCGTCGACAACAGTGGCGTGCACCAGAAGCGCCGCCGCCGCGAGCCGGACTTCTTCCTCGCCCAGATCTTCGCGCGCGGGCTCGGCTTTTGTGAACCGCTCGGAAATATCCTTGAGCCTGTCCCAGAATGCCATGATATGCCTGCCCCATTTTCCGGTTATGCTAGATGTTATAGCATAAATATATTCCGTGCTTGATGCGACCCTGCCAGGTGATCCGACCAATGTCCCGAAACACTCATCCCGCAAGACGCGCCCGCCAATGCTTCCTGGCAGCCCTGGCGATACTGGCGGCGTCTGTTTTTCCCGGCCCGGTCGCGCCGGCCTCCGCGCAGGGAGAAAGTGCGTTCGTCAGGGATCTCAAGACGCAGAACGCGCCTCACCTCGCCGCGGCGCCCAAGCTGGCGAAAGAGATAAAACCGCCGGAACTGGAGCGGGACTGGGAGGAAAAGCTTGACCGCAAGAGCTGGACCCTTCGCAGCGGGCCTCTCACCGTTGAGATCACGCTGAAGCAGGGCGGCCCGCCCGATGCCCTGCTGCTCGTCGCGCCGCTTTTATCTCTCAGCGTCGAGGGCAGGGAAGTGCTGAATGCCGAGGGCGCCGAATCCTTTCCCGACAACCCGGTATTCCGGGTGCAGATCGCCGAGCTGGACCCGGGCAATCCCTACCCGGAGGTTATTTTCTCAACCTATACCGGCGGCGCCCACTGCTGCTCCGACACCCGCGTGCTCACGAGTTCGAAGGACGGCAAAAGCTGGTCCGAGATCGAAGCCGGCAGTTTTGACGGCGGCCCGCTCGGTGTCAGTGACCTCGATGGCGACGGGCGCTATGAATTTTCAATACGTGACAATGCGTTTCTCTATGCCTTCAGCTGCTATGCCTGCTCAACCGCGCCCCTCAAGGTCCTCCGGCTGGAGGATGGGAAACTCATCGATGCCAGCACCGATCCGGCCTTCCGGGGCCACCAGGTCGCATCACTCAGGCGGATCATCGAATGGGCCGGGGAGGACATGGACATCAACGGGTTTCTCCCCGGATATGTGGCCCAGAAAATCCTGCTGGGCGAGGGCGCGCAGGCATGGAAATTCATGGCGAAATACTATGACCGCAAGACCGACTGGGGGCTGGAAACCTGTTCGGTCAAACGAAATGGCGAAGGCGAATGCCCGCCGGCGAAAAAGGTAAAGCTGAACTTCCCGGATGCGCTGGAGCGCTTTTTGAACGAGACTGGATACAAATTCGAAAAGTAAGGAACACCCTCTAACATGCAAAACGAAAATTTCTTCAATCTCGACGACATGTCCCAGGGCATCAGGCGCGCCCTGAAGGAAGGCGTGGCGGCGCGGATCTTCCCCGGCGACCAGGCCATGATCTCGGTGGTGAATATCGACCCCGGGCACAAGGGCACGCTGCATTCCCACCCCGAGGAGCAATGGGGCGTGCTGCTCGAGGGAAGCGGTACGCGTACCCAGGGCGGCGAGGAAATCGAAGTCACAAAGGGCGACTTCTGGCGCACGCCGGGCGGCGTGGAGCACACTTTTGAAGCCGGGCCGGACGGCGCGAAGGTACTCGACGTCTTCGCCCCGCCGCGCGAGGACTACAAAAAAGCAGGCAGTGGCTTTGGCGGCGGGGAGAAGGCGTAGTTTCCGGCCTTTCAAGTGCTGCTCTCGAAGTCTGGCGGAGACAATCAGCAGCTAAAGCTGAACTCTACTTTCGATACCCGCTTTCAGGGGCAGAGCTGACATAGTTCGAATTCCCGCAGCAGGTCCGCTTGTGACCCGGAGCGGAAATTGTGAAAATGCGAAGCTTGGGCGTTCAATCCTCGCAGAGCGAGGCTGCTTCAGACTTGGGCAGTCCTGCTAGGTAATATCTTTACTGAGCCTCTCGGCCGTCAAAAGCACCAGATCATCAATTCCCCGCACACCAGTGAGTTGAACGCCGATGGGCAGGCCGTCTGCCATACCGCAGGGAACCGTGATTGCGGGCATGCCGACTAGCGTCCAGAGCAGTTGCGGTGAGCGAGACCCCGTTCCTTGGGTAAGGAGAGGAGCAACGTCAATTGTTGAGCCGGTCAGGATCACACCCTCCGGGCCAATCATGTCTTCAAGACGTGCGGCCAACGCAGCCGCTTCTTCGCGCGCTTGCCGGTATTCGGCTTCGCCAATCTCGCGTCCCCGATCGATCATTGTGCGAACCCGCTCGCTCATTTGATCGCCAGCCCGATCACGGTCGCCGCCATGATGGCGGGCCATGTCGCGACACAATATCGTCTTCAGGATAGCATCACCGTCCGCAAACTCCACATCCAACGTCATTTGCGAAACCTCGCACCCTTGTGACCTTAAAACATCAACGGCCCGGTCAATCGCGGCAAGAGCGTTTGGCGAAAACGCTTCTTCACCAATATCCTTCAGCACATGAATTTTTCTGGGCCCATTCTCATGAGATTCG